>CAZHYF010000158.1:0-7077 GCA_964536635.1 uncultured Rhodospirillaceae bacterium | reverse complement strand
CCGGGCCCCGGAGCAGCGGACGGGCCACCGCCCCCAGCTCTCGGATCTGCGGGAATCGGGCTCGATCGAGCAGGACGCCGATGTGGTGATGTTCTTGTACCGTGAGCAATACTATCTGGAGCGCTCAGAGCCCATTCGTAAGCCCGAGGAAAGCCCCGAGAAATTCGCCGAGCGTGAGTCTGCCTGGCGCCAGCGCTGCGAGGAGGTCTGGGGCAAGGGCACCGTCATCATCGGCAAGCAGCGCCACGGCCCGACCGGCTCGCTGGATCTTGCCTTCCATGGCGAATTCTCGCGCTTTGTCGATCTGGTCGAGGACGACCACCTGCCCGAGCGGCGGGGCTAACCAAGGTCAAGGCTGCCAGGCGCCAGCCCCAAAGCGCTGGTGGCAAGGAAGGTCGCAGCATGGCGTCAGAGGCAAGAAAGCCTTGGCTCCAGAGGCAAGGGGGCTTATATCAAAGCCCAACGCCTTGTCTGGCCGTGTCTGGCCGCCGCTGGCCGTATCGCCCCGGCGATACGCCGCCGCGTGATCGACTGAGCCGCATCAGACAAGCACTCCTGCTCAGACTAAAGGCCCGCTAAGCATGGACGGCTTTACCATTGGCGACTTGATCATCCTGCTCATTTTGTGCTCGTCGGCGCTGTGGGGCGTTTTTCGCGGCTTTGCGCGCGAGGCCATGGATGTCTTTACCTGGGCCGCAGCGGCAGCCGGAGCGGCCTACTTCAAAGACCAGATCATGCCCTATATCGCGCGGTGGATCGGCGATCCCCTGGCGCTGCAAATTCTGTCCTTCTTGGTGCTGTTTGTCATTCTGCTGATTTTGATCACGCTGGTCACAACGCCGCTGCTCAAGCTGTTTCGCGTCAAGTCGCTTAAGACCGTCAACCGCTTGTTCGGCCTGCTCTTTGGCGTTGCGCGCGGCTTTCTGATTTGCGCGGTTTTGTGGATCGCCTACATCGTTGCCCAGCAGCCCAAGCAGCTCGACGCCATCATCGGCGCCCGCCTGGGCCCCACCGTCCACAGCGCCGCCTGGCTGCTGCAAGGCACCAGTGCGCGCCTGGTCACCGACCCGCGCTTTGCTGCCAACGGACAGGTCGTTGAGCTGTTGGAGACCATCGCCAGCTTCCTGTCTGAAGTGGATCAGCTCTACGCCGCCGGGCCGCTGTCGGCCACGCCGCCCATTCCGCCGACCCCCGATCAATCCAAGCAGCCCCCCTTGGGCGGCGAGCGCAAGCCGCTGCCTGCACCGCGCGCGCCCCTGCTGTCAGCGGGCTTCGACCGGCCCATGGCCCCCGCTTGCTTGCCCGACCACAACACCGCATAAACGCGCGCGGCCTTGCCGCCGCACTTGCCCCACAAGCCTTACCGCCACAACGCCCAACGCAACGGACACCCTGTTTCGCGCATGACCGCTTATCCCTCGCACCCCTTTGACTTTGCAGCCGCAAGCCAAGGTCACACCGAAGACGACGACCACTTCCACGAAGAATGCGGTGTCTTTGGCATCTTCGCCCAGCCGCAAGCCGCCGAGTACGCCGTTCTGGGCCTGCACGCCCTGCAACATCGCGGACAAGAAGCCGCCGGCATCATCTCCAGCGACGGGCAGCGCTTCTTTGCCCATCGCGCCCAGGGCTTGGTCGGCGACACCTTCTCTGACCCCCGCGTCATGCAAAAGCTGGATGGTCAAGCCGCCATCGGCCACAACCGCTACGCCACCACCGGCGAGGCTGCGGCGCACAACATTCAGCCTCTGTTCGCTGAGCTGGACACCGGCGGCCTTGCGCTGGCCCACAACGGCAACCTGACCAATGCCGCCTTCCTGCGCGAGCGCTTGATCAAGGACGGCTCGATCTTCCAGTCTTCGACCGACACCGAAGTCATTATGCACCTGATCGCCCGCTCCTTGCGCTCGCACCGCGAGGACCGCCTGATCGACGCCCTGACTCAGATCGAGGGCGCTTATTCCATCGTGGCGCTGACCAACCGCGCCTTGGTGGGGGTTCGTGATCCCTTGGGCATCCGTCCGCTGGTGCTGGGCAAGCTGGGCGAGGCCTACATCCTGGCCTCGGAGACCTGCGCGCTCGACATCATTGGCGCCGACTTCCTGCGCGACGTCGAGCCGGGTGAGCTGGTGATCATCAACGACAAGGGCCTGGAGAGCCGCCGCCCCTTCCCCGTGCAGACCGCGCGACCTTGCGTCTTTGAGTACCTCTATTTCGCGCGCCCGGACTCAGCTTGGGCGGGCCTCAACGTCTATGACGTCCGCAAACAGGTGGGCGAAGAATTGGCCCGCGAGCACCCCGCGGAGGCCGACTTGGTCGTGCCCGTGCCGGACTCCGGTGTGCCCGCAGCCATCGGCTATGCCCGCGCCGCCGATCTGCCCTTTGACCTGGGCATTATTCGCAACCATTATGTCGGCCGTACCTTCATCGAACCGACCCAGCAAATCCGCCACCTGGGCGTCAAGCTGAAGCACAACGCCAACCGCCGCCAACTCGACGGCAAGCGCGTGATCTTGGTGGACGACTCTATTGTGCGCGGTACGACCTCGACGAAGATCGTCGAAATGGTCCGCGCCGCTGGTGCCAGCGAGGTGCACATGCGCATCGCCGCCCCACCGACCGCGCACCCCTGCTTCTACGGCATCGACACCCCCGAACAGGCTCAGCTTTTGGCCCACAAGTACGATGTCACGGCCATGGCCAAGCACATCGGCGTGGACTCTCTGGGCTTTATTTCGATGGATGGTCTTTACCGCGCTTTGGGGCACGAGGGACGCGATGCCAAGCAGCCGCGCTATTGCGACGCTTGTTTTACCGGCGAATATCCAACAGTATTGACCGACAAAGATCGCCAATAGCGCGCATCTTTTCGGGGCGTGAGGGCCCAGGGCGGCGCCAACCGTCCGCGCCCCAGGCTTGCGGATGAGAGGCGCCCATCAAGGAGTGAAGCTGTAATGTTGGATCGCATGTGGACGGTTGTGGTCGGAGGCACGGGAGCCGTGGCCGCAACCCAGTTCCCCGCCTACTATTCGCAGTACAAACAGCGCTTGGGCGGCTTTGCCACCAAGGCGCAGGACAACGCGCAAAGCCACATGGACAACGCTGCCGCACGCGGCCTTGAACTGAAGGCCTACGCCGATCAACTGCGCGAGGGCGGCTTTCCCGAGCAGGCTGAGACCTTGCTGCAACAAGTCGCCAGTGCTGAAGCCTTGACCAAGCAATACGCGATGGTCAGCCAAGCCGCCTGGTTTGAGCAGCCCTTCATCTTGGCACGGGTCTTTTCCAGCCGTATCGGCCAAGACGCCTGGCAGGACATGAGCTGGGCGCTGCCGCTCAATGCCTCGGGCTTTGTTTATGCCTTTATCGGCATGGTGCTGGCCTTGATCCTTTGGGCCCTGGTGCTGCTGGTGCCGCGCGGTATCGCAAGGCTACACCACTGGATGCGCTCTTTAATGATGATGCAAGTGAGTCGTTTCTAATGCTTGATTTTTCAGGAAAAACCGCTCTGGTGACGGGCGCTTCGCGCGGCCTGGGGCAGGCCGTCGCCATTGCGCTGGGCAGCGCGGGTGCCAAGGTTGTCGCCCTCGCTCGCACCAAGGGCGGGCTGGAGAAGACCGACGACTTGATCCGCCAAGCAGGCGGCCAGGCCCCCACATTGATGCAGGTAGATTTGCAGGACTTGGGACCGTTGGCACACATCTCCAACGCCCTGCTGGATCGCTTCGGCGGTCTGGATATCATGGTCGGCGCGGCGGGCTACCTGGGCCAACTCATGCCCTTGGGCCAGAGCGACTTCAAGGTTATGGAGCGCGCGATGACCATCAACTACGCCGCCAACATGATGCTGATCCAGTCGCTCGACAGCCTGCTGCGCCAGAGTAAGCAGGGGCGCGCGGTCTTCGTGACCTGCGCGGCGGGCAGCCAAGCCAAGCCCTTCTGGGGCGGCTACGGTGCCAGCAAAGCGGCGCTCAATATGGCCGTCGAGTGCTATGCGCGCGAGGTCAAGGAGACCAAGCTCAAGGTCAATCTCTACGATCCAGGACCGCTGCCGACCGAGCTGCGCAAGGCTGCCATGCCGGGCGAAGACCGGAGCCTGCTGCCGCCTCTGGAGCCGGTGGCCCAGGACTTGCTGCAACTTTGCCACGCGAGCTGCGAGACCAACGGCATGCTGCATCGCTATGGCGAAGCGGGCACCGGCCACGGCGCGCCCTAGCACTTCTCTTCAGTACCTGGATCTTTGCGCCGGGCTCTTTGGCCGCCATCCTGCTTCGCAAGCGAACGGCCAACCTGCTGTGTGGCGAGATTTTGCCGCTGCTACGACCGGCAAGCCCTGGCAACTTTGGGCTAGTCTTGCCCCGCTTTCTGTGGTTTTTTGTGGCTCCGCGCACGGCCACGCCGCGGCCTCCGCCCCGCCATCTGCGCCACGGCTCGGCACGAACCCGGCCGCAGGGCCTGCGCATAACATATTGATTTTGGTGCATTAACCGCGCCAAACACGCTTGGAAAGGCTCGCATGCAGATCACCCTAACCGTCAATGGGCAAACGCACAGCCTGGAGGTTGCGCCCAATCGCTTGCTGGTCGATGTTCTGCGTGAGGAGCTGGGCTTGACCGGCACACACCTGGGCTGCGACACCTCGCAGTGCGGCGCTTGCATGGTGTTGTTAAACGGCGATGCTGTTAAGTCTTGCGCCTTGCTCGCAGTCCAGCTCGACGGCGCGGCCGTTACCACGATCGAGGGCCTGAGCGACGGCGAGACCCTGGGCCCCGTGCAAGAGGCCTTCCGCGAAGCCCATGGCTTGCAGTGCGGCTTCTGCACGCCGGGTATGGTTATCGCCATCACCGACCTGCTCAGCAAGACCCCGCAGCCCAGCGAGAGTGAAATCCGCCACTGGCTGGAGGGCAACATCTGTCGCTGCACCGGCTATCAGAACATCGTTAAGGCCGCCCAGCTCGCGGCTGACAAGCAAGCCGCCTCGGCCTAAGCCCAGCAGACCAGAAGGACGGATACCATGTACGAATTCGACTACATCAAGCCCCAAAGCCTGCAAGAAGCCCAAGATTTGATCGGCGAGGACAAGAAGCTGTTGGCGGGCGGTCAGACCTACCTGCCGACCCTGCGCCAGCGCCTGGCTATGCCCGAGCTGCTGATTGACCTCAACGGCCTGGATGTCCTCAAAGGCATCTGTGAAGCTGACGACCGCGTCTCGATTGGTGCCATGACCCGCCACGCCGAGGTCGCTGCCAGCGCGCTGGTGCAAGACATGGTGCCGGGCTTGGCCGCCATGGCTGGCGGTATCGGTGATCCCGCCGTGCGCCACCGTGGAACGCTGGGCGGTTCGCTGGCCAACAACGACCCCTCGGCGTGCTACCCCGCAGCCGTGCTGGCTCTGGGTGCCACCATCCACACCAGCAAGCGCAGCATCGAGGCCGAAGACTTCTTCCAGGGCCTCTTCACCACCGCGCTGGACGAAGACGAGATCATTACCCACGTCACCTTCCCTGCGGCGCGCTCGGCCTATTTGAAGTTCAAGCAGCCAGCCTCTGGTTTTGCTTTGGCGGGCGTTTTTGTCTGCCTGTTGGACGGCGCCTATCGCATCGCTGTGACCGGCGCGGGCCAAGACGGCGTCTTCCGTTGGCACGAGGCCGAGGCTGCTTTGAACGCCGACGCCAGCTTCCGTGACTTCAAAACACTGACCTTGGCGCCCGACATGATCGAAGACATGCACGCCGACGCCGATTACCGCCGCAACCTGGTGCAGGTGGCGACCCGGCGCGTTGTCGAGGCCCTGGCCTAGGGCGCACCTGAAAATCGAAGGAACGACCGCAGCATGACCTCCGCGCTAACGTCGAGCTACCTGGCACCGGCCTTCACCGATGAGCGGGTGGCAGATCTTCTGTCGGACCGTTTCATGGTGCGGGCGCTGTTGATCGTCGAGGGTAGCTTGGCCGACGCCCAGGGGCAGCTCGGTTTGATCCCCGCCGAAGCTGCGGCGCGCATTAGCCTGACCGCGCGCTCTTTGCCGCTGGAGCCCGCCGTGCTTGCAGGGGGGGTGCTGCGCGACGGCCACCCGGTGCATGCTCTGACCGATATCTTGCGCGAGGCGCTGCCGCCTGAGGCTGGCGCTTGGCTGGCCTTTGGCGTCAGTCCGCAGGATCTGATGGACAACGCCCAGGTCTTGCAAGTGCGCAGCCTGCTCCAGGTCTATGAACAGCGGCTGGAGGCCCTTATCGCGCGCCTGGCCGAGCTGGCGCGACAGTTCCGCGACACCCCCCAGCTCGTGCGCCGCGACGGCGCCTTGGCAGGGGGCCAGACCTTCGGCTTCAAGGTTTTGGGTTGGCTGGAGCCTTTGCGCCGCCAGCAAGATCGGCTCGCTGCGCTCAAGCCCAGCCTGCTGGGTCTGCAATTGGCTGGTCTAGACGGCACGAAGGCCAGCCTTGGAGCTGCACCCGAGTCTTTGATCAACAAGTTGGCCGAATTGCTCAAGCTGGAGGCCCCTAGCAGCGCTTGGATCAATCAGCGTGATCGCTGGGTTGATCTGGCCTCGTGGCTGGCCATGACCAGCGGCCTGATTGGCAAGATGGCGCAAGACATCTCCACCCTCAGCGCTCCTGGCTGCGGCGAGTTAATCGAAGCACGTGCGGGTGGCTTGGCGGCGCATGGCGGCTTGACCGCCGCGCAGAGCCAGCGCCCTTTACTCAGCCAGAAGCTCGTGGCGCTTGCCCGCCACAGTGCCAGCCAACTTCCGGCTTGCTTTGAGACCCTGATGAGCGAGCAAGACGGCGGCGGTGCGGCCTGGCGCTTGGAGTGGCTGGGGCTGCCCGTGCTGCTGCAAACCGCAGGCGCCAGCTTGGCCTTGGCGGACCGCTTGATCGCTACCTTGCAGGTCAAGCCCGAGGTTATGGCGGCAGCCGTAAAGCGCTGCGGTGATCTCTTGCTGGCTGACCATTATGCTTTGGCGATGAGCGCGCACATGCCCCTGCCCCAAGCTCTGGCGGTGGTACAACAGGCTGCTGGACAGGCCGAACGCGAGGAACGCGCTCTGGCTGATGTGCTGGCGAACAGCAGCCTCTTGCC
>CAZHYF010000157.1:3365-7091 GCA_964536635.1 uncultured Rhodospirillaceae bacterium | reverse complement strand
GCTGAAAGCGAGCTGCAACAGGGCAGAAGACCTGCGCGCGAACGGCTGGCCCTAGTCTTCCTGACGATTGCGGGCTCGCTTTGCCTCGCCGGGCGTTCCGGCATCTTGCGCGGATGATTTCGTGTGAAGCCTAGCAAGAAGGTCGTCCGGCAGCGGACCGTCAGCCACGCGAGTGGCCGGCTCCAACAGAGCCTCTTTCTCTGCTGCATCAGTCGCAAGCCGATTGGTCTGACGCAGATGCTCGACAAACCGGGCGCAGCCCCGGCACATCATCAGATGCAAACGCATGTTCAACTCTTCCCAGGTTGACAGCTCCTTGTCGAGCAGCCCGCTGGCGCGTTCGGCCACCTCTCTACAGGTCAGCATATCCAGACGCTCCTAAATCTAGGCTTCACAGTGGTAAGACGCCCCGTCAGCCAGAATGTTACAGCCCAATCGGTCGAGGCCCAAGGGTCCGCGATCCGCGCGCTCACGACAGCGCCGCCAGGCGGGCGCGCAGCGCCAAGCGCGCGCGGTGCAGCAGCACCCGCATATTGGTCGGGCTGATCTCCAAAATAGAGCATACCTCGGAAGCCTCCAAGCCCTGCTGCACGCGCAAAATCAGGACGGCGCGCTGCGTGTCGGGCAAGGCCGCGATGGCCTCTTGCATGTGATCGACCAGCTTGCGGCCCGCCACGATGCGCTCGGGCGTTACTTCTTCCCACAGCCCCGGCAGTGTCCGCCAGCGGCCCTTACCGTCAAAGGCATCGGCCAAGCCCTGCCCCCCGCCCTGGCCCCCGCCCTGCCCCTGCTCATCAAAGGAGATCATGCGCCCCTCGCGCCGCGCCTTGCTTCGCGCCTTGTTGGCTAAGATCGCAAAAATCCAGGCGCTTAGACTTGAGCGCCATTGGAAGGTGTCGATCTTGTCCAACACGGTCAGCCAGGTGTCTTGGGTCACCTCCTCGCCCGCCGCGGTGCGGCCCGTAATAGCGGCTGCCAAGCGCTGCATCGCCGGGGTATGACGGCGGTAAAGCTGGGCAAAGGCCGCTTCATCGCCCTGGCGCAAACGCGCGGCGAGCTGCTGGTCTTCGGGAGAGGCTTCGGCCATGGACCATCCCTTGGGGCTAGGCAGGTGAGGAACGCGCAAGTGCGAGGGCGGCGCGACGCCACCACTTGAGCCCGGTCCTCGGTCCTGGTCCAGGAAACAAACAGCAGCGCGCCAGAACGTGAGCATGCGTGAGGTCATCACGACGGTGGCGCGCGCGTTCAGGCCCAGCAGGCGGAAAACCAGCCGCTGCCCATTGCCCTTGACTGCGTTTGGTGGCAAGCCAGAAGGCATGGACCTATGCTTCTTGCGGGCCCCGTGATTCTCCCCAAGCAGCAGAAAGCCTCGCGCATGACCGCCCGCCTCAGTCCGGCCCTTCAGGGCATTTTATGGATGGTTCTAACCGGGCTAATGTTCGTTGGCGTCAACATCTTGGTCAAGACAATGGGCCCGCGCCTGCCCGCGCCTGAGGCCGCCTTTTTGCGCTACGCCATTGGCTCGCTGATGCTGCTCCCGACCATGCGCAGCGCCTTGCGCCACACCATGAGCCTGAAGCTCAAGGGCATGTTTGCCATGCGCGGCGCCGTCCATACGCTGGCGGTCATCTTGTGGTTCTATGCCATGGTCCACATTCCGCTGGCCGATATGACCGCGCTGAACCTCATGCCGCCGATCTATGTCACGCTGGGCGCAGCGCTGTTTTTGGGCGAAGCCTTTGCCCTGCGCCGCCTGGTGGCCATCCTCTGCGCGCTGGCCGGAGCGCTGGTCATTTTGCGCCCGGGCTTTCGCGAGATTTCTGCGGGCCACATCGCCATGCTCTTTTCATCGGTCTGCATGGGCATGTCCTACCTGACCGCCAAACGCCTAACCGACCAAGCGCCGGTCAACCTGGTGGTGGTCATGCTGTCGCTGACGGTCACGCTGGGCCTCGCACCCTTCGCGATTGCGACCTGGGTCACGCCGACCTGGCACGAAATGGGCCTTCTGTTGGGTGTGGCGGCACTGGCGACCGCCGGTCACTACTCCATGACCATTGCCTTTCGCAGTGCGCCAGTCTCCATCACCCAGCCGGTCACCTTCTTGCAGTTGGTCTGGGCGACCCTGGTCGGCATCACCCTGTTCGGCGAGCCGCTGGACCCCTTGGTCTTCCTGGGCGGCGGCATCATCGTCGTGGCGGTCAGCTATATTTCCTGGCGCGAGTCCAGGGGCAAGAAGAAACCGGCCCCTGTGGCCACCAGCTAGCCCGTTCCGGCGCCCGGAAGAACGGTCGTATCGCCGCGTCTATTCGGGCTTGTAGGCTGCTGTCTGCTGCCAGCCAGTAAAGCCCGTTTGCAGGACCACGACATTGTCGCGCCCGGCCACACGCAACGCAAATGCGGCTTGCGATGACAGGCTGCCGGTGTTGCAGAACAGAACGGTCTTTTGGCCCTCGGGGATCTCGTCGATGCGGTCCAGAACCTCGCGCCACTCGATGTGGATCGCACCAGGGATGGTGCCTGCTTCGTACTGCTCTTCATCGCGGGTATCGACGAACAGCACCGAGCCGAACACGTCGGCATCGATCTGCTGCGGCAGGATGATGCCCGCCTCGTAGTCCGAGAACATGAGGTAGTCTTGCATGGCCTCAATAGCGGCCGCGCGGTCCTGGGCCTGAGCTGGGCTGAAAAATGCTGAGCCAACCGCGAGCTGGGCGGCCAAAGCGGCGGTGATGGCAAAGCTGGACAGGCGCGCCAAGCGGCCAAAAGCAGGTGTGAAGTGCTGCATAGTAACTCCTTTGGTTTGCCTGCCAATTTAGGCGGTCAGAGGCGCAAGAACCACGCCTGGCGGCCAACACGCGGTAAGCAGATTGCCGCGTCATAGCCACAAGGCGCAGCCACGATCTGCGGTTTGACGGTTGATTTTCACGCCTCGGCGCGCAACATGTGCTGCTGATCGAAGCCCGAACACAAGCGACCGCCTACCGCGCGTCGAGGAAGGACAAAACATGAGCAAGGTGGTCCTCGTGCGCCATGGCCAAGCCAACGCCGGTGCTGGCAGCGAAGAAGCCTATGATCGCCTCAGCGATTTGGGGCGTCAGCAAGCCCGCTGGCTGGGAGCCTATCTGACCCAGACCGACCATGGCATGCAGCGCATCGTAGCGGGCAACCTCAACCGTCAGCGCGATACCGCGCGCGAGTTGTCGGCTGCCTTGGGCCTGGAGATTGAAGAAGATCCGCGATTGCGCGAAATGAACTACTTCGAGCTGGCGCAGTCGGCCAAGGAGACCCACAACATCGCCCTGCCCAGCGGGCGCCAATCCTTTATCGAGCACTTTCCGCTGGTGCTTGAAGCCTGGGAGCAGGGCAGCATCTCCTGTTCAACCGAAACCTACGCTGAATTTACCGCGCGCGTCCTGAGCGCCCTTGACGATGCCGAGCGGACCGATGGCACCATGCTGGTGACCTCGGGCGGGGTGATCGGCGTTGCCATCAGCCACATCCTGGGCCTGGACACCCACAGCTTTGCCCACGTCTTGTTGCAGATCAACAACTCTTCCATGCATCGCTATACGCTGGAGTATGGCTCGCGGCGGCTGAATAGCTTCAACGCTCTGCCCCACTTGGACCCGCCCGAGCGGGCCCATGCACGGACCTTCATCTAGGTCGCGGTCGCCCTGATAGCGGTGCTCGGCGGTTTGGCGCCAACCGCGAAAGCCCGAGCCG
>CAZHYF010000157.1:0-3265 GCA_964536635.1 uncultured Rhodospirillaceae bacterium | reverse complement strand
CCCTGCAAGACCTTGGCAACAAAGGTGCCGCCCGGGGCCAACAGCTGCTCGGCGACATCAAAGGCAATGTCGATCAACATCATGACCCGCAGGTGATCGGTCTGCGCATGCCCCGTCGAGGGCGCCGCCATATCAGAGATGACCGCATCCAGCTTGCCGCCTGCTTGCTCCACCACCCAGGCTTGGGTGGCCTCGTCGCGCATGTCGCCCTGCCAGATCGAGGCTCCTGGCACCGGCTCGACCGCTTGCAGGTCGATGCCCAGCACACGGCCGCGCTCGGCCTTGGCGTCGTCTTGATCGGCGCCGGTGCGCTGCACCGCGACTTGCAGCCAGCCCCCTGGAGCGCAGCCCAAATCCAACACCCGCGCTCCTGGCCTCAAAAAGCCGAAGCGATCATCCAACCCCACCAGCTTGAAGGCCGCGCGCGAGCGGTAGCCCTGGCGTTTGGCCTCGGCCACGAAGGGATCGTTGAGCTGACGGTTGAGCCAGCGCGCCGATGAGTTGGTGCGCTTGCGCGCCGTCTTGAGCTGCGTTGTAAGCTGACGCTGCGCGCCGATAGCCTGCATGGGATCGCCTGCACTGCTGGCAGCGCTCCCCTTGACCGCCAGGCCAATCGCTTTGGGATCGGGGCGCTTCTTGGGGCGGCGGGGAGTTTGAGAGGTCGGTGGCGAGGGCTTCTTGGTCATAACATTCTGGGATCGCTGCGGAGGGGAGCGCTGGCAAGTCTACAGCAAAGCTGGACGAGGACGCGAGGCATATCGCCTGACCAGCGCGTTTGTCGGGGTGGCGGTTAGGGGGTCTGGCTGTCCTGCCGCCCCGGCCCAGAGCGGCCACCCGCCGAACGTCCGCGGTCCTGGCGCCAACGGCCGTCGGCTTTGTTGTTCTGGTTCTTGCCCTGGCCCTTATTTTGACCCTTGTTTTGACCCTTGTTTTGGCCCTTGCTTTGGCTCTTGGGGGCCTGGGACTTATGCGCCTGGGACTTGCCCGCATAGGCCTTTTGCCCCGCGGCTTCGCCTTGACGCTTGGCCTTGCCGCGCACCGAACCGCCCGGACGCGGCGAGGCCATCAGCTCGTAGAGCATGCCCTCGCGCAGCCCGCGATCGGCCACCCGCAAGCGCTGCAAGGGGAAACTGTCCAGGATGCCTTGCAGGATCGCACACCCTGGCAGCACCAGGTCAGCGCGATGGCTGCCGATGCTCTGGATGCCCGCGCGCTCCTCGTGGCTCATGGCCAAGAGCTGCTGGCAAATCCGCTCGATACTGCCCAAGGTCAAATAGGCCCCGTCCACCCGCGAGCGATCATAGCGCGGCAGGCCCTGCACCAAGGCCGACAAAGTGGTCACCGTGCCAGAGGTGCCGATCAACTGCACCTTAGCTTGGCTCTGATGGAAAGCGACGCGGTTGCGGGCTTCAAAGTCAGCGAGAGCCTCGGCCATGTCTCGGCGGATGGCAGCATAGCCTGCTTGCGACAGGTTTTTGCCAGCCGAGCCAGCGCTGCCCGGTTCCTTTGCAGCATAGCGTTCGGCCAGGGTCACCACGCCAAAGGGTAAGGATAGAGAGTCCAGCGCGCGCGGACGCTGGCCGCCCGCCACTTGCAGCCAGGATATCTCGGTCGATCCGCCGCCGATATCGAACACCAGCGCGTAGGGCCGGCGCGGGTTCATCAATGGCGCGCAGCCCATGAAGCCAAGTTGCGCTTCTTCTTGGCCCGAAATCAGCTCCAGGGTTAGGCCGGTCTCCCGGCGCACGCGCTGCAAGAATTCTTCGCAATTGCTGGCCGCCCGGCAGGCCTCGGTCGCGATGCAGCGCAAGCGGTCTACGCGTTGGTTGGCAATGATGCTGGAGCAAGCCTTGAGCGAGGCCAAGGTTCGCTGGATCGCAGCTTCCCCCAGCTCGCCGCTCAGCGCCAGCCCCTCGCCCAGCCGCACGATGCGCGAATAGGATTCAATGATGCGAAAAGGGGGGCGCGGGCGAGCGCCCTTGGCCGGACGCACCGCAGGCACCTCGCCCAAGCGATGGCCGCCAGGCACGCGGCGCGCCACCAGCAAACGACAGTTGTTGGTGCCCAAATCCAAGGCCGCAAACACCCCTTGGCCGCGCCCGCGTCGGGCACCATAGGGCGCCCTGCGCTCGCCGGATCGCAGGCTGTTTTGGTCGTCGCCAGAAGAGCTGCCGTGCGGGCTTAGGTCGCTGGCGTGCGCCCCCAGGGCGCCGCCGTGCGCACCCAGAGCAAGGCTGTCAGCGCGGGCCTTCACAGGAGGAGTGGTGTTCATGCCCTATACATGGACGTGCAGCCTGCCGAGCGCAAACGCTTTGTCATGCTTGCCGCCAATTCTGCAACTGCTGGGCTAGCCAGGGGCTGTGTCACCAATGAGGAGAAAGCGTCAAAGGATCGTTTTCCCTCGCCGCGCAGGACACAGTTGCGCCACAAACCATGGAAATTGACACAAGATCGCCCACCATCTCAGGTTGCAGTCTCAAAGACGTAGTGCTTTACAAACGTAGGGTTATGCTGATTAGTCTTTCAATTTTTCGTTCGACCGAATGGCCCAAATTTTTATCAAAAGTCGCAATTTAAGCGGCCCCAAGACCGTATTTTTGATTCTGGAACAAAGAATATACTTTGGAGATTTACCATGCGAAAGCCATTGCTGAATTCAACAATGCTTTCCAGCCTCGTTGTAACCCTGGGTTTCGCGCTACCGGCGCTCGCCAATGACAATGTGGTTACAACCTCCGTCAATGGTACGGATTCCTACATCAGCGGTCGCATCGGTGCCTCGGGTAACGGCATCAATTCGACCTTTGGCGAGTGCAGACCTACCACTTTGAGATTGACGGCAACGGGTATAGCATTGGATATGTACTGTCGGATAATTCTGACATCATCGTCAATGAGGCCACACTCGAAGATACCTCGGCCGATGGCCGCTATGAAATCAGCATGCAGGGCGGCAATGATGTGTTCCAGAACACCAACACCGGCAACCTGCAAGGTCAGATCCACATGGGCGACGGAAATGACTCGGACACCTTCATCTTAAACGGCAATCCGGCCAACATTGGCGCGGATGCCTTGATCAACGGTGGCCTGGGCGGCAATGACATCTTGGCGCTCAGCGGCGCCAATGACGGCAGCATCTATGTGCTCAACGCCAGCGACCTGGCCCACATCATCGAATTCGAAGACCTAGAGCAGCGGGCGGGCACTTGGTACACTTCTGCCAACCTGGCCTTCGACAGCTTAACCGTCTCGGGTGGTCAGT
>CAZHYF010000156.1:2747-7112 GCA_964536635.1 uncultured Rhodospirillaceae bacterium | reverse complement strand
CGGACTTTGCGGCTGCCCATGTCAGGGCGCGCGCGCACGATCCCGCCACAAGAGCTGGCATTGGTGCCGCCGGAATTGGGCTGGCCAATGATGCCATCGTAGGCCAGGTAATCAGCGGGAATCCAACCGGTTTCGCCGTTGTGCCAGACGTTGATCCACTCGCGGTTGAGGCTGTAATGGCTGGCGCCGACCTTGATGACTTGCTCACCAAGCGGCACCTTGGCCAAGCGCGCCGCTTTGGTCGAGGGCGTGGCGCGCAGGCTGTCCCAATTCTTCACATTGACGATGCGATAGGCGGGCTCGCCGCAAAAGGCGCAGGCCTGTGCGGGTCCTGCGAAGCCAAGGCCAAGGCTCATGGTCATGAGCAAAGGCAAAAGTAGGGAGCGGAGCGCTGTCATGAGGTGTCCTTTCAATCCACGACGGTTGCTGTCCGGATCGGTTGTTGCGCATGCCCGCAGCCCCTTGCTGCCCGTCACTTCTGGTCAATTCGCTTTGGCCTAGAAAGCCAGCCCTGTGCTCTGCCGTCCTTGCCCAACCCGTGCAAAGGCTAGGCTGCAAACTGCGGGCCGATGCCTATCACATCTAGGTGATGACGTCTGGCTCAAGGCGGCCCAGCAGCTCTTGGAAGCGTCCCAGCGCGCGCACCGCATCGCGCAGCGGCGCCAGAGCCTCTTGCGGATCCTGCCCATGATCGCCCTCGGGAGCGACGTAGCGCTCCAGGTAGAGCCGCAGCGTGGCCCCTTCGGTGCCGGTGCCCGACAGGCGCAGCACCGCGCGTGCGCCCTCAAAATAGAGCCGTAGGCCCTGGCCGCTGCTCACCGAACCGTCGATCGGATCGTGGTAGGCGAATTCGTCAGCGCCGGTCAGGGTCAGCCCGCCCACGGCGGTTCCGGGCAGGCCGGCCAACTGGTCGCGCAGCCCCTGCATCACCGCTTGCGCCTTCTCGGTCGGCAGGGCCTCGTAGTCGTGCCGCGAATAGAAATCGCGGCCAAAGCGCGCCCAGTGCTGGGCCAAAAGCTCGGCCACCGGCAACTTGGTCTTGGCCAAAATGTTGAGCCACAAGAGCACCGCCCAAAGACCGTCCTTCTCGCGCACATGGTCAGAGGAGGTGCCCGCGCTCTCCTCGCCACAGATGGTCACCCGGCCCGCGTCCAGCAGGTTGCCGAAGAACTTCCAGCCGGTCGGGGTCTCGAAAGCCTCGATGTTCAGCGCCTCGGCGACGCGATCGGCGGCCGCACTGGTCGGCATGGAGCGCGCAATGCCCGCCAAGCCCTTGGCATAGGCCGGGGCTGCTGTAGCTTGAGCAGCCAACACCGCCAAACTGTCCGACGGCGAGACGAACACGCCCTTGCCGGTAATCATGTTGCGGTCGCCGTCGCCATCTGAGGCCGCGCCGAAATCGGGCGCATCCTCGGCCATCATGGTCGCCATCAGCTCTGAGGCCCAAATGGGGTTGGGGTCGGGGTGGCCGCCGCCGAAATCCTCCAGAGGCACCGCATTGCGCACGCTGCCGGGCGCAGCCCCCAGCTCGCCTTCGAAGATCGCCTTGGCATAGGGGCCGGTCACCGCGTGCATGGCGTCAAACACCATGCGATAGCCGCCCGCAAACAACGTGCGGATGGCGTCGAAATCGAACAAGGACCGCATGAGGTCTTGGTAGTCGGCGACCGAATCGATCACCTTGACCTGCATGCCCTCAAGGCTCGTGACCTGCAGGCGCGACAGGTCGATGTCCGGGCCGTCGCTGATCTTGTAGCTAGAGATGGTCTGGCTGACGGCGTACATGGCCTCGGTCATGGCCTCGGGCGCGGGGCCGCCATTGGCCGCGTTGAACTTCAGGCCGAAGTCCTCGTCGATGCCGCCGGGGTTGTGGCTGGCCGACAAGATAAAGCCGCCGTCGGTCTGATTGAGGCGGATCAAGTGCGAGGTGGCGGGGGTTGACAAAAGCCCGTTTTGCCCCACCAGCACGCTCTTGGCGCCGTTGGCCGCCGCCATTTTCAAAATGGTCTGGATGGCCTGAGCGTTGAAAAAGCGCCCGTCGCCGCCCAGCACATAGGTCTTGCCCTCAGCGCCGCCGGTCGCCTCAAAGATCGACTGCACGAAGGCCTCCAAGAAGCCTGGTTGCATGAAGACGCGGGTCTTTTTGCGCAGACCCGAGGTGCCGGGCTTTTGACCCGCAAAGGGCTGGATCGACGGAGTAAGGATCGCCATGAGGTGCCTCCTTGGGCTTGATGGGGGGCTTGATGGGGGGCTTGATGGGGGGCTTAGTGGGGGGCTAGGTTCCGGTTGCGGCCGCGAGCTGCAAAACGGTGACACTGGCAGGGGCCAGCTCAAGGGCGGGATCAGTGATCAGCGCTACGCCGGTCGCCGCGGCGCCGGATTGGGCTGTATCCAAAACGCACTGCCAGGCCCGACCTTGCGGCGGCTTGGGCAAGCGGAAAATCAGCGGCACTGGGCGGCGATGGAAGAGACAAAGCAGCCAATCTTGCGCGCCATCGTCCGGCGCCTCGCGACGCAACAAGAGCCCAAGGCTCGATAGCGTGTCGTCGTCCCAATCGGGCGCGCCGCCGTCGGCAGCCAGCCAAACGACATTGGGCAAGCCCGCAGCGCCAACGTCCTGGCCGTGCAAAAAGGCTGGCTGGTCTAGCGTTGGCAGGTTGTGGCGCAGCGCCAGCAAGCCCTGAACGTAGGCCAGCAGCTCCTGATCTGCGCCGGCCCAGTCCAGCCAGGTCGTGGCGTTGTCCTGGCAATAGGCGTTGTTGTTGCCGCCTTGCGAGTGGCCCAGCTCGTCGCCCGCCAACAGCATGGGCCAACCTTGCGCCAGCATGAGGCTGGCCAAAAGGTTGCGTTGGCGCTTGGCCCGCGCGGCCTGCACCAGCGGGTCGTGGCTCGGCCCCTCGACACCGAAGTTGTCGCTGTGGTTCATGGGGTGGCCGTCGCGATTGCCTTCGCCGTTGGCCAGGTTGTGGCGCTGGGCATAGCGGGTAGCGTCGGCCAGCGTGAAGCCATCGTGGGCGGTGACAAAGTTGACGCTGGACCAAGGCCGCCGCCCGCTGTGATCAAAACGATCAGCCGAGGCCAAGAGGCCGGTCGCCAGATCCTGAGCCGCGTGCTGGTCGCCGCGCCAAAAGCGCAGCATGGCATCGCGGTACTGATCGTTCCACTCGGCAAAGTCAGGCGGGAAGCTGCCGAGCTGATAGCCGCCCGGCCCTACGTCCCAAGGCTCGGCGATCAAAATGACCTGGCTCAAGACCGGGTCTTGGCGGATGGCGCTCAACAGGGGGCTGTCGGCACGATAGCCGTTGGCCTCGCGGCCCATGCAGACCGCCAGATCGAAGCGGAAGCCGTCCACGCCCATGACCTGAACCCAAAAGCGCAGGCTATCCAGCACCAAGCGCAGCACCTGCGGATGGTTGAGGTTCAAGGTGTTGCCGCAGCCGGTATCGTTGATGTAGTACCGCGGCTGGTCGGGCAGCAGCCGGTAATAAGACGCGTTGTCGAGACCGCGAAAGCTGAGCGTTGGACCCAGCGCGTCGCTCTCTGCCGAGTGGTTATAGACCACATCCAAGATGACCCGCAGCCCCTCTTGGTGCAGCCGTCGCACCGCCTGCTGGAAGCCCGATCTGCCCGCCGGACCCTGATAGCGGGGCTCAAGAGCAAAAAAGCCCAGCGTGTTGTAGCCCCAATAGTTGGTCAGCCCCCGGCGCAGCAAGGCGCGCTCGTCGGCAAAGGCCTGGACGGGCAGCAGCTCAATCGCACCCAGGTTCAGCGCCTTGTAGTGGGCCAACATGGCGGGGTGGGCCAGCGCCTCGTAGGTGCCGCGCTCGGCCTCGGGGATCGCCGGGTGCAGCTTGGTTAGGCCTTTGACGTGGGCCTCGTAGGTTGGGCCACGCCGCTGCGAGGGCGCCAGCGGCGGCAAACGGTGGTCCGCCAGCGGGAAATCTTCGGGCGCCCAGACCAGCGCCTTGGGCATATGCACCGCGCTGTCGAGGCTGCAAAAGCTGGTATCATCGCCGCCGCCCGCGCTGTCATAGCCGGTCAGCGCTGGGTCATCGCCTACCTGCCCCAGCCAGAGCCGCGCATAGGGGTCCAGCAGCAGCTTGTTGGGATTGAAGCGGTGCCCGGCTTCGGGCGCATAGGGGCCCTCGACCCGATAGCCGTAGGCCTGACCTGGCTGCAACCCCGGAAGATAACCGTGCCAGATATCACCCGAGCGCTCGGGCAGGGCATAGCGCGCGATTTCGCGGCGGCCATCTTCGTCGAACAAGCAGAGCAAGACCCGCTCAGCATGGGCTGAGAACAGCGCGAAGTTGACGCCCTGGCCGTCATAGGTGGTGCCCAAGGGATAGGGCCTGCCCGCTTGCA
>CAZHYF010000156.1:0-2647 GCA_964536635.1 uncultured Rhodospirillaceae bacterium | reverse complement strand
TCGGGTTTGGCTGGTTCGGGCTTAGCTGGTTCAGGTACATGGCTAGACGGTGCGTCATCGCCGGTCCAACCCAAGACCTGGCGATACAGCGCGCGGTAGGCCTGGGCCGAGTCCTGCCAACCCACTGGGTGGCTCATCGCCGCCTGGACCATGGCTTGCCAGTGCTGGGGCTGGTGGAACAGATCGCAAGCGCGGAATAGGGCTTGCAGCAGCGCCTCCAGGTGCCCCACGTCGTGCAGCAGACCGGTGGCGCAGCCGCGCGCCAAGGCCGCCGCGTTGGCGTCGATCACCGTATCGGCCAGACCGCCGGTGCGCGCCACAATCGGCAGCGTGCCATAGCGCAGACCATAGAGCTGGGTCAGCCCGCAAGGTTCGAAGCGCGAGGGAATAAGGATGGCATCCGCACCGCCCTGCATGAGGTGCGACAGGCCCTCGTCATAGCCGATCACGCAGCCCACCGCGTCGGGATAGGCGCGCGCGGCGGCCTTGAAGCTCGCCTCCAGATCGCTATCGCCGGTGCCCAGCACCACCAACTTGGCACCGCGCCCCACCAGCGCCGGGATCGCCTCAAGCAACAGGTCCAGCCCTTTTTGCCGGGTCAGGCGGCTGACAACGCAAAACAGCGGCTGCTGAGCGTCGGGCTGGATGCCAAAGCGCTTGGCCAGTGCTGCCTTGTTGGCCGCCTTGCCCTCCAGATTGTCCCGGTCATAGACTTGCAGCAGTAAGGGATCGTCGGCCGGGTTCCAGGCCTCCAGGTCGATGCCGTTCAAAATGCCGTGGAAAGAGGCTTGGCGGGCGTGCAACAGCCCCTCCAGCCCCATGCCGAATTCGGGGCGCATCAGCTCCTTGGCGTAGGTCGGGCTGACCGTGGTCACGGCCTGGCTGTAGGCCAGACCCGCCTTCAAAAAGCCGAGCCGCCCGTAGTATTCCAGGCCGTCGGGATGGAACAGGTCGCCTGACAAGCCCAGTGGCCCCAGCAAGATGGGATCGAACAGCCCCTGAAAGGCGATGTTGTGGATGGTGGTGATACAGGGCGGCACCGGGCCCGGCATTTGCTTCAGGTAGGCAGCCACCAAGCTGGCCTGCCAGTCGTGTGCATGCACCAGATCGGGCCGCCAGCCGTCCACGCCTTGGATGGCGACCTGCGCGCCGACCCAAGCCAGAGCTGCAAAGCGCTGAGCATTGTCGCCGTAGTCGTGGCCGCTGCGATCTTGATAGGGTCCGCCGTCGCGCTCATAGAGGTGCGGCGCCTCCAGCAGCAAAAGCTCCAGCCCCTGAGCCTCGCAGGCCAGCAGGCGCGCAGGCCCGCCAAACAGATCCTTGCTCTGCCACACTGGCCGCCCCTCAGCCACCTGCGGCGCCAAGGCTGGATAGGCCGGCAGCAGGATGCGGCTGCGCAGTCCCAGCGCTGCAAGAGCCTTGGGCACCGCGCCGATGACATCGGCAAGGCCGCCGGTCTTGATGAAGGGCGCGCACTCGGAGGCCAGGTAGAGCAACTGCATGGAGGCTAGAGCTCCAGCCGGTCGATCATGGGCTTGGTAATCAGGCACACGCCGTTTTCGGTGCGCCGGAAACGGCGGGCGTCCAGCTCGGGATCTTCGCCCACCACCAGGCCTTCGGGGATCACCACGTCCTTGTCGATCACCACATTGGTCAGCCGAGTATTGCGGTTGATCTTGACCTGCGGCATGGCAATCACGCCCTCAAGCTGGGAATACGAGTGGGTGTGGACCCCGGTAAACAACAAGCAACGATGAAGCTGAGAGCCAGAGACGATACAGCCGCCCGAGACCATTGAGGACAAAGCGTGGCCTCTGCGGCCCTCTTCATTGTGGATGAATTTGGCGGGCGGGGTCAGCTCGGAATAGGTCCAAATCGGCCATTCTTCGTCGTAGAGGTCGAGTTCGGGCGTGAAATCCGTCAGGTCGATATTGGCCTGCCAGAAGGCATCAATGGTGCCCACATCGCGCCAATAGGGCTCGGGCTCAGAGCCCGAGCGCACGCACGAGCGGCTGAAGGGGTGCGCGACCGCTTTGCCCTGGGCCACAAGCTGGGGGATAATGTCCTTGCCGAAATCATTGCTGGAATGGGGGTTGGCTGCGTCGGCCAACAGCAGCTCATAGAGCAGCTCGGCTTCAAAGACATAGATGCCCATGCTGGCCAGCGCCAGGTCCGGGTGGCCCGGCATGGCTGGCGGATCGGCGGGCTTTTCGACGAACTCCAGGATCTTGTCCTGGTCATCGACCTTCATGACCCCAAAGCCGGTGGCCTCCATGCGCGGCACCTCGATACAGCCGACGGTCACGTCAGCGCCGGACTCGACGTGCTGGTGGATCATCACCGAATAGTCTTGCTTATAGATGTGATCGCCCGCCAGGATCAGGATGTACTTGGGGCCATAGGCGCGCAGAATGTCGATATTCTGGGTCACAGCATCGGCGGTGCCCTTGTACCAGTTCTCCTCGTTGAGCTGCTGCGAGGCAGGCAAGATGTCCAAGAACTCATTGCGCTCGGCGCGGAAGAAGGACCAGCCGCGTTGCAGGTGGCGGATCAGCGAGTGTGCCTTGTACTGGGTCGCAACCCCGATGCGGCGAATGCCCGAATTGACCGCGTTCGACAAGGCAAAGTCGATGATGCGGCTCTTGCC
>CAZHYF010000155.1:0-7145 GCA_964536635.1 uncultured Rhodospirillaceae bacterium | reverse complement strand
CTCACCAACGCACCCGGATATCCAGAGTCATTACGACGCGCTTTTGGTATAATATTTGACTTGCCGCATAGCCGCCATACTCCTAGCATGGCGCAGTTTCCGGCGAGCGGCTTTTGGTCACATGGGTCAAACTCGCCCGAGGCAGACTACATGCCTGTCCGCCCGAGAACGCTGGCAGGAAAAACAACGACAAGAAATGCATGTTCTTACAGGAGGTATGCTATGAAGAAATTGCTCGTATCCATCACTGCGCTAGCAGCGTTTGGCCTGGCCAGCGTCGCGAGTGCTGAAATGGTTCTGAACCGAGGCGGCGGCGACAACCCCGGCTCTTTGGACCCGCACCAGATCTCAGGGACTTGGGAATCGGACATCGCGCGCGACCAGTTCATGGGTCTCTACACCGAGGCCGCCGACGGTACGATCATCCCCGGCGCGGCCCTGAGCCACACCGTATCTAGCGATGGCCTGACCTATACCTTCACGTTGCGCGACCACAACTGGTCTGACGGCACGCCGGTAACTGCTGCTGACTTCGAGTTTGCCTTCAAGCGTATCCTGGACCCCGCCACCGCAGCCGATTACGCTTACCTGATGCACATCATCGCGGGTGGCGCTGAGTTCAACGGCGGCGAAGGCAGCATGGACGCTGTCGGTGTAAAAGCCATCGACGACAAGACCCTGGAAGTGACGCTGGCCTCAGCCGCGCCCTACTTCATCGCGCAGACCACCCACAACACCGCCTACCCGGTTCCCAAGCACGCTGTTGAAAAGTTCGGCGGCGACTGGGCGCGCCCTGAGAACATCGTGGTCAACGGTGCCTTCAAGGTCGATTCTTGGGTGATCGGCGAGAAGCTGACCGTCAGAAAGAACCCCGGTTTCTATGACGCCGCCAATGTGGCTCTGGATGCCGTGAACTACTTCCCGATCAAGGAAGAGACCGCTGAGCTGAACCTCTATCGTGAAGGCGGCCTGGATGTGACCTACAACATGCCGGCTGATATCATCGACGAAATCAAAGCCGAGTTCGGCGATGAAGTGATGATCACTCCTTACGGCGGTACTTACTACTACTCCTTCAACGCCACCAAAGAGCCCTTCAACAATGTTGATGTGCGCCGTGCGCTGTCTATGGCAATCGACCGCGACTTTATCACCACTGTTGTAAACACCTCTGGCATCATCCCCGCCTATTCATTCGTCCCCTCATCTCTTCCGGGCTACAAGACCCAGAACCCGGCCTGGGCCGCCAAGTCCTACGACGAGCGCATGGCGATGGCAGCCGACCTCTTGGCAGGCGCTGGCTACGGCACCGACAGCCCGCTGAAAGTGCAACTGCGCTACAACACCAACGAAGGCCACAAGGCTATCGCTCTGGCGGTGTCTGACATGTGGTCCAAGCTGGGCGTACAGGTTGAGCTGTTCAACACTGACGCGCGCACCCACTACGACGATCTGCAAAAGCAGGACTTCCAAGTTGGCCGCGCTGGCTGGATCTGGGACTACCCCGATGCAGAAAACCTGCTGGCCCTGATGGCGTCTGGCAAGTCGTACAACTATGGCCAATACTCGAACGCCGAGTTTGATGCGCTGCTGGACGCATCTTATCAGCAGAGCGGTCAAGAGCGTATCGATACCATGCAAAAAGCTGAGGCCATTGCCATGGACGAAGCTGCACTGGCACCGATCTACTACTACAACTCAAAGCACCTGGTGGCGTCATACGTCAGCGGCTATGTCGCGAACGGCGATGACCGTCACCCGTCTCGCTGGATCACTGTGAGCGAGTAAGACTGCCGCGCCCAGCCTGTTCCTGCGCGAACCGGCTGGGCCTTGGTTTTCTGTGGCACTCCCGTGTCTGTTGCCCGCCCTCGGCAGCCGGTCCTAGGCCGGGGAGCTGCGGTGCAACGTTGCGGACACGAGTGGTGCCGCGGCCCTCGTTCTTGAGGCTTGTCGTCCCGCTCTGCGCGCCAGCAGCACGGAGCCAGCCACCTCAAAAGATCAGATACTAAAGCAACACGTCCGCCCGGCCTCGACCGGAGCGCTTTGTGCTGCGTGAACAGCGAAACTCGATTCCTATGGCTTATGTCCTGCGCCGCTTCGGCCAGATGCTTATTCTGGTCGTCATCGCTTTGGCTGCGGTCTTTTCGACCCAGCGCCTGGCCCCCGGAGGCCCCTTTGATGGCGAGAAGCCGCCACCGCCGGATATCCTGATCAACCTGGAAGCCTACTACGACATGGACCTGGGCATGCCCGCGCAGTTCATGGGCTACTTGTTTGGCATGGCCGCACGCGATGTCGGTGCCAACGGCCGCCCTGGCGCCGTTCACTGGTTGTCGATCCCAAAGGACGCCACTGTCAGCCTGACCGGCTCACATGATGGCCAGGACCAGAGCAGCAACCTGGTGGTGCGCAAGTGGTGCCCCTGGGGCGAGTGGCTCGGTCGTTGGGTCAACATGCCTGCCGACGCCCAGCCTTTGCGCAAGTGTGGCATCGTCCGCGGCGATTTCGGCCTGTCGATGACCAAGCGCAATATCTATGTGAACGACTATGTGCGCGACGGCCTGCCGGGCACCTTGAAGTACGCCATTCCTTCTTTGCTGTTCGCAATTCTTTTAGGTGTGCCCATGGGCTTCATCGCCGCCTATTTCCAGAATACGCGCCTGGACTTTGCCATGGTCTCTGCCGGTATGATCGGTACGATCATTCCGAACCTGGTCATGGGGCCCTTGCTGATTTACCTGCTGGCCAACCAACTTGATGGCTTGTTCCATTGGCTCTTTGTCGATCAGCTCGAATGGGTCGAGCTGTCGCGACGGCAGCGCACTTTGAACTGGATCCCCTCTGGCAAAAGCGGTGGGCCGATCCACTATCTTTTGCCCATGCTGGTGCTGGGTACTGCCTTGTTGGGTCGCATCGTGCGCCTCTCGCGTGCTGGTGCGCTTGAGGCTTTGCGCTCGAACTATGTACGGACCGCAAGGTCCAAGGGCTTGCCGAATTGGCTGATCCTATTCCGCCACGTCTTGAAGCCCGGCATTCTGCCCGTTGTGACCTACCTTGGCCCGGTTTCGGCGGTGATCTTGACCGGTTCGCTGGTTATCGAGTTCACCTTCTCGCTGCCTGGTCTGGGCTCCCAATTCATCTCAGCTGCGACCGACCGCGACTACACCTTGCTGATGGGAACGACGGTCATCTTGCTGCTGTTTGTGATCGTGCTGAACTTCATCGTGGATCTGCTCTACACCTGGCTTGATCCGCGCATTCGAACGGGAGGAAGCCCAACATGAGCCTGCTACGTCCCGAATCGACCGAGGCGGCCCTAAACGGTGCTTTTGAGACCGTCAAAAGCCGCTCCTTGACCCGCTTGGCCTTCGAGCGTTTTGCGCGCAACAAGGTCGCCCTGGTCTCCACTTTCATCCTGGCGATCTTGGTGGTAATGGCCATTTTCGCTCCTGTGGCTGAGAACCTAACCGGTTATGCCATGGAGTACCAGGACCGCGATTTCTACAGCGCCAAGCCGCCCAACTGGGAGGCCCATCACTACTTCGGCACCGACCAGAATGGCCGCGATATCCTGGTGCGGGTAATCTTTGGCCTGCGCATTTCCATGCTGGTCGCCTTGGTTGCGGCCACGGTGGCCCTGATCGTGGGCGTGCTCTACGGCGCGATTTCAGGGCTTGTTGGCGGTTGGCTCGACGTGCTGATGATGCGTTTCTTGGACCTGCTGCTCTCCTACCCATTGACGCTGATTGCGGTCATCGCCTTGGCCTACTTCGGGCGCAATATCTACATCGTCTTCGCCATCATTGGTCTGGTCGAATGGCAGGTTATGGCGCGCGTTGTTCGTGGTCAGGTGCTGAGCCTGCGCAACTCCGATTTCATCGAGGCTGCCAGGGCAACCGGCGTGCCCACCAGCGCCATTGTGCTGCGCCACATCATTCCCAATGTCATCGGCATCGCCGTGGTCTACCTGACCCTGACCATTCCAGAGGTGATTTTGGTCGAAAGTTTCCTTGGCTTCTTGGGCCTGGGGGTTCAGGAGCCCAACACCTCGCTGGGCGTGCTGATATCCGAGGGTGCGACCCGCGTTGAGCACAAGCCTTGGCTGGTATTTGCACCGGGTGTCTTCCTGATCATCTTGCTGATGTCACTGAACTTTATCGGTGATGGTCTGCGCGATGCTTTCGACCCCAAAGACCGCTAGAGGAGCATGACATGAGCAATGCGACGAAGCAGCCGGTCTTGTCGATCCAAGACCTAACCATTCGCTTCAAGACGCCTGACGGCTGGGTCAAAGCCGTCAACGGTGTCAGCTTAGACCTGAACCACAGCGAAATTCTGGGCATCGTGGGCGAAAGTGGCTCCGGCAAAAGCCAAAGTTTTATGGCCCCCATGGGCCTCTTGGCAGACAACGCCGAGGTCAGCGGGCGCGCCTTATTCGAAGGGCAAGACCTGTTGAGCCTGGATTCCCAGGCCTTGAACAAGGTGCGTGGAACCAAGATCTCCATGGTCTTCCAAGACCCCATGACTTGCCTCAACCCCTATCTGTCCATCGCCACCCAGATGATGGAAGGGCTGCGGTTCCACAATCCTGGCATCTCAAAGCAGGTGGCCAAGCGGCGCTGCATTGACATGCTGGACCAAGTGGCCATCCCCGATGCCGCGCGGCGCTTCAACCAGTACCCGCACGAACTGTCGGGCGGCATGCGCCAGCGCCTAATGATCGCCATGGCCTTGCTCAACGATCCCAAGGTGTTGATCGCCGACGAGCCGACCACGGCGCTCGACGTGACCATTCAGGCACAAATCCTGGACATCTTGCGCAACCTGCAAGCCGAGCGCCACATGTCCATCGTCCTCATCACCCACGACTTGGGCGTGGTGGCCGAGACCTGCGACCGGGTCGCGGTCATGTATGGCGGACGGCTGCAAGAGGTGGCCAACGCGCAAGAACTGTTCGAGGCGCCCCAGCACCCCTACACCATCGCGCTCATGCAGGCCACGCCCCGTGTCGAGGCTGATGATCAGACCCAGCGCCTGGCCGCCATTCCAGGCCAGCCGCCCAACATGCGCGTTCCGCCCCCCGGATGCGCCTTCTTCCCGCGCTGCGCCATCGGTGAGGCGTCGGTTTGTAGTGAGCGCCCCCCAGAACTTGTAGAACGCCAACCCGGCCATAGCTGTGCCTGTTTCCGGGCAGATGAAGCGGTCAAACTCAGGGAGACCGAGCATGTCTGAGCATAACCAAAACCAGCAAGCGACCGATGCACCGCTGCTGAAAGTGCGCGGACTGTCGGTGCATTTCAAACAAGGCAGCTCTTGGTTTCGTGCCCGCCCCCCTTTGCGTGCCGTCGAGGACGTTGACCTGGAGCTGGCCGCCGGCGAAACGCTGTCCATCGTGGGCGAAAGCGGCTCGGGCAAGTCCACCTTGGCGCGCGGGATTTTACAGTTGCTCAAACCCACCAAAGGTCAGGTCTGGCTGAACGGCAAGGAGCTTGGCACCCTAGCCCCCGAAGAGCTGCGCCTTAGTCGCAAAGATATGCAGCTTATCTTCCAAGATCCCATCGCGAGCCTGTCACCACGGCGCACCGTTGAGCAGATTATCTCTGAACCGCTGCTGACCCACATGCCCCAGCTGAGCGGCAAGGAGCGCCGCGAAAAGGTCGCTGCCATCATGGCCTCGGTCGGCCTGCTGCCCGACATGCGCAACCGCTATCCGCACGAATTTTCGGGTGGTCAGGCCCAGCGTATCGGCATCGCCCGCGCCCTGGTGATGGAACCCCAGCTCTTGGTGGCCGACGAGCCCGTCTCCGCCCTAGACGTTTCAATCCAAGCGCAGGTCTTGAACCTGCTGGCGGACATCAAGGAGCAGCGCCAAGTCTCTATGCTGTTCATCAGCCACGACTTGAGCGTGGTTCATCATATCTCAGATCGCCTGTTGGTGCTCTATCTGGGCCAAGTCATGGAGATCGGCGACGCATCTGCTATCTATGAACGCCCGCAGCACCCCTATACCAAGGTCTTGCTGTCGGCGGTGCCGCGCATGCAGGTCAGCGGACGCGAGCAGCGCAAGCGTATCTATTTGAAAGACGATCTGCCCAGCCCATCGGCCAAGATGGCAGGTTGCCCCTTTGCCACCCGCTGCCCGGTTGCGACCAGCCAGTGCCACACCAGCAAGCCCAAGCTGACCGATTTCGAAGGCCGCCAGGTGGCTTGCCACTTCCCAGGCATCGCACTGGAGGGCGAACAGGCCGCAGCAGCCTAGAGCAAGCCCCAACCACCACAGCCCGCCCAAGTCGGAGGAGACCATGAGCCAGGAAGAACCGGACTATATCCGCATCAACAAGGCCAACTGGAACGAGGCGGCAAAAGTCCATTTCGAGGATCCGAATGATTGGTATCAGATCGGTCCCTTCTTGGACGGCCAAGATGTCCGCTTTGCGATCGACATCGAAGAGATGGGCGATCTCAGCGGGCTGTCGGTTCTGCACGCCCAGTGCCATTTCGGGCTCGACACCTTGAGCGTCGCCAGAACCGCCGAGCGCGTGGTTGGCTTGGACTTCTCGCCCGTAGCCCTGGCCCAAGCGCAAGAGCTGGCCGAGCGCAGCGGCCTTGCGCACAAGGCGCGCTGGGTTGAGACCGACATCTATAAGGCGCCCCAAGTCCTGAACGAGACCTTTGATCTGGTCTACGCCTCTTGGGGCGTGACTGGCTGGCTGCCCGATCTAGAGGCCTGGGCCAAGGTGATTGCAGGCTTTATCAAACCGGGCGGGCGTTTTTACTACGCTGAGGGCCACCCCTGCTCTTTCATCTTGGAGGAGGTCGAAGGCCGCTTGACGCCCATGACGCCCTATTGGCACCACGATGCAATTGTTGAGACCGCCGACCATTCCTATAACGAGGGCACGGTCAAGCTGCAAAACCGGGTGGTGCACTGCTGGAACCACCCGCTGTCGGACTTCATGACCGCCTTTTTGGGCTTGGGCCTGGAGCTGGTCTTCTTCCATGAGCACCGCGCTGTGCCGTGGCGCATGTTCCCAAGCATGGAGCGCGGCGACGATCTTCTGTATCGCTTCGGACCCGAGGGGCCGAACCTACCGCTGGGCATGAGCATGATGTGGCGCAAGCCGCTGGAGCGCCCCGCCTAGAGC
>CAZHYF010000154.1:0-7193 GCA_964536635.1 uncultured Rhodospirillaceae bacterium | reverse complement strand
GGTTCTTACGTCATGTGGACGCTGAACAGCTCTGGTGGCTTTGTTGTTAGTGCTGTGGTCAGCGACGTCCAGTCGGTTGAGAGCTTCTTTGGCGCTGACATCGACGGTGACAATTCCATCGGGCCCGTAGCAGGTAATCGCGTCTTCCTGATCGAAGAGCAGCCGGGTGGCGATGCCATCGTTGAGGCAAGCGATCCCTATGGTCTGACCTAGCGCGCGTTGCACTGTCTCGCTTGGTCGGTCATACTCAGCGGGCGCTATCGAATTGTTTTTAAAGCAAAGCCGGTTGCGCACCTGAGCCCAAGCGCTTGGGTTTTGCGCTAGTGGCAGTTGCGCCAAGGCGTCTTGCTGGCACCGGGGAAATAGGCCCGCGCCTGGCCATTGGCCAGCATGAGGCTGCTGAGCGAACGGCCGTCCAGGCGGCGCACATCGGCCAACCAGCGCTTGCCAATCCGCTCTTGAATGCGCACTTCGACCAGGAACTCTGAGGGGATCAACGCGTCATAGAGTGCCCGGCTGGCCTCGGCGGCACGCTGAGGGCAGGCGGTTCGGCCGAATTTTTCGGGCGTGTCGATGCCCGCCAGGCGCAGGCGCCGGGCAAAGGGGCTCCAACCGCTCAAGGGGCGCACGTCGAGCGTATCCCCATCCACGATCCGCGACACGCTGGCGACATAGACCTCCTGCGCGGGCCGGGCGAGGGCCAACTCACCCATCAGGCGGCTCGGGATGTCGGTATAGGCCGACAGGCCGCCAAACAGCACAACGGTCAGCATGCCCCAGCGGCTCCAGAACAAGCGCCAAATTAGGGAGTAGAGTAGGCCCATCAACAGGCGTCGCAAAAGTCTCATAAAGATCGGGAAATTTCATAAACTATAGTGCGAACATTAATTGAACATCGTGACCGCTTTGTGGCATTTGCTGGCATCTCTGTGCTAGCTGCTTGGATCATAATCAAATTTTATCCACAATTCTTCGCTAGAGCTTGGGGTAACTATAAACAGCCGTCGCAATTTTTGCGGTGGCGACACGGATTTTTTTGAACAGGCCTTTTGCCTATTTTGCATCGACCGGTTTTTGGTCGGGCTGGCGGCAGGCCCCATTTGATGGAAGAGCTTTTATGGCTAAGGGGTTGCGTATTTCGCCCATGGTCGGAGTCTTTTTGTCCCTGACTTGGACCGCCTTTTTCCTCTCTTATGCGCTGTTTTCAGGTGCGGCTGCCAGCTTGTTGCAGGCCAGCTTGCCCGAGCTTTGCATGGTGGTGGCGGGCTTCAGCGCGCCCTTGCTGCTGATCCGCAGCCTGGCCATGGGAGGGCGACGCGCGAGCGAGCCCGCCGCGCAGCAGGGCCTGACCAGCGATCAGTATGAGGCTCTGAGCGAGCAGATCGAAGGGCTCAAGCGGGTGCAACTGTTGCCGGAGAACACCGACAACCATATCAAGGCCATCACCAAGGCTTTCCGCCAGCAGACCAAGGGCTTCGAGCTCACCTGCAAGACCCTGGCCGAGACACTGGAAAAGATGAATGGTGACATTGATATCGGTCGCTCAAAGATCGAGGCGCTAAACCACAGCTTGACCGAGCAGTCGGAAACGGTCTCGAAGAGCCTGGCCGAGCAGGCCAAGGCGCTGGAAGCCAACAAGCAAGGCGCGGACCGCTTGCTGGCAAGCCTGGACGGTGCCACCGAGAAATCTCGTGAAGCGGCTGCCGAAGTCATCGAACGCCTGGCCGACCCCATCAAGTTGGTCGAAGAGCGCATCGCCAAGAGCAGCGCGGAAATGGCGAGCCTGATCCAGGCCCTGGAGACCCAGTTGGACGAGACCGCCGAGGGCTTCGAGGCCGCGCGCCACCTGTCCGAGGACACCAAACAAGCCGTGGCCTACCATACACAGGAGCTGGCAGCGGTGGTGTCTCACACTAACAAGCAGTTGGCCCACTTGGGCACCAGCTTGCCGCAACAGATTGATACCATTGAAAAGTTGGGCGCGACCGCTGCCGGCAAGGCTGCTGATCTGGAAGATCGCCTGACCCGCCAGCTCAACGTGGCGGTGGATACGGCCAACGCCATGGCCCAGCGTGGTCAGTCCATGCAGCAGGCCTTCGCGCAGCAAGCCCAGCAATTGGACCAGTTGGCGGGCATGCTGGACGAGCTGTCCAACGGCGCTGCCAAGACCATCTCAAAGGATCTGCGCGGCCTGATCGCTGAATCGCAGCAAGCAGCCAAGGTTCTGGGACAGTCCAGCCAGTCGGCGCGCGGCATGATGCAGGCGGTCTTTGATCGTCAGAACGACCTGGCGGCTCAAGCCATGCACGAGCTGAACGGCCGCATGGAGCGCATGATTGCCTCGATCCGCGAGAGCTTTGCCGGCGCAGAATACGACGCGGGCCGCTTGGAAGAGGCTCTTGCCTCTGTCGCTGAGCGTATGTCGCACTCGATCACTGAAAACGGCGAGCTGATCGTTGGCGCTCTGGAACAGCGCTTGGGCAGCTTGCGCGAGCAGTCGGACTACCTGGGCGCCAGCCTGATGAACCACACCCATGAAGCCACCAAGGCCATGGACATGCGCCTGATGGGCTTTGACAAGCGCCGCCAGCAGTTGGACCGCCACCTGAACGGCCTGACCGAGTCTATGGCGCAGCAGATCGAGGCCCAAATGGGCGAGGTCATCGGCATGATCGGCCACAAGATGCAGTCGGTTGGCGGTGAGATTGACGCTCTGCGCCAGACGTTGCAACAGGTTGATCAGGTCAATCAGCAAGCCATTGATGCTGCCGCTGAAGCCTGGTTCCACAAGCTGCGCAACGCCACCGACCAGGTGCTGGGCGCGGCCGAACAAGCCTTGATCGAGTTTGAAACCGAGGTTGCCAATTCGGCCTACCGCGTCAGCCACGCAGTGGAGCAGCAGACCGAAGTCGCCGCGCGTCAGAGCGAGCACTTGGCTGATCGTGCTGCCGAGCGTGTCTCTGCCCGCTTGGTGAACTTGTTCGATACCGTCGAGGAGCGCGCGCGCCTGACCGAGGAGTCCGTCGCCCGCACCGAAGCAGGCATGCGCGAGGGCATCAACAAGGTGGCCGAGGATATGCGCCGCCTGCTGAACAGCTTCGCCGTCGATATGTCGGAGGCCAGCGACAGCGCCATTTCCAAGCTGATCGCCCAAGGTCGCGAGGTGCCTGAATTGGCCGAGCGCATGGCGGTGAGCGCCCAAGAGGCTTTGTCGGTGCTTAAGCAGACTGGCGAATCCTACGGCAGCCAGCGCCAGCAAATCCGCAGCATCGTTACCGAGCTGGAGGAAATGGCCGGCCGCATCGAACGCCGCGTTGCAGCGGTGGACGAGCAGGTAGACCGCGTGGGCGACAGCCTGGACAGCCAGACCGACACCGTGCGCAGCCAGGTCGATCAGTTGCAAGGCCTGCTCAACAGCTTCCACGCCACCGGCGGTGAGTTGACCCGTGCCATCGAAGAGCGCGCCGCTCTGTTGGCCGAGAGCACTGAGCAAACCGGTCAGGTGGTCGAGCATGTCGAGACCCGCTTGCGTACGCTGGCAGAGGTGGCCACCAACCACCTGGAGACCGCGCACAAGTTTGCCGTGGATGTCAGCAACGAGGCCGAAGACGACCTGTTGCGCCTGGACCACCTCAGCAAGACCACCTTCGAGCGTTGGTCGGCAACCCGTGAGACCATGGGGGCGTCGCTGAACCAGGTGACGGCTCAGGTGGCGGACCTCCAGACCACTTTGGAGAACATGGCGGCCGTGGCGGACCAGCAGTCGGCCAAGCTGTCGGCCCAGTCTGAAGAGGCTCAAGCGCGGGCCCAGCATCTGATCGATGCGCTGAACGAGGGCCAGAAGTCGGCCTTCCTGCGCACCGCGTCTGAGCTGGTGGCCAAACTGCAAGATGCGGCCATCGATGTGGACACCATCTTGCAGGGGCAATTGCCCAACAAGGTGTTGCAAGCCATCAATGCCGGCGATCGCAGCGTGTCTGTGCGGCGCTTGCTGGGCATGCGCGGCGATGCCGACGGCCCGATCCGCAACAAGTACGCCAGCGACCGCGAGTTCCGCCAGAGCGCCGATACCTTTATGAGCGGCTGCGAACGCCTGTTGCGCTTGGCTCTGGATGCGGACCCCAGCCGCTTGATGCACACCACCGTGCTGACCGCTGATGTGGGTAAGCTCTACCTCTATCTGCGCGACGCGCTGAGCCAGGATGCGCGGGTGGCCTAGAGCGACTCTGAAATGGATGATATGATCGGGCGGCCTTATGTCTGGGGCCGCCCTTTCTTTTTGCCGGTTCAAAGCTTAGGCCGCGGCGCTAGCCTTGGCTTTGGGCAGCAGTGTGCTAGTCTTATTGGCACTGCCATCGTCCACAATTGCTTTCCTGTGATAGCCTTTTATGCCCCGTCTTTTTGAGCTCAGCCTGGCCGAATTTGCCCCTGAGCCCGAGCGCATTGCGCGCCTTAGCGAGCGCCTGCCTGATCCGAAAGCGCGCCAGGCCTTGTTCGAGATTTTCAGCAGCAGCCTGGCGGATGCACGCCAGCAGGTGTTGCAGCCTTTCGACGAGGGCGCCCAATGGGGCAGCGATGCCGCGGGGCAGTTGGCCGAGATCACCGACAGCCTGCTGCGCCACTTGTTCGAAGTGGCGTTGGTCTGCTGCCCGAAGGCCAAACTAGAGGAGATTGCCGTTGTCGCGGTCGGCGGTTACGGCCGCGCGGCCATGGCACCTTATTCAGACGTGGACCTGCTGATATTGGTGCCAGGAACCGTGGATGAAACGCTGAACGAGGCCATCAACTTCATCCTCTATTTCTTGTGGGATTTCAAATTCAAGGTCGGGCACACCATCAGAACCCCTGCGCAGACCATCGAGCAGTGCAAAGCGGATTGGACGATCCGCACCGCCCAGGCAGACGCGCGGCTGGTTGTCGGCTCCAAGACCTTGTACGACGAGCTGATGGCGCGCTTTGCCAAACTTCGCAAGAGCGATGCCAAGGACTTCATCGCCGCCAAATTGGCCGAACGCGCGCAACGCCTGAAGCGCGCGGGCTATGCGCGCTATGCCTTGGAGCCGGATATCAAGGAGGGCAAGGGCGGCTTTCGCGATCTCCAGAGCCTGATGTGGATCGCGCGCGAGGCCTATGGCATTGATACCATTCGCGATTTGCAGACCAAGGGCGTGCTGGATCAGCGCCAACGCGCAGTGCTGGAGCGGGGTGAAAACTTCCTCTGGGCGCTGCGTTTTCACCTGCATATTGCAGCCGGGCGCGCTGAAGAAAAGCTGACCTTTGACCGCCAGCAGGCCATCGCCGAGCGCCTGGGCTTCCACGATGAGGACGGCGCCAGCGAGCGTGCTGTCGAACGCTTCATGCGCCACTATTTCTTGACCGCCAAGAACATTGGCATCTTGTCGAACTGGGTCTTGGCCGATCTGGACGAGCGCGCCGACCGCCAGCCCTGGCTGCAACGCATCTGGCCCTTTCGCAGCAACAAGGCCGAGCCTGCGAGCCTAGACGGCTTTAGCCTGGTTGCAGGCCGGGTGGCGGTCGCTGGCCCAGAGGCCTTTGAGGAGCAGCCGCGCGACATGATCCGCGTCTTCTTGGTGGCCCAGCGCGCCCAGCGCGATGTGCAGCCGGCGACCTTGCGGCTCTTGTCGCAAAAGCTCTCCTTGATCGACGACAAGCTGCGCAAAGATGCCAAGGCCAACGCCTGGTTCCTGGAGATCTTGACGGCCAAGTCCGAAAGCCCGCGCCGCATCTTGACCCAGATGAGCGAGGCGGGCGTGCTGGGGCGCTTTGTGCCGGACTTCGAGCGCGTCACGGGCATGATGCAATTCGACCGCTACCACCACTTTACGGTCGATGAGCACACCATTTTTGCGGTTGATTTTCTGCATCTGATCGAGGCGGGCGCGCTGCGCGATGAGGCGCCTTTGTCCAGTGATTTGATCCACGACATCAAGGGGCGCACGGCGCTCTATGTCGCCATGTTCTTGCACGACATCGCCAAGGGGCGGGGCCAGGATCACTCGATCTTGGGCGCCGAAATCGCCACCGAGCTGTGCCCGCGCCTGGGCATGAGCGCCGAACAAACCGACACCGTGGCCTTTCTGGTCCGCGAGCACCTGACCCTGTCCGATGCCAGCCAAAAGCGCGACCTGGAAGACCCGGCGACCATCCGCCATCTGGCCGAGACCGTCGGCACGCTGGAGCGCTTGCGCTTGCTGAACATCCTGACCGTGGCAGATGTCATGGCGGTGGGGCCGGGGCGCTATACGGCTTGGAAGGCAGCCCTCCAGCGCCACGCCTTCTGGCACACCGAAGACCTGTTGCAGGGCAAAGCCCACAAGGAAGTGCGCGCCGAGCGCAAGTCCGCGCGCTTGAAAGAAGTGCGCCGACTGGTCGGCAAGGATCTGAGCGACGCGCAGCTTGAGCGCTATTTTGAACTGGGGCACGAAGGCTATTGGCTGTCCTATCGCCCGCCGAACCTCGCCGCGCACGCCAAGCTGCTGGCCAGCGATCCTGACGCGCTTTTGGCTTTCGATTGGCGCTATGATGACGAACGGGATCTGACCGTCGCCACCGTCTATACGCCAGGCCATGCCGGAGTGTTCGCGACGCTGGCAGGCGCGATGGCGCTGCGGCATTTGTCGATCGAGCAGGGCCGGGCCCACACGCTGACCAACGGCATGGCGCTGGATACCTTCTGGGTGCGCAAGACCAGCGGTGAGGGGCGCTTGACGATCTCCGAGCAGCAGGCGGCCGAAGCCAGTGTGCGCCGCGTTCTGGAGACCAAGGTCAATATCGCCGAAGAGCTGAAGCAGAATGAGCCCGCTTGGCGCGACCGCCGCATGGAGGTGTTCCGGGTGCCGACCCAAGTGCTGTTCGACAACACCGCCTCGACCAACCAGACCATGATCGAGGTCTCGGGCCACGACCGCACCGGCGTGCTCTACCGCATCGCCTTCGAGATCAGCCAAGAGGGGCTGTCGATCCAGAACGCCAAGATCGCCTCCTTTGGCACCCGTTTCAGCGATGCCTTTTATGTCGTGGACCCCTTGGGCGACAAGATCACCTCGGCCGAGCGGCAGGAGCGACTGCGGGCGGCCATCATCGCCGCGCTGGAGCCACCATCGGACGAGGCGGCCTCGCAGGACGCTGGCGGTTTTGCCCTAGAGATCTAGAGCATCTTTCCACCAATTGCG
>CAZHYF010000153.1:4464-7213 GCA_964536635.1 uncultured Rhodospirillaceae bacterium | reverse complement strand
TCAGTCAGCTAGAGCGGAAGGGCTGTTGCAAGACCAACGCCCGACGCTCTAGCCTACCGCTCCGCGAAGACCAAACGGGCCGACAGGCCACCGAGCGCGCCAGAGCGCTCAAAGCTCAGGCAGCCTTTGTAGACTTCGGCCAAGTCCTTGACGATCGACAGCCCGAGGCCGGTTCCCGGCGTCTGCTCGTCCAAGCGCTGCCCGCGCGCGCCCAGCGCTGCGAGCTTGTCATCGGGCACGCCCGGTCCATCGTCTTCGACGCAGATGACCAGTCCCGCCTCGCTCCGTTTGGCGCTGAGCTGCACCTCGCCCTTGGCCCACTTGCAGGCGTTGTCGAGCAGATTGCCTAGCATCTCTTGCAGGTCTTGATGTTCACCGGCAAACAGCAGATCCGGTGCGATTTGTGAGCTGAACACAAGTCCCTTGTCGCGATGAATCTTGCCGAGCGTGCGCATGAGGGGCATGGCCACCTCGCTGACCTTGGTCTGCACGCCGCGTTGTTGGCTGGCCGCCACCGATCGGGCCAGCGCCAAATAGCGCTGCACCTGTTCTTGGATCGAGGCGGTTTGCCCGCGCACCGTGGCCGCCAAGCTCGACTGATCGCCCTGCACCTCGTTCTGGAGCACCGACAAAGGGGTCTTTAGACCATGGGCCAGGTTGCCCACCTGTTTGCGCGCGCGCTCGACAATGGTTTGATTGTCGGTGATCAGAGCGTCGATTTCTTCGACCAGAGGCACGATCTCGGGTGGATAGCCCCGGCCATCGCCCATGGTCTCGGCCTCCCCGCGTCGCACTTGCTTGAGCTGCTCCTGGGCGTGCCTCAGGGGGCGCAGGGCCAAGGTCACTTGCACGAAAATCCCCGCCACCAGCACCGCGCCGATAGCGATCAACGAGACACCCAAATAGAAATTGAAGGAGCGATGCAGCGCGCGCACCTCAGAGATATCGACCGCAGCGGTCAGGCGCATCACCAGGCCGAAATCGCGGTAGTAGACCGCTCTATGGCGCTGTAAGACCGTTTGACCTTCCGGGCCAGGGTGCGTGTCGATCAAGACGTCGCCCGGTCGCACCACCGGTGGCACATTGAGTTCAAAATCCAGCAGCGAGTCGGACCGGTGGATCGCTCCGCCTGGCTCGGTAATCTGCCAGTACTTGCCGGAAAAGGGGCTGTTGAAGGCCGTCTCCTGCCCGCTGCGATCAACGGCAACGAGAGGTCGAGCCTGGCGGTCGGGCTGTTGGATGCTGACATCCAGGGCGAGATTGCTGAGAATATCTTCAAGCTGGCGATTGGTCGTGGTGATGGCGTGCCAATAGAACAGCCGCGACAGCACCAGCCCGCCGACCAAAAAGGCCAAGCCGATAACCAGGGTGGAAAACAGGATTAGGCGCCAGGCAATGGAGCGCGGTATCCAGCCCGTCCGCCCTGGTTTTGCCTCCTGCTCAAGGCGCGCGTTGGCCTGCTGAGCACGCGCTCGCCGAGCACTGGCTGCCTTAAGTTTGCTCCACAAGCTGGTAGCCGCGCCCGCGGACGGTTTTGATGTTGGGGACATTCAGCTTTTTCCGCAACCGCCCGACAAAAACCTCCAGGGTGTTGGAATCGGGGTCGTAATCCTGTTCATAGATGTGCTCGCTCAAGATGGTGCGAGACACCACCTCACCTTGGTGATGCATGAGGTAGGAGATTAGCTTGTGTTCGTAGGCGGTCAAGCTCACGGCCTGATCTTGAACCCGAACTTCGCCCGAGTGGGTATCCAGGGTGATCGGCCCGCAGGTCAGTACCGGCGAAGCGAGGCCCGACGAACGCCGGATCAAGGCCCGTACTCGCGCAATCACCTCTTCAAGCTGGAATGGCTTGGTAACGTAGTCGTCCGCACCGGCCTCAAAGCCTTCGACCTTCTCTTGCCAATTGTCGCGCGCGGTCAGGATGAGCACGGGCATGTTGCGCCCGTCTTTGCGCCAGGTTTGCAGCACCTGAATGCCGTTCATGATCGGCAGGCCGATATCCAAGATCACCGCGTCATAGGGCTCGACATCGCCCTGGTAGTGCCCTTCCTCGCCGTCGAAAGCCTGATCAACGGCAAAGTTTTCGTGCCTGAGGGCTGAGGCCAGTTGGCGCGATAGGCTCTCGTCGTCTTCGACCAGCAAGAGGCGCATGGCAGTTCCTTCCTTAAGCTGAGCGGCCCAGTGTGGCGCCAAGAGCCTTTTCAGTGCAAGCGGGAATTAGGGCAAAACAGCAGCCGTTTCAGGCTGTACGCGCACATTGAAGATGTTGCTATAGACATCCTCGACACTCAGGACCAACACGCCGCTAATCATGGCAATCGACAAGACCCGCTTTACAGGCGCGCCGGTGAAGGCCTGAATGGCAGCCTTGATCTGCTTGAGGGTCGCATAGCGACCGTCGCGCACACCTGCCAGGTAAGCAGAATCGACATTGCTAGCCAGCCAAATCGGAGCGCTGGGCTGGGTCTTCTGGTACTGTTGAACAGCCGGCAAAGGCGCAAAAGCGCCAGGCGCCGCCACCTGGCCCATGGGCAAAGCCAAGGGAGCCCGCAATGCTTTGCCTTTGGCTTCCGCCTGCAAGGGCCCAAGGGCCACCAGCAGCAAACAGGCTGCCATAAGGCTCTTCAGCAACATCGCCTTACCCAGTGTTTGTTTTGCGCCGTTCATCGCAAGGTTACCCTTCCTCGCCTAGTTTCACGCTGCCGCACGAGGGCAGCCTAGGCCGTTTATCCTGTTTGTAGCAAAC
>CAZHYF010000153.1:0-4364 GCA_964536635.1 uncultured Rhodospirillaceae bacterium | reverse complement strand
GAACAATCAGCCTTGGATATCGCAGCAAAGTGCGATACCTCTGCCGTCACGTCGGCTTCCGGTGAGGTCGGCTCGTCTTGCCACCACATGAGGTTCACGTCAGCGTGCCTGTCGCCATGCGCCCCGTGCCGCCCCGCATTTCGCTGCTTGATCCGCGTGAATCGAGCCAGCGCATTGCCGAGCAATGGCGTGAAGCCCAAGCTGCGTCCAGCCAACTGACTGATAGCGCCCCAAAGAGCGATTCGGCAACCAATCCGGCGCCCCGTCTGCGGGCACTGTTCGTCTCGGACCTGCACCTGGGCATGAACCAGAACGCCCGGCGCGCGCTCTGCCAACTCCTGGAGCACTATCCGGCCCAGAGCCTCTATTTGGTCGGCGATATCGTCGATGCCTGGCTGCTGCCGCGCCGCTGGAGCTGGGACGAGGCCGCCGATGCCGTCTTGACCGGCTTTACGGCCTTTCTTGCGCGGGGGGGGCAAATCTTCCAAGTTCCGGGCAACCACGACAACTATTTGCGCAAGCACAACACCATGACGGTCGGCGGCTGGCACTTGGCGGAAAGTTTCATTCATCAGTGTCAGGGCGGCGAGACGGCTCTTGTACTTCACGGCGACCAGTTCGACCCCTTCTCTGGCCGCTATTCCTGGCTCGCCCGCATCGGCGCCCGTATCTATGGCCGCTTGCAGCGCCGCATGGCACCGCTGGACGGCAAGGCTCAACCGGAGAAGGGCTTGGCCTGGACCGCAAAGCGCGCGACCAAAGTTGTCGTGCAGTGGATTTGCGCTTCGGAGCAGCGGGCCTGTCGGCGCGCGCGCGAGCAGGGCGCGGACACCGTGATTTCAGGCCACACCCACCACCCCAAGGACCATCGCCGCTTCACTCAACGCTATTTGAATACCGGCGATTGGATTGATAGCTGCACCTGCGCGGTCGAAACTCTGGACGGCCGCCTGTTGTTGTGCCGTTGGCTGCAAAACGAGCAGCGCCTGGTGACTTGGGTCAAAGGAGAGCCCCTATGAAGCGACTCTTGATCGTCACCGATGCTTGGTATCCACAGATCAACGGCGTCGTGCGCTCCTTGGATCAAACCGCTAAGGCCCTGCGTCCCATGGGGGTTTCGGTCACCTTCATCACGCCCAATGATTTCAAGACCCTACCGATGCCGGGCTATTCTGAGATCCCGCTCGCCTTAGCGACCAAGCGTAGCGTTGCCAAGCTGATGATGGCTGAGCCGTTCGACAGCCTGCACCTGGCAACCGAAGGCCCGCTGGGTTGGGCGGCTCGCGCGGTTGCGCTTGATAAGGGCTGGCAGTTTACCACCTCCTTGCATACCAAATTCCCTGAGTACCTCTATGAGCGCACCCGCATCCCGATAAGCTGGTCCTATGCTGTGCTGCGCCGCTTTCATAACGCTGCGGCTGCAACCTTGGTCACCACCCAAAGCCAGAAAGACGAGCTGGATCGCTGGGGCATCCGCAACACCCACGTTTGGCTGCGCGGTGTTGACACCGAGCTGTTCACGCCAGAAGGCCCGCGCTCGTCTTTGGTTGACGAAGACTGGCCGCGCCCGCTTTGGCTCTATGTCGGGCGATTGGCCGTTGAAAAGAATATCGATGCCTTTTTGAACCTGGATTTGCCCGGCACCAAGGTGGTGGTTGGCAGCGGGCCTGAAAGCCAGCGCCTGGAGGCCAAACATACCACGGCAAAATTCTTGGGAGCTCAGCAGGGGCAGGATTTGGCGGCGATCTTCCGCAGCTGCGATTGCTTTGTCTTCCCCAGCCTGACCGACACCTTTGGTTTGGTGGTGGTCGAAGCCCTGGCTTCGGGTCTGCCGGTGGCGGCTTACCCGGTGACGGGCCCCAAAGACATCATTACGGACCCCAAGGCCGGGGTGCTGGAGTCGGACCTCAAGCAGGCCTGCCTTGCTGCGGTCGCCTTGGCGCGCGAAGATGCGCGCAGCCTAGCCCTGGACTATACTTGGGAAGCCTGCACTCAGCGCTTTTACGATGCGCTGGTCAGCTTGGATGGCCGCAAACTCTAGCAAAGTGATTTGCAGGCCGGTCAAGCAGTCGCGCAACTCAATCACGAATTGACCTAAGCGACGAACAACCCTAAATTCCCATCAGCTTATCCCACTCGCCTTACAGTCGATTTGAGTCTTTCCATGCAGCACGCAAAATTCACCATCGGCCAAGTCGTTCGCCATCGAATTTTCCCCTTCCGGGGCGTGGTCTATGATGTAGACCCCAGCTTCTCAAATTCCGAGGAGTGGTATCAGTCGATCCCAGAAGAAATTCGCCCCAAGAAGGACCAACCCTTCTATCACCTGTTCGCCGAAAACGACGAAGGGGCCTACGAGGCCTACGTGTCCGAGCAGAACTTGCTGGTTGATGATAGCAACGCACCGGTTGATCACCCGGGCATCCCGGATATGTTTATCGAGATGCGCGATGGCTACTACCACCTGCGCAAGGGCATGCGCCACTAGCGCTTCGCGCGTCCTAGAGTGTCGGGCCTTGGTCTTGCTCCAGCCCTTCCGCTCTAGGTGACTGATTTTTAACGTAAGTCCATGCTCGCGCGTGTTGCGACTCATTCGTGGCTTGCTTTAGACTGACAATTTGCCTCGTCGTTGGCATCCGCTTTTTGGGCTGACAGATCGTGGATTTTTGCGTATGTCGTGTACGCAAACTTACATTTTGTGTCACCTTTAGAAAACGAGGCCTCCCCATGCCCGCGCTAGACACCTTGCTTCGCACCCATCAAGCTATGATGCGCCATACTCGCGCCAGCGCTTTGCTCGCGGATGAAACCCAGCGTCAACGCCCCCTGTCCTTCGAGATCGGCGGCCAGCTCTATGTCGATTTTTCCAAGCACCCCATCAACGATGAGACCATCGATCTGCTGTTGCAGGCTTGCCATGACGCTAACGTCATCGCCAAGCGCGACGCCATGGTCGCGGGCGCGGCTATCAACACCGCCGAGCAGCGCCCTGCCCTACATATGGCGTTGCGGTCTGGCCCTGGTCAGCGCAACTATTTGGCCGACGGTGAACCGGTTAGCCCGGAAGTAGAGCGTGTGGTGACGCTGATGGCCGACTTTACCCAGGCCGTCGCTTCAGGTGCCCGCAAGAGTGCCACCGGCAGCGCATTCAAGCATGTCGTGAACATCGGGATTGGTGGTTCGGATCTGGGCCCGCGCATGGTCTGCCAAGCGCTGCGCCCCTTTGCAACGACCGGCTTGATGCTGCACTTCGTCTCCAACGTCGATCCCAGTGAGCTGGAACAGACGCTCGCCACGCTGGACCCGGCCGAGACCTTGTTCGTCGTGGCCTCCAAGACCTTCACCACCCAAGAGACCTTGACCAACGCCAATGCCGCACGACGCTGGTTGGCCGCCGGGCTCAGCCACTGCGGTGACGCCGCCTTGGGTGGCCACTTCGTTGCCGTGACCGCCGCGCCCAGCCGCGCGGCTGACTTCGGCATTGATCCTACGGCCATTTTCCCGTTCTGGGATTGGGTCGGCGGACGCTATTCGCTTTGGTCGGCCATCGGGTTGCCGATCATGCTGGCCATCGGTGCAGAAGGGTTTCGCGCGCTCTTGGCCGGAGCCCACGCTATGGACGAGCACTTCATCTCTGCGCCTTTGGATCAGAACGTGCCGGTTTTGATGGGCGCCCTGTCCTACTACTATCGCAACTATTGGGGCGCAGCATCGCACGCAGTTTTGCCCTACGATCAAAACCTGGAGGCCTTGCCCGCCTACCTGCAACAGCTCGAAATGGAGTCCAACGGCAAGTCGGTCACCAGTCAGGCCCAGCCCGTTAGGGCACTGACCTCGCCGGTGATTTGGGGCGCCGCAGGCACAAACGCTCAGCACTCTTTCTTCCAGTGCCTGCACCAAGGCACCGACACTGTGACCATGGACATGCTGGCCGCCGCCAAGTCGCAAGCCCAGGACCAAGACCAGCACCAGATCTTGCTGGCAAACTTCCTGGCACAGGGGCAAGCCTTCTTGGAAGGTCAGGACCAAGCGCTGGCCAAGAGGCGATTCTTGGCCAAAGGCATGAGCGACGAGCAGGCCGCGCTTGCAGCGATCAACAGTCAGATCGTGGGCAATCGCCCGGTGACCATGATGATCTACCCCGAGCTGACGCCTTGGATCATGGGCGCGCTCGTGGCCCTATATGAGCACCGGGTGTTCGTGCAGGCGGCGCTGTGCGATATCAACCCCTTCGACCAGTGGGGCGTGGAGTTGGGCAAGGTCTTGGCCAAAGAGATCCTGCCCGCGCTGACTGAGGGCAAGGCGGCTGTCGTTGATCCTTCGACCGCGACGCTCATGGCCAAGCTGAAAGGCTGGCAGGCCTA
>CAZHYF010000152.1:0-7358 GCA_964536635.1 uncultured Rhodospirillaceae bacterium | reverse complement strand
TCGAGCTGGCAGAGAATCATGCATACGCGACTTCGTCAACGGGCTGCTATGGGCCTTTGCGCCACGGCGAGCAACAGCTGCCTAGCCTCGCCACTTGGCCCAACCCCGAAGATGCCTGAGGCCCCAACCAAAGGCGGGCCCCACATGAAGCCTGATTGGCCATCCAGCCAGGGCAATCCCCAGGGCAATCCCCAGGGCAATCCCCAGGGAAAACCCCAGGGAAAACCCCAGGGAAAACCCCTGGGAAAACCCCTGGGAAATCCGATGTGCCGGTCCAAAGCAGCGCCCTTCCCTCTTAGGCCTGTAGGGCTTTGATACGTCGCCATGAACAGCGTCTCCACTTGATTGCGGCGTATTGAGAAGAGGTTATCACGATGCCTATACTTTCAGCCAACCACCCGCAACTCCTCTAACGACGTATCGTTTGTGTCGCAGACTGCCTGGCTCTCTGGCTTTGGAGCGAATTTTTAGGCACAAAATCAAGCTCGCCGATATCATCACATGCTTGGCGCTCTCGGTGCACCGAAATGCGACCAGCACTGTTGGCCATCCAAGAGCGGAGCAAACCCCGCCAGCACGCAGCAGTTATAGCGGTCGCCCTTGTAGTTTGTGGGGGCAAACGAAAACGGTGATTGACGGCACAGTTGTTGGCGGACTTAGCGTCGGTGCTGGCGCTGCCGTCACAGGAGCAGGTGTCATCCCGGCGGCAGTGGGCGGTGCCGTTGGTAATGGGCTCTACCATGCTGCTGGCTGCATCTGGTAAGATGCGTAATTATACAGATCACGGCTACATAACATGGGAAACAAAGAGATAAAAATGAACAAAAAAACATTGCAATAAGTATAATTCAAACAATATTCTCTGTAATTGTCTATCAGTTGATTTGGTTTTCTTTTTTTGGCCCACCAATAACTACCGAGCGCGTTGTTGTATTAACTGGTATACTCTTGGTGATTTGGTTCCCAATTTGCTATGGGCTGCGCGTGTGGGAGGAGAGAAAAAGAGGAGGTTGATATGGGCTCTTCCAAAAATCTGTACCAAAGCCGCTATTTGAAGTGGTGGGTGATCCAGCCCTTGATGCCGAACAAACCGCGCGATCTGCCACGCGTGGAGGATCGGCGGGTGCTGAGCGGTATTTTTTGGGTTCCGCACCGGGCTCCACGGCCTGCACTGGGTCCGATTCTAGGCCCAACTCCAACGACACCAATCGCTTCATGGCTTGGCGCAAGGCGGGCGTGTTCGATCGGTTTATGCGCGCGATAACAGAGGCTTACAAGTACAGTATTCAAATGATCGACAGCACGAAGGTGCCGGTTCATCAGCACGCCGCCAACGATCACGCTGGGCTGTGAGCGCGCGCCACGACTGGCTACAGCACCCTGGCTCAACCTCTTGGCCCAGCCCCAAAAATGCGCGAGGCCCCGACCAAAGGCGGGGCCCCACATTAAGCCTGATTGGCCGCCCGACCAGGGCTGAGCTGTTTGCGGCCCTAGGTCCGCAACTAAGCCCGCAGGCGTTCGTTCTTGGCGTCGAACAGCGCCGCTGAGGTCACTGTCGCACCAAAGCGCTGCCCGAAGATCTCCACCTCCAGGCGCTGGCCTTCCTGGGTTGCGCCCATCTGCAAAGTGGCCATCATAATGTTGTGCCCAACGCGCGCGCCGAAGGCCGACGAGGTCACCAGGCCCACCGCCTTGTCACCATCAAAGACGGTCGAAAGATAGGGCGCTTCGACCTCCAGCACCGCGTCCATCACCAGCATGACCGCGGTCTGCTTGACCCCTGCCGCTAGCTCGGCCTGCACGGCCGCCTTGCCGATGAAGTCGCCTGGCTTATCGACCTTGATGAAGCGGCCAACGCCGCATTCGTGGCCGGTGAAATCGTTGGTCAGATCCTGCTTCCAGTTCTTATAGCCCTTCTCCAGGCGCAAGCTATCCAGCGCATAGCCGCCAAAGTCTTCGGCGCCCGCAGCACTGACGGCCTGATAGGCCCCCAGCGCGCGCACCATCGGTACATGCAGCTCCCAGCCCAGCTCACCGGCGAAGGTCACGCGGATCGCCAGCGCCTGGCTGTGGCCAACCTCGACCCACTGGTGGCTGAGCCAAGGGAAGGCGGCGTTCGACAGGTCGCAGTCCAGCACCTGCGACAGAACCTGCCGCGAGGTCGGGCCGGTGACAACCAGCGTATCCCAAGCCTCGGTGATATTGGTCAGGATGACGCTGCCATCAGCGGGCAAGTGCTGTTCCAGCCAGTCCTGATCGTGCCATTCGGCGCCCGCAGCGCCCAACAGCCAGAAGTGGTCCTCGCTAAAGCGGGTCAGGGTGAATTCGGTCAGCATGCGCCCCTTGGGCGTCAGGCAATAGACCAGGCCGATGCGCCCCGGCTTGGGCATGGCCGAGCAGGTGATGGCGTCGAACCAAGCGCCCGCGCCTTGGCCCTTGATCTCAAAGCGGGCAAAACCCGGCAGGTCCATCAGGCCGCAACGCTCAGAGACAATCTCCAGCTCGCGATCAATCAGCGATTGGAAGTCGGGCTTGGCCAGCGTGTTTTGCGGCTCGGTAAACTGACCCTCGGGGTCGAAATAGACCGCACGCTCCCAGCCCGCGCGCGCGCCAAACTTTGCGCCCTTGGTTGCCTGCGCGGCATAGACCGGCGAGGTGCGCACAGGGCGGCCGTGCGGGCGCTCCTCATGCGGGAAGTGCTGGGCGTATTCGTGGCTATAGACCTCGATGGCCTTGGCAGTGGCATAGGCCTGAGTGTTGGCATAGGAGGTGAAGCGGCGTGGATCGCAAGACCACATGTCCCATTCGGTCTCGCCCTGGATGATCCACTCGGCGGCCACCTTGCCCGCACCGCCCGACTGGGTGATGCCGAAGGTAAAGACGCAGGCCTCAAAGGCGTTGCGCAGGCCCGGCGCCGGTCCGATCAGCGGGTTGCCGTCGGGCGCATAGGGGATCGGCCCGTTGATGACCCGCGAAACGCCGCCTTCGGCTAGGATCGGCACCCGCGCCATGGCGTCTTCGATGTAGGGCTCCAGGCGCTCCAAGTCGTCGTCCCACAGCTGGAAGCTGAAGTCGGCCGGCATGGGATCCTTGCGGCGGTCCCAGCGCGACTTACAGTGATACTCGTAGGGGCCTAAGATCAGGCCGTGCTTTTCCTGGCGCAGGTAATAGGAGACATCCGGATCGCGCAACAGCGGCAGGCGCTGGTCGCCACGCGCGCTCAGCTCGGGGATGGCGTCGGTCAGCAGGTACTGGTGCTCCAGCGTCGCGATCGGCAGCTTGCGGCCCATCATGTCGGCAATTTCTTGCGCGCGGTAGCCCGCGGCATTGACGATGATCTCGGCGTGGATGCTGCCCTTTTCGGTGGCGACATCCCAGGAGTGATCCGCACGCTGGCTCAAGCCGGTTACCGAACAAAAGCGCACGATTTTTGCACCCAAGTCGCGCGCCCCCTTGGCATAGGCTTGGCTGAGCTGGGCGGGGTCGATATCACCATCAGACGGATCCCAAATGCCGCCAACCAGGTCGTGGCCTTCCATGAAGGGATAGACGGCCTTCATATCGTCAACGGTCATCATCTCCATGCCGATGCCGCCGGGCTTACCGCCCATGTGCTTTTGCATGGAGTGCACATGCTTGAATTCGTTCAAGCGGTTGGCGTCGTGCGCCAGGCGGATCGAGCCCGTATTGTGGTAGTTCATTGGGTAGTCCACCCGCTCACCCAGCACCTTAAAGAGCTGGGTCGAGTAGTTCTGCATCAGCATGACCGACCAAGAGCCCGAAAAGGAAGGGCAATTGCCCGCTGCGTGCCAGGTCGAGCCCGACGTCAGCTCGTTCTTCTCGATCAGCACGCAGTCGGTCCAGCCTTCAAGCGCCAGGTGGTAGAGGATCGAACAACCGACCGCACCCCCGCCGATAATCACGACCCGCGCGGTACTGGGAAAGGAGTCGCTGGCTGAGGCTTGGGCTGCGCTCGGGCTTGGAGGGGTGGCGAAATCGGTCATAGCAAGGGCTCCTTTGCGCGATCTGTCGCCAGGCGGCAGACCGCGGTCGGCTTAGAATTTGATTGGGAAATTGGCCTCAATGTAGGCCTGCACCTCAAGCGGGATGTGCGCGGGATTGGGCTGGGCCAAGATGGCTTCCATGCGCTCACGCGCGCGGCCCAAAAGGCTGGGCTTGCCGTGCTCGGCCCATTCTTTGGGCGACCAGCGCTCGGCCAGCTTGGGGTAGAGATATTCGCTCTCCATCAGGCTCAGCGTCATGTCCGAGCCCAAGTAGTGGCCAGGGCCCTCAAGACAGGTCTTGGTGATGACCTCGACCGCCAGAGATTCCGGCGTGAAATCAATCCCCTTGATGATGCGCATGCAAGCGCCCAGCATATCGTTGTCTATGATGTAGGACTCGAGGCAGACACCCAGCAGCGAGGCATGCATGCCCGCGCTCTCATAGACCATGTTGACGCCCGCCATGCCCGCCAGCACGTTGGTATAGGCCTTCTCGTAGCCCGACTGCGCGTCAGGCAGCTTGGAATCGGTGATGCCCGCCGCCGAGCCGCCGGTCAGATCGTAGTACTGCGCCATCTGTCCGCAGGCCGCGGTGATCAGCGCTTGTTCGGGCGAGCCGCCCGACATGGCACCGGTACGCAGGTCCGAGACAAAGGGCCAGGTGCCGAAAATAGCCGGGTGGCCTGGCACCACCGCGTTGACATAGACCAGACCCGCCAAGCACTCGGCGACCGCCTGGGTCACCGCGCCCACGATCGAGGCGGGTGCCGTCGCGCCTGCCTGCCCCGCCGACAGCAACAGCACCGGCATGCCAGCGCGGGTGGCGATCTCCAAACAGCCGCAAGCCTCTTGCGCAAAGGTCAAAGGTGGCACAACGAAGCAGTTGGACTGGGAGACGAAGGGCCGCTTGCGGAAGGCCTCCTCGCCGCCCGCCACATAGTGCAGCAGCTCCAGGCCTTGTTGCATGGTCCAGGCCTCGCAAAAGGAGGTGCCGACGTGCTTTGACGTGCCCTTGATCGAAGCGTAGAGCGTGTTGGTGTCCAGGTCCTGCAAGTTGCTCAACTCGCGCGCCACCATGGAGCGCTGGAAGAAGTGGATATTGTCCATCTCATCGACGATGCGCGCCGCCTGGTAGAGCCCCTGCGCCGTTGAGTCCTCATAGCTGTTGGCCTCAAGATCGACCAAATGCACCGCCGCGCCCGCCGTGCCATAGTAGACGTTGGAGCCCCAAGGCTCCAAGTCGTGCTGTTCCTTCTGGCCGTGCAGGACGAAGCGGCGCGCGGCCTTGGCCAGCGTGTCTTCCACCAGAGCACGGGGGAAAAGGATGCGGCCTCGCTCGCTGACCTGACAGCCCGCCGCGGTCAGAATTTCCGTCGCGGACGCAGTTGGGTTGCCCATGCCCACAGTCTCAAGCAGGGTCAAAGCCGCCTCGTTGATGGCATCCTGTTGCGCAGGGGTCAGTGGCTGGAATTGCCCGCCTGGCAAACCGCCACGCACCACGTCAGACCGGCGCGGCGTCGCCAGCTTGCCCTTGCGTCCTGCGCGGCGCCCACCGCGGCTTGCTGCTTGGCTTGCGTCTTGTTCCATATCGCCTCTCTCCCTGGCGCGATTGCGCCTCTAGGACGCGATTGGCGCAGCTAAAACAGAGGCCAAAGCGCTTGTCTTGTGCGGGAGCGACAGTTTGCTGCAAAGCCAGGGCAAGCGTCCTGAATTGGCGCTGCTCAGAAATAATCCGGCTCGCGGAACCGGCCTAAATAGAGGAAAAATGCGCCCAGAACCCCAACTAGGAACACAAAGCCCATGTCAAAGATCGGCGAGACCAAGAAGCGGTCCAACATCGCCAGAGCCTCAGACTGAGGCACGAGCGCCATGATAGTCTGGCTAAGGGTCATGGCTTCGCCCGCCTGATCGCTCTGCGCACCAAGGCGCAGCCAGAGCTGGTTGCTGGACATGAAGTTCCACTGGCCCAGCGCCAAAAAGCTGAAGGCCGAAAAGGCAAAGGCCAAGATCGACAAGCTGGCCAGCAGGCTGCCTATGGTCCAGAAAATCAACCGCATTGCAGACTCTGCCTTTCGATCAAACCGCTCAAACAGCGCCAGCAAGGCCGGCCTCACCTGCGCTTCTTGGGCTTATAGCAAAGCAATCCCGGCTTGCCAATTGCACGAACCACGGCGCCTTGTCAGCGCAGAGGAACCGTCGCGTTTCGGCGAGACACCGCCTGCCAGCTTGGTCTTTAGTGCCAGCCTCTTTTCGCCCCGCTGCCTGGAACATCGACCCCTATGGAGCTTTTCTGGATCGCCTTGGTTTTGATCTCGGCGGTAACCCACCCCCTGCGCGACCTGGTGCTGAAGGGCATGGCCCACCCGGTATCCTGCTATGTGGGGGTGGCGGTGACCCAGATGGTGATGGCTGGCCTGCACAGCCTGGTGATGGGCCAAAGCCTCAGTCTGCCCCTTGAGGCCTGGCCGTTGGTGCTGATCTCTGTGGCGGGACTGTCGGTCTATTACTACGGCACGCTGTCGGCGCTGCGGCGCGGGAACTTGTCGGTCTATTATCCCATCGTGCGCTCTTCGCCGGTGGCGATCGTAGCCCTGAGCTGGCTGTTCCTTGGGCAGGCTTATGCTTGGCCGACCTTGCTGGGCATCGCGCTGGTCTTGCTGGGCAGTGTGATGATCCAAAAGGCTCCAGGCGGCTTGCTGCACGACCGCAAGGCCTTCGCGCTTGCGGTCCTGGCCCTGCTGGGCTCCGCAGCCTATTCGATCACCGATGCCAAGGCCATGCAAGTCACCACGCCGGGGCCCTTCTTGTTCTACTGCTACCTGCTGGTGGTGCCGATCATGGCCGCGATCCGTGCCTGGGAGGACCGCCACCAGGCAGCCCCGCTGCTGGGCGTGGTGCGCGGCTGGGCGCAAGCACCCTGGCGGATCCTGCTGGCGGGCCTCAGCTCCTATCTGTCCTATCTGTTCATCTTGAGCGCCTTTCAGCTTGGCGCCGAGGCCGCCAGCGTCAGCGCTGTCCGGCAGGCCTCGATTCCTGTCTCGGTGATCTTGGCGGCGGTGGTGCTGAAGGAGCCGCGCTTCTTGCATCGCATCGGCTGGGCCAGCCTGATTGCCCTGGGGATTGTGGCTATCACCTTGTCGTAGGCGGCGCCTGGTTGGCCGCGCCGCGCCAGGCGTTGCGCCAGGCGTTGCGCCAGCGCTTTGACAGGGCCGGCTGGGCCGCCTGGGCCGCCAGAGCTTCCTGCGCAAAGCCGCAATCTGGACTTGCCAAGCCCCGCCAAGCCGACTATGCCTAGCGCTCCTGCGGTGAGGTGGCCGAGTGGCTTAAGGCGCACGCCTGGAACGCGTGTATAGG
>CAZHYF010000151.1:0-7375 GCA_964536635.1 uncultured Rhodospirillaceae bacterium | reverse complement strand
GCTTGCGTGCCCGCAAAGCCCACCTTGTAGACACCATTGTTGACCCGCTTGTAGATCCGCTCGTTCACCGCGTCGATCTCGGCCCGCAGCGCTTCGGGGTAGAAGTCCAGGCGGTTGCCGGTCAGATGATCGAAGGCCGAGCCAAACATGCGGATGATCTCAGACGACTCGTTAGACACGATGCGCTTGCCAACCTTGTCCCATAGGACCGGTACCGTCACCCGGCCGGTGTAGTCCGGCTGGCTGTGGGTGTAGATCTGGTGCAGTACCTCTGCGCCCAGGTTGGGGTCTGGCACGACGCCATCTCCCGGCGCAAAGGTCCAGCCCTGCTCCAGCATATCAGGATGGACCACCGACAGCGAGACATGCTCGGCCAAGCCTTTGATTTCGCGATAGATCAGCGTGCGGTGCGCCCAGGGGCAGGCCAGCGAGACATAGAGATCGTAGCGGCCAAGCTCGGCAGGGAAAGCCGCTTGCGGGTCGGCGTCGATCCAAGAGCGAAAGCCCGCAGCCTTGCGCACAAAGCGCCCTTTGGTTGCCAAACTAGAAAGGGCCTGATCGTGCCAAACACCATCGATAAGCTGTCCCATTGCCTGCCTGCCTTAAATCGAGTTTTCCTGTGGGCTTAGATCTAATGCCGCCAGATGGGGCATTAAAGAGCCAAACGGGCGCTTTTTTGTTTCCAATTTCGATACAATAGCAGCGCTTCCGTGGCTGCCTGCGCAATGCTATAAGCAGCCTTTCTTCTCCGCTTGCTACACGGGATGCCCTCGCCTGCATGTATACCTTGCGCCGTTATTTGTTCATCGCTCTTTTCTGGATTTGGGGCGCGCTCTTAGCCCTGGCCATGATCCTCGCCAGTCCCTTTGGCCTCACTTTGCTGCGCCCGCTCAAGCGGCTGTGGCTGGCTGGCAACATGGCGCTGGCGCGGGTCTTGCTGGGCATCCACTACCGCGTTGAGGGGCTGGAGAACCTGCCAGACGGCGCCTGCTTGTTCGCCATGAAGCACCAGAGCGCCTGGGATACCTTCGTGCCCGGCCTGATCCTGCCCAATCCCGGCTACGTCATGAAGCAAGAGCTGCTGAAGGTGCCCTTGTTTGGCTGGGTGGTGCAGCGTTGGCCGGTCATCGCGCTGGATCGCGGCCAGGGGCGCGCGGCGCTGCGCAAGCTGATCGCTGACGGCAAGGCCATCATGGCCGACAAGGCCCCGCAGTTGGTGATTTTCCCCGAAGGCACCCGCCGCCCCGTGGGAGCGCCCACCAGCTATCACGTTGGCGTGGCGGCCCTGTACGAGGCTCTGGGCGTGCCGCTGGTGCCGGTGGCGCTGAACTCGGGCCTCTATTGGGGCAAGGGCTTTTCCAACTTTGCGCCGGGCTGCATCACCTTGTCGATCTTACCGCCCATCGCAGCGGGCCAGTCGATGCGCGAGGCTCTGGGTCAGCTCGAAGCGGCCATTGAGGGCGAGGTGGCGCGCCTGACCGCAACCAGCCCCCAAAACGACAGCCTAAGTCATCAGGAGCCCGACGCATGAGCCGGTCAGAAAACACCCTGATGACCCGCCGCTGCCCGGCCTGCGGCAAGCAGACCAAGCGCTCAGAAGACCGCTGTGACCACTGCCGCCAGCCCATCCCAAAGGCCATCCAATGGTGGGTCTATCTGGTCGGCGGATTGATCGTCTTCATGATCGGTTATTTGGTGGTGGACTGGTCGCTCTGGGCGCGGCTTATTTCTGCTAAATTCAGCGGCTAGACCGGTCGGCCCCCCCCCAATTGTTGCGAGCCCTCATGACCCAAGCCACCCCCTCGCCCGCACCCGCCCGCAAGCGCGGCTTTCTTGCCCGCTGGGGGCGCCGCTGCGCCTGGAGCTTTGGCGGCCTCTGCGGTGCCTATGTCGTCTATTGGCTGCTGGTGGCGGGCGCGGTCTGGGGCTTTGCAGCCAGCCTGATGAGCCAAGACGTGAGCGGCAACAAGCTGGAGGTCGAGAGCGCGGCGGTCTCGGGCTTTCCCTTCAATTTCGACATGCGCTTTGAAGGCCTAGAGCTGGCCGCGCGCGACATGGGCCTAGCTTGGCAACCGCCCGAGGGTGATTTGAAGGTCAGCGTTCCCGCCTACGCGCCCTGGTCTTTCGATCTGGATCTGAGCGGCGCGCACCGCTTGGCGCCGCTGGCCCGCCCTGAGCTCGCCTCAAGCGTCGAGGTCAGCTCGGGCTACCTGCGCAGCCGGTTTTCTGCCGGAGCGATCCCCAACGAGGTTGATTTGAACCTTGGCCCAGTGGCCGGCCAACTGCTGGACCGCCTTCCCATCGAGAGCGACGCGCTGCGCTTCCATTTTGTGCGGCCGGGCCAGCGTTCGACACTCGACATCAAGGCCGAGGCGCTGCGCCTACCGCCGCAATCCACCGTGCTGCTGGCCGAAGCCTTGTCGGCCCTTCCCTTCATCCGTGGCGCCAGCGCAGACCAGCTTGCCCCCGCGCTGGGCAACTTCCTGGATCTCGCCGAGCTGCACGGAAGCGCTGAACCCGCCTTGCCCGCCAATCCCAACCCTGCCAGCGTCGCGCGCTGGCAGGCCGAGGGCGGCGTGGTGCGCCTGGATCACCTGTCCGCCAAGCTCCAGCGATTGGGGCTCAAGGGACAAGGCAGCCTGCATCTGAACGACGAGCTGCAACCGCGCGGGCGCATCGACCTGGCGCTAGAAGGCCTGGACGACTTCCTGCAAACCCTGGCCGAAACCGGCATCTTGAGCGCAGCGCAAGCACGCTTTGCCATCGCGATGATGGGGCGCATGCAGACCGGAGCCAGCCAAACCGCCAACGGTGCCTCAAGCCTGGCCTTGCCGATCGAGCTGAGCGACGCTGGCATGAGCATCGGGCCGGTCTTTTTGGGCCCGGTGCCGCGCATCGACTGGTAGCGCGCGTGCTGATCACCCTCGCCATTTCCGGCTATCGCAGCCTGCGTGATTTGGTGGTGCCGCTGGAGCGTCTAACGCTGATCACCGGCGCAAATGGCAGCGGAAAGTCTAATCTTTACAAATCTCTGCGCCTCTTGGCTGATGTAGCCCAGGGCCGGGTTATCGCAGCTTTGGCACAAGAAGGCGGCCTGGCCTCAACCCTCTGGGCGGGGCCTGAGACCATCTCTGCTGCGGTCAAGCGGGGCGATTACCCCTTGCAAGGCACCCAGCGCCGCGACCGCATCGCGCTCAAGCTGGGCTTTGCCAGCCAGGACTACGGTTATGCCATCGACCTGGGCCTGCCGACCGAAGGCCGCAGCGCCTTTGCCAGAGACCCGCTGATCAAGACCGAGGCGGTGTGGATCGGCGAACAGCTCAACCCGCGCACCACCCTGGCCGAGCGGCGCGGGCCCGCCGTGACGCTGCGCGATCCCGACACAGGAGCCATGGACGAAGCGCAAGTGGTGCACACCCGCTTGGCCGACTATGACAGCATGATGACCCACGCCGCCCATCCCAGAGCGGCCTTTGAGCTGTTGGCTCTGCGCGAGACCATGCGTGCCTGGCGCTTTTATGACGCCCTGCGCAGCGACCCACTAGCCCCCGCCCGCCAGGCTCAGGTGGGCACCCGCGCTCCGGTCCTGGCCAGCGACGGCGCCAACCTGGCGGCAGCCATTCAGACCATCATCGAAGTGGGTGACGCTGATGGCCTGGCCGAGGCCATCGACGACGCCTTCCCCGGCACCCAGGTTAGCGTCACCAATCGCGAGGGTTGGTTCGACTGCGCCTTGCACCAAAAGGGTCTGCTGCGCCCTTTGAGCACCGCCGAGCTGTCGGATGGCACGCTGCGTTATCTCATGCTGAGCGCTGCTTTGCTGTCTCCGCGCCCGCCCAAGCTGCTGGTTCTGAACGAGCCCGAGACCAGCCTCAACCCTGCGCTGTTACCGGCCCTGGCGCGGCTGATCTTGCGCGCGGCTCAGCGCGGGCAGGTGTTGGTGGTCAGCCATGCACCGCTGCTCGTTGATGCGCTGATGAGCGAGCCGGACGTGGGCTGTCTAACGCTGGAAAAACGCTGGGGCGAGACACAAGTTCTAGACGTTGACAGCCCGCGCTGGGTCTGGCTCAAACGCTAAAGGCCTCCATTCGGCGATATCGCGCGCCAAATGTAAGGACTCAAACATCGCGCGCCAAGAACGATCCCCAGGCTGCCGGTGCCTCTAGCCAAGCCGCGCGAAATAGCGCAAATAAGGCGATAACGAGGCGAACCCCACTCAGCACAACTCGGGACGATCAAGGCTCATGGATAAAGCTCAACAACGCGAACAAATCATCAATGGCAAGGGCATGATTGCGGCCCTTGATCAAAGCGGCGGCTCGACGCCCAAAGCGCTGGCCGAATACGGTGTGCAAGCATCCGACTATGCCAACGAAGACGAGATGTTTGCCATGATCCACGACATGCGCCGCCGGATCATGACCGCCCCTGCCTTCAGCGGGGACAAGGTGTTGGGCGCGATCTTGTTCGAGCGCACCATGGACGGTAGCGTCGAGGGCATGCCCGTGCCGCAATATCTGAGCGAAAAGCGCGGCGTCGTACCCTTTTTGAAGGTGGACAAGGGCCTGGAGGAGATCCAGGATGGCGCGCAGATCCTCAAGCCCATGCCCGAGCTGGACGCCTTGTGCGCGCGCGCGGTTGAGGCGGGTATCTTTGGCACCAAAATGCGCTCGGTGATCCACGAGAACAACGCTGCGGGCATCGCCGCCGTGGTCAATCAGCAGTGCAAGACCGCGCGCCAGATCCTGGCCCACGGCCTGGTGCCGATTGTCGAACCCGAGATCAACATCAAGGCCCCCGATAAAGCCGATTGCGAAGCGACGCTCAAGGCCGCCCTTCTGACCGGGCTGAACCACTTGAACGAGGGCCAGGAGGTCATTTTGAAGCTGACCTTGCCCGAAAAGGCCAACTTCTATCGCGAGCTGGTCGAGCACCCGCGCGTGCTGCGCGTCGTTGCCCTGTCGGGTGGCTATAGCCGCGAAGAGTCCAACCGCCGCCTGGCCGCCAACGCCGGCATAATTGCCAGCTTCTCCCGCGCGCTGACCGAGGGCTTAAAGCACCAGATGAGCGATGCAGACTTCAACGCCACCATCGCCAACACGATCGAGGCAACCGTTGCGGCCTCTGCCACCTAGCATGCCTTGCCCGGACAGCTTGCGCTGACCGCGATATAACGTGTTGATTCACCAGTAAAGCCACCCGCGCTCTTGGACCCAGGAGCGCGGGTTTTTTGTTAACCGTCAATGGCATAGATCGGGCTGGACCAAGCAACAAAGCCGTCCTCGGTTTCCACGCGAACCCAAATCGGATTGTCGCCCTCGGGCCGCAACGCCAGCTCAAATTCCTCCTGCACTTGGGTAACCGTCAACTGTTCTGGCAGACGCATGACCTTGATGCAGCGATCTAGGCCGCCTGCATCAAGGCGGGTCTCCTCCAGCCCCAGATCGGACAGCGACAGCTTGGCTTGCAACAGGCCGGTGTCGATCTCTAGCGCACCGGCCGCCCCTGGCTCCAGCCACAGATCACAGCCACTGAAGTTGCCCGTCGTGATGGTGTCCAGCGCCACCACCTGGTCGCTCTCCTGCACAAAGCGCCGCTCCAGGTTCCAGGCATTGAGCGTCTGGAAGCGCTGAATTTTGGCTTGGTCCAACCGCAAGTGGCCCTGCCAATGAACCTGACGACCGCGCCCACGGTATTCGGCGCCTTGACAGATCAGCCGCAGCCGCTCACCCAAATCCGCGCTTTGATAGGGCCGTCGCGTTGCTACGATCTGGGTGCCGTTCATCACCTCCAGCCGCAAGATCGGCGCGTGCGCAGCGATCCGCACCTTCAGGCCTAGCGTGCTGCCAGGCTTGGCGATGATATCGCCCATCATAGCCTGCTCGGCGCGCTGGCTTTGAACCGGACCCAAGGCTGGATCGCGCGGGTAGATCCGCCCCTCGGGCCCCAGTTGCGCCGCCACCGACAGATCCATGCGGCAGCCCGTGGTGCCGTAGTGGTGGCGTTGGCGCATCGCCTCGAATATGGCGTCGCGGCTCAGCGCGCGCGCCAAGAAACAGGTCATGCCACTGTAGGCGCCGAACTCCGAGGCGCCCGGATAGCAGGCCCCCGGCGCGCCCTTGTGGCCATCGCTGTTGCAGACCAGACCCACCCGATGGCCCAGCTTGAAGGCATCGGCCATGATCCACTCGAAGGTGCCCCAGTCCGAATGCACCTCGACCGCGGTGCGCAGGGCCCCATCGTGGGCCACACTGATATCCGCCGGCCGCCCACCAATATGGGCATAGAGCACACAGTCCTCGTCTTGCAGGCTGGCAAAGAGGTCGGGCAGCGTCGGCGCATCGCTGTCGATGTCGCTTCGATCCTCCAGCAAGGCGTGCGAGGAGCGGTGGATCTGGCGCCCCGTGTGACGGAAGAAGACGTTGTGATCGCCGCCAACAGGGGTATTGCCCGACCACTCGTAGCCCGGAAAGACGGTAAAGCTGCCGTCTTGGTTGAAAGCGTCCGCCTGAGCGTTGATGTCCTGCCAGAAGTCTTGCGTAATCTGGAAGTCGTTGGCCTGGTGGCTGGTGACATCCAGGAAGGCCACGTCTCTCGCAAACTCGAAGTAATCGGCCAGCGGATTGATGCCCACGGTCTCGCCGCTTTGACCGTGCAGATCGCCCCAGAAGCCCGCGAAATCCCCCGCTTCGATGCGCAAAGGATTGGAGCGCGCCAACACCTGCCCGCTGGCATCGCGCAGCGCAAAGCGCCGCTGGCCCGCTTGGTCCAGAGCGAGGCCCTCGATGCTGTGGCCAAGGCTGCCAGGTCTGGGTCGAACCTGATCCGGCAGCCCCGCCACCGGCCCATCGGCGCTGAGCGACAGCGGCGCATCACTGAGCCCCGTGGCATTGCCCCAGGCATCTTCCGCACGCAGACCCAGCGCAAAGGGCTCGCCAGGGCGCCGCAGGCTGGGCGCGGTCAGCACCCAACGCACCGCAGGCCCAGCGGTCACCTGAAAGCCACAAGAGGCCACGGGCAGAAAGACCCCCGTGGCGCAGGCATCGACCAACATCTTGAATTCGTGGAAGCGCTCGGGAAAGGTTTGGATACGATAGCCCGGCCCACCGCCCGACCGGTCTCCATAGACCAGCGTGATGCGGTCGCCTGGCGACAAGTAGCCCCGGGTCACCGTCACACGCAGGCCATTGTACCAAGGCCGCTGGTGGGGATAGCGCTCGATTTGCAGCTCCAGCGCAACACCGTTCGAGGCGCTGGCGGTGACGTAGTTCATGGCGCTGGGATCGTGGGTCTGCAAGGCGCCGCCGTCGTGGGTCCAGCGCTGCACCACCTTGATAGCGCCGGTATCATCCAGGCCGTAGTCGCCAACGGTAAA
>CAZHYF010000150.1:2413-7409 GCA_964536635.1 uncultured Rhodospirillaceae bacterium | reverse complement strand
TTTTGAACATGGCTTGGGTCCTTTATTTGGGAGGGCTGGTGTCGCGCGCGCCACTGGTTCCACCCCTGCGCCGCAGGGCTGGTAGAGGGACAGGCAGACGGCGTGCCAGCGTGTTTGGGTTTGTTGGGGCAGAGCGGTTCGGAGCGTGCAACGCCGACTAGTCCTCAGCGGCTTGGCTCTAGTCTATGGGTTTATCGCCAGCTCCGTCGTCGCAGTTGGACCCAAGTAGTCGGGTCTTGCGAGAGCGCAGGGACTGGCTCCGAGAACAAGGGACAAGAACGGCAGGAGATGGCGCAAGGGCTGCGCCCGCTCCAAGCAGGCTCGGCGGAGTTATGACTTCATCAGGCGGCCAACAAACATGCCCGCCAGCATCATGGCAACAAAGCCAACGGCAAGCAAACCGTTACCAGCCAGAAGGGTCAGTGCCGGTCCCGGACAGATGCCGGTCAAAGCCCAGCCCAGACCAAAGGCCGCAGCGCCCGGTAGGATCTTGCGGTCGATGACGCCACAATTGGTCGGCAGCTCAAAACTTTCGGTCAAAACAGGCTTCAGGCGGCGTTGGATGAACCAAAAGCCCGGGATGCCAACAGCGATAGCGCCGCCCATTACGAAGGCCAAGCTGGGGTCCCACGAACCAAAAATATCCAAGAAGTTGCGAACCTTAGCGGGGTTCGACATGCCTGATACGATCAAGCCAAGACCAAAGACCAAGCCAATTGCCAGGCCAATCACCAAAGTCAGAGCTTGCGCTTTGGTTTGCGAAGAGAGGGTGTTCGCGATGCGCATCTTAGATAAATCCCCCGAAGATGAAGCGAATAACGGCGGCGGTGCCAAAGGCGACGGCCATGAAGGTGACGGTCGCACTGAGCGAACGCAGAGACAGGCGCGACAGGCCGCAGACGCCGTGGCCCGACGTGCAGCCGTTGCCCAAAACAGAGCCCAAGCCCACGAAGAAGGCGCCGATCAGCAGCACCGGCGTGCTGGCTACGAATTGGGCCGTAACGCCGACGCCCGTGGTGAGCTGCCACAGCAGGGGCGCGCCAATGACACCCACAATAAAAGCGATGGTCCACGGCTGGTTGAGGCCGGTTGCGCGCGGCGGCAGCAAGCGCGACACGATACCGGACACACCCATGATGCGGCCATAAAAGAGCGCGGTCATCACAGCGGACAAACCGATGAGGATCCCCCCAAACAGGGAGGCGAGAGGGGTGAAGCTGGTTTCTATCATCTTCGTATTCGCATGTTGGAATATAACTTGATCTGACCCAAATAGACAAACCGCCCGAACTTTTCAAGGCTCCAGGTTCAGAAAAGTGATTGAGCAGTGTTCGCGCAGCGATCATCGCAGCGCGATTCCCCCAAAAACATCGATCAAAATGCCTGTGCCCCTGGCGCGCACCGGCCCACTGATGGGTCAGAGCCGTTGGACTGCTCCGGTCAGCCCTGTTGCGCGCGCTTGATCTATAAAGTGCGCATTGCTGCATGAGGCGTCAAGCACCTCTCCAGCGGCGCTGGGGCAGGTCCCTAGCCGTGCCAAGGCCAGACCAAGGTAGGCTGGCGATGGCAGGATTTGGCGCAGAGCTGGCTCTGCAGCCCCATCCATGAGCCATGACCCTCCCAATATCACGGGCGATAGCGCGGCAAAATCAATTGGGTAGCCCAGAGGGTCAACCTCTGCCTATCGCAAGGAGGACGCGCGCTCTGGCCTGCTGCAAGTGCGCCGGGCATCCGCGCAAGGGCAGGTGCAAGCGGTCCCCTGAAGAGCTGCATCACGTTTGGGCGACCAGAGCAAGTCAGGCCCCAACCAAGGCCCCAATTAGGCTCCAGGCAGGCCCCTAGATCCGCGCCTGTGTGGTACCCGGTTCGCGCCAGCGAGCGATGCGGGTCGAAAAAAGCGAAGCCCCCCCCTTGTAACGCGTTCGGCGAGGCGCTATCTGGCCAATATATTCGATTATTCGAATGTAACAGTTCTTGTCTTCGCTCTGACCCGCGCTTGTGCTAAGCTCTGTGCCAAGGGGGGCAGGCTGCTCAGCCGCCAAGAGCGAGGACGCGTCCGCGTTCTTAGACCTTTGTTCTTTATGTATGGAGACATCCATGGATTATCCCGTCAACATGGCCATCAAGCCCGACGTTAAAGCCTTCTTCGATGATGATTCGAACACCATTTCCTATGTGGTCTCAGACCCTGAGACTAAGAAAGCCGCCATCATCGATTCGGTCATGGATTTTGACTATGCCGCCGGCCGCACCAGCTTTGAGAGCGCTGACGCCATCATCGCCTTTGTGCATGACCAAGGCCTCAGTGTCGATTGGCTGATCGAAACCCACGCACACGCTGACCACCTGTCGGCCGCACCCTATTTGCAGAACAAGTTGGGCGGAAAGATCGGCATCGGTCGCGAAATTATTACCGTCCAGAACGTCTTCGGCAAGATCTTCAACGAAGGCACGGAGTTCCAGCGCGACGGCAGCCAGTTTGATCGCTTGTTCGACGACGGTGACACCTACCAGATCGGCAATATCACCGCCTTTGCAATGCACACGCCGGGTCACACTCCGGCAGATATGGTGCATGTTGTCGGCAATGTCGCCTTTGTCGGCGATACGCTGTTCATGCCCGACGGTGGTACCGCGCGCGCCGACTTCCCCGGCGGCGATGCAGGCATCTTGTACGACAGCATTCAGCGCCTGTTGGCTCTGCCCGAGGATATGCGCCTCTACATGTGCCACGACTACGGACCCAACGGCCGCGATATTCGCTGGGAAACCACCGTGGGCGAAGAAAAAGAGCACAACATCCACGTCGGCAAGAGCGCGGACCGCGATACCTTCATCAAGATGCGCAGCGAGCGCGATGCAACCTTGTCCATGCCGCGCCTGATTTTGCCCTCGATCCAGGTCAATACCCGGGCAGGCAAGCTGCCCAAGGAAGAAGACAACGGCACGGCCTATCTGAAGGTGCCGTTGAACACGCTCTAACTCAGAGATTTGGTCGCGGGCCCATCCTCGCGACCCAGTCCAACTGTTCGGGTTTTGCTCTAGGCCCCTTGGCCTAAGAGCTGAAACCTTCAAGCTGTGGCCCGCTCGGGTCCAGCGAAGCCCTTGGGCCCGGTGCGGCGGTCTCTCCCTCGCTGCGCCGGGTTCATTTGAACCGCCAAACTCTGCCGCTTGTTGGCTGGTCCCTAGCCCTTTGGGTGGCTGGCTGCCAGGCGGTGCCTCCCTGTTGCCCCAAACCCACTCTGCCCGCAAAGCCCATCCTATAAGGACGACCTTGCAAAACCTGCCATTCCAAGCTCTGCCCGCCCGGCTTCTGGCTGGCCCGCAGGCTCGCCTTGCTGCAGGGATGATGAACAATAAACTGGACATTCCCCGTGCCTGCCTTTTTGCGCTCCTATTTCCCCATCCTTGATTGGGGCCGGTCCTACAACGCGACCACCCTCACCAACGATCTGGTGGCGGCCATCATCGTCACCATCATGTTGATTCCTCAAAGTCTGGCCTATGCCTTGCTGGCGGGCCTGCCCGCCGAGGTCGGCCTCTATGCGTCGATCTTGCCGCTGGTCGCCTATGCCGTCTTTGGTACCAGCCGCGCTTTGGCGGTTGGCCCCGTGGCGGTTGTCTCCTTGATGACCGCGGCCGCGATTGCCAACCTGGGCATCAGCGATCCCGGGCAAATGGTCGTCGCCGCGATCACGCTGGCCTTCATCTCTGGCCTCATGCTGATGCTGATGGGGGTCTTGAAGCTGGGCTTTCTAGCCAACTTCCTGAGCCACCCGGTGATCGCCGGCTTCATCACGGCCTCGGGCATGATCATTGCCGCCAGCCAGCTCAAGCACATCTTGGGCGTTCAGGCACACGGCCATAACCTCTACGAGCTCTTGACCTCGCTGGTACACGAGCTGCCCAATACCTCGCTGTGGACCGTTGCCGTTGGCTTGCCTGCGCTGGCCTTTTTGTTCTGGGTGCGCAAGAGCCTCAAGCCGACCTTGATCAAGCTGGGCTTGCCCCCGCGCATGGCGGACATTTTGGCCAAGGCGGGCCCAGTGGCGGCGGTTGCGGCCACCACCATTGCAACGGCGGTCTTCAATTTGGATGCCAAGGGCGTTGCAACGGTTGGCTCGGTGCCGCAGGGCATCCCGCCGCTCAGCCTGCCCAGCGGTGATTGGGGGCTGTGGACCTCGCTTGCAGGGTCGGCCTTCTTGATCTCGGCCATTGGCTTCGTTGAATCGGTGTCGGTTGCACAGACCCTGGCAGCCAAGCGCCGCCAGCGCATCGATCCAGACCAGGAGCTGATCGGCTTGGGTGCCTCGAACCTGGCGTCGGGCATTTCGGGTGGCTACCCGGTGACTGGCGGCTTTGCGCGCTCGGTCGTGAACTTTGACGCAGGTGCCGAGACCCCGGCAGCGGGTGCCTTCACCGCCGTTGGCATCGGCCTTGCGACCCTGTTCTTGACCCCGCTGCTGTTCTTCTTACCGAAGGCTACCCTGGCGGCCACCATCATCGTTGCCGTGCTGTCGCTGGTGGACTTTTCGATCCTGAAGCGGACTTGGCACTATTCCAAGTCGGATTTCGTCGCGGTTCTGGCGACCATTCTGGTCACCCTGGGCTTTGGCGTTGAGATTGGTGTCAGCGCTGGTGTCGGCCTGTCCATTCTCTTGTTCTTGTATAAGACGAGCCGTCCGCACATGGCGATCGTCGGCCAAGTCGGCGATACAGAGCACTTCCGCAACGTCGATCGTCACTCGGTGGTGACCTGCCCCAAGGTCATTACGCTGCGGGTTGATCGCAGCCTCTACTTCGCCAATGCCCGCGCTCTGGAGACCAAGATTTATGACCTGGTTGCCAGACAGACGGAAGCCAAGCACCTGATTCTCATGTGTTCGGCGGTCAATGAGATCGACGCATCGGCGCTGGAGTCCTTGGAGGCGATCAACCATCGCCTGACCGATCTGGGGGTCAAGTTCCACCTGTCAGAGGTCAAGGGGCCGGTCAT
>CAZHYF010000150.1:0-2313 GCA_964536635.1 uncultured Rhodospirillaceae bacterium | reverse complement strand
GGGTTTTTTGTGCCGGGTTTTTTGTGCTGGAGTTTTTGTTGCAGCACAGGTGCAGGGGCACGGGCCAGGCGCAACGCCCCGGGCTAGAGCCCGCCCATGCAGATTGACTTGATCTCCAAGTATTCGTCCAAGCCGTGGTGCGATCCCTCGCGGCCAATGCCCGACTCTTTGACGCCGCCAAAGGGGGTCATCTCAGTGGACATGACGCCGACGTTGATGCCGACCATGCCGGTCTCCAGAGCCTCGGACACGCGCCAAATCCGGCCAATGTCGCGGCTGTAAAAATAGGCCGCCAAGCCATAGCGGGTGGCGTTGGCAAGCCGGATCACCTCGGCTTCGTCCTTGAATCGATAGACGGGTGCCAGCGGACCAAAGGTCTCCTCAGCGAAGGCCAGCATGTTGGGCTTGGCTTCGGCGATGACGGTCGGCTCATAGAAGGTGCCGCCCAGCGCGTGGCGCTTACCGCCGGTCACGATCTCGGCCCCTTGGGCTTTGGCGTTGGCCACATGCGCCTCGACTTTGGCCAGCGCGGTGTCGTTGATCAGCGGGCCTTGCTGCACGCCCTCTTGCAGGCCAGGGCCGACCTTGAGCTGAGAGACGCGCGCGGCCAGCTTCTTAATGAAAGCGCGGTAGATCTTGTCCTGCACGAAAATGCGGTTGGCGCAGACGCAGGTCTGACCAGTATTGCGGAACTTCGAGGCCATGAGGCCTTCGACCGCAGCATCAATATCGGCATCGTCAAACACGATGAAGGGGGCGTTACCGCCCAGCTCAAGGCTGACCCGCTTGACCGTATCGGCCGACTGGCGCAGCAGCAACTTGCCGACGCTGGTCGAACCGGTGAAGCTGATTTTGCGCACAACGGGGCTGGCGGTCATGGCCTCACCAATGGCCTTGGCATCGCCGGTCACCACGTTCAAAACCCCGGCGGGAAGGCCCGCTCTGCGGCCCAGCTCGGCCATGGCCAGAGCGATGAAGGGCGTTTGCGGGGCGGGCTTGACCACCACCGTGCAACCCGCCGCCACGGCTGGCGCTACCTTGCGCGCGATCATGGCTGCCGGGAAGTTCCAAGGCGTAATGGCCGCCACCACGCCCACCGGCTGCTTGATGGTCAAAAAGCGCCGATCCCCAGCCGTGGTCGGCATGGTCTCGCCATTGGCGCGGCGGGCTTCTTCGGCAAACCAGATCAGGTAGGAGGCTGCGGTGCCGATCTCGGCGCGCGCCTCGGCCAGCGGCTTGCCCTGTTCCAGCGTCAAGATCAACGCCAGGTCGTTGGCGTTTTCGGCCATCAGGTCGGCCCAGTGGCGCAAGATGCCAGCCCGCTCGTGCGCGGTGGTGGTCTTGAAGCGCTGAAAGGCGGTCTCGGCGGCGGCAATGGCGCGCTCGGTTTCGCCCGCGCCCATCACCGGCACGGCGCCCAACAGGCTGCCGTCGGCGGGGTTGCGGATCTCGATACTGCGGCCGGAGTCTGCGCGCGTCCAGGTATCACCGATCAGGCAATCTTGGCGAAACAGACTGCGGTCCTGCAACAGCTTTAGGCTCATGCCTCTGGGCTCCTATCCTGGCAAATCATCTCCAACATAGGGTTTAGATCAAGGCCGTCTTGGGTCAAGGGACCGAGGGCGTCTAAAATCGCCGCGCTGTGGACTTGTGACCACCAAGCCTGGCTCAAGCCCTGGTACTTGGCCACCAAATCGGCGTCGCTCGGCGGCGCCTCGGGGTCCCAGCTTGCGGCGGTGTAGTCGCTGGTAAAGCTGCCCTTGCGGGTTTCAAGCTGCAGCTTGGCCAGCCGCTGAGCGGGGAAGGCGGCGTTGCAGTGGTCATCTTCAACCAGAGTGATGCGCTGGGCCATGGCCAAGCTGGCTGGATCTTTGACGCCCGCGTCGTTGATCTCGGCGGCACCCAGGCGGCCATGGGCCAGGAAGGCCGCCAGGGGGAAGGCCAGCGCATATTGGGCTTCGACCGTGCTGGGTGGAGCGTAGCCTTGCAAACGCACCGCTTCATGGAAAGTGGTGACCTCAACGGAGATGATGTCTTCGGGCCTCAGGGCGTGGGCAGCCACCAGCGCCTCGGCGGCGGTGATGGCTGGCTGCGCCCAGCGGCAGACAGGGTAGGGCTTGATGTACTGCTCTAAGAAGCGCCAGGACTGACCCAAGTCGGCCCAGATATCGGCCACCGCTTCGGCCTCGCAGGTCAGGGCAGGAGCACCGGTGAAGCCCTCTTGCGCCAAATAGGCCGACGAGACACCAACCAGCGCGCCCCAAGCCGAGCCATCGCGCACCATGGTGGGATGGTCGATGCAGCGCATCATCT
>CAZHYF010000149.1:3186-7409 GCA_964536635.1 uncultured Rhodospirillaceae bacterium | reverse complement strand
GCTGGTTACACAGCTCGGCCAAGATCTGCACATCGTCTTGCTCATGGGCAAAGACCACGGCATCGGGCAAGTGTGGCTTGTGGTGGGTCACCTCTTGGGCGGCTTGCTCGCGCGCGCCCAGGGCGAAGCTGACTTTGTTGCCCAGGGCTTGGGTGATGGCGTCGCAAAACGCAGACGGCAGGGCGGACTCAGGGGCAGTAGGCATGAGGACAGCTCGGGCTCCGGTAAAGGCACTTCGCCGCCATTAAGGCCCAAAGAAACGCAGGCTGCAAGCGCCCTGCTGGACAGGAGACACCCTGGGCTGAAAAAGCTTAGACCGGCAACAGCACAAAGTCGCCCGGCACTTCTTGACTGCCGATGCAGGGGATCTCCATCATTTCCTGCCACCAGGACAAGAGCGCGCTGTCAAGCTGGTCCCCGGCTTCCAGCGGTGCGAACATGACATAATGCGCACCCTGCTCGGCACAGGTCATGGCGGTGTGGCGATCTTCAGCGCGCACGCCGATAATGTAGTCGTCGCCCAGCGCCGCGCGCGCCTCGGCAACATTCTGCGCCCGGCTCAGGTGGATGCCGTCGAGCGCCAGCTCGATCACGCTATCAACCGCGTCACGGATCAAGACCGCGCAGTCGCGCTCTTGCGCAAAGGCGCAGATCGCCTCGAAGGCCTTGTCTCCGGGTTCACCCAACCACAGCAGGGCCGAAGGCGCTGCGGTCTCAAATGCTGCTTGCAGGCGCTCAAGCGCCGTGCGCCCAGGCTTAAGGGCAAAGTATAGGGGCAGGCTGTCAGCCGACATGGAATGAACTTACTCTCTCGCCCTTTTGGGTTGCTTGTTCGCCGTTTGGATCTGAGGAACATCAGCACCAATCAGCAGGTCATTTCGTGTATGGACGATGGGCAAAAACCTATCAGAGCACCGCGATGCGGCCCAGGCTCGCGCAAAACTTATGTGACCGGACAAGGATTTTCGCGAACAAAACTGTCAAATTCTGGTTTGGGCCGCTAAGGTCTACACCAAAAGAAGGCAACTTAGAGCGGTCCTAGGGCAAAGAAAGCGACGGCAGATTGAGACTCCGACCGGACAGGCCGCGGCAATCAGATGCCGAGGAGAAGCGAGCCAGGCGACCGTCGGCTCTAAGGTGTCTTCCCGTGGCCTGCCGTTAGACAGGTGGGCGCCGTAGTGCCAAGACCACGATCTTGGCAGGGACAGCTCCCTAGGAAAGCGGTATCGGCCCCGGAGACGAATGTGGCCTAACGCACCGCCCAGCTCTGTCCTCTGAACATGTGCGCTCTGCCCCTTGGGCGCAAGGGCAAAAGCTGTTATGAGGCGAATTCATCGCGCCCGCGCCTTTCGCATAGGAGGCCTTGCGCGCCTTGCAGATCTTAAGGAGTCTGACGCCATGGTCATGGCCAAAGTCATTGCACATCGCGGCGGGGCCGCACGCGTGCCTGAAAATACCCTGGCGGCCTTCCGTTGGGCAGCCGAGCAGGGCTGCCAGTGGATGGAGCTGGACATCTCCCTGTTGGGCGATGGCACGCCGGTCATCATCCATGATCAGACGCTAGAGCGCACCACCGACGGCCAAGGCGCGCTGGCTGACCTGAGCGCCGCCGATCTGGAGGGCATCGACGCGGGCGCTTGGTTTGGCGCCGACTTTGCGGGCGCGCGCATTCCCACCTTGCGCCAACTGCTGCAGCTTTGCGCAGAGCTGGGTCTGGGGGCCAACCTGGAGCTGAAGCCGGACGAGACCAACGCTGCGGCCCTGGTCGAAGCCACCGCGCGGGTGCTGGAAGAAGAGGGCGTGGTTGCGGGCCCCTGGCTGTTTTCCTCCTTCGACCACCACGCCTTGGCCCTGATGGCCGAGCGCCTGCCGCAGGTGCCGCGCGGCCTGCTCTATGAGGGCATCGAAGGCGACTGGCGCGCCAAGGCCCGCGCCATGGGTGCCGTCAGCTTGCATCTGGATCAAGAGCTGATCGACCCGGCCTTTATCGCTGAAGCCAGAGCCGAGGGCTTGGAGGTCTTCGTTTATACCCTCAACGACGCCGAGCGCGCCCAGATGCTGTTCTCAGCGGGCCTCAGTGGGCTGTTTACCGATGATCCCCTGCTGTTCGATCCAGCCTGGCGGGCGGCCTAGAGCAAGCCGCGAATGAGTGACAACACGAGAGAGCATGGACTTGCGTTAGAAATCAGTCAGCTAGAGCGGAAGGGTTGTTGCAAGACCAACGCCCGACGCTCTAGCCCCAGGCGCTGAGCACAAACCCGCGACTTGGCAGCAGCGGGCTGGTACCATTTGACCCGAAACCGGCTAAGGCGTTGCCAAGCGGTGCCAAGCGCCTAAACTGCGCGCGATTCTAACGCACCACGGGTGAGGCAAAACGAGGGTGGCTTTGTTTGGTTCAAAGGTTCCGCGCGGCTTTGCGCCCTTTCGCTTCCTAAGGCGCGGCTCGGCCGACAGCGCCGCGCTGCCGCCTGACGACGCCCCTGCGACCGGCCCGGTGCCCGAAGACACGCCTTCAGAGGCCAGTACGCCTCCGGCTGACGCTCTGATTGAGACTGAGACAACAAAGAGACAAGATCCCATGGCAAAGCAATACGACTTGGTAGTAATCGGCGGCGGCCCTGGCGGCTATGTTGCCGCGATCCGCGCGGCCCAATTGGGTTTGGCGGTGGCTTGCGTTGAAAAGCGCGGCACCCTGGGCGGCACCTGTTTGAACGTGGGCTGCATTCCTTCCAAGGCCCTGCTGCACTCTTCGGAGCTGTTCGAGACCGCCAAGCACGACTTTGCCGGTCACGGCATCGAAGTCGGCACGCCCAGCGTCAACCTGGCGGCCATGATGGCGCGCAAGTCCAAGGTGGTCGATGACCTGACCAAGGGCATCGAGTTCTTGTTCAAAAAGAACAAGGTTGACTATGTCGTGGGCGAAGGCCGCATCACCGGCGCCAACCAGGTCGCCATCAGCGGCGGCGCGCTGGACGGCCAGACCCTGGAGGCCAAGCGCATCTTGATCGCCACGGGCTCTGAAGTGACGCCCCTGCCCGGCGTCGAGATCGACGAAGAGCGCGTTGTTTCCTCGACCGGTGCCTTGAGCCTGACCCAAGTGCCTGAAAAGCTGGTCGTCATCGGCGCAGGCGTCATTGGCCTGGAGCTGGGCTCGGTCTGGTCGCGCCTGGGCGCGGACGTGACCGTGGTCGAGTACCTGGACCGCATCACACCGGGCATGGACGGCGCCACCGCCAAGCAATTCCAGCGTATTTTGACCAAGCAGGGCTTCAAGTTCAAACTGGGTCAGAAGGTCACCGGCGTTGCCAAAACCGACCAAGGCCTCAGCGTGACCATCGAGCCCGCCAAAGGCGGCGATGCCCAGAGCTTGGAAGCCGACGTCGTGCTGGTGGCGATCGGCCGCCGTCCCTACACGCAGGGCCTGGGCCTGGAGAGCGTGGGCCTGGCAACCGACGAGCGCGGTCGCATTCCTATCAACGAGGCCTTCCAGACCGCTGTGCCCTCGATCTACGCCATCGGCGATGTGGTGCGCGGCGCCATGCTGGCACACAAGGCCGAAGAAGAAGGCGTGGTCTGCGTCGAGATGATGACCGGCCAAAAGCCGCACATCAACTATGACGCCATTCCAGGCATCATCTACACCTGGCCCGAGGTGGCGACCGTCGGCAAGAGCGAAGAAGATCTGAAGACCGCTGGCCAAGACTACAAGGTCGGCCAGTTCCCCTTCGCAGCCAACTCGCGCGCCCGCGCCATGGGCCTAAGCGACGGCTTCGTCAAACTGCTGTCGGATGCCACAACCGACCGCCTGCTGGGCGCGCATATCATCGGCCCCAACGCTGGCGAGCTGATCCAAGAGCTGGTGACCGTGCTGGAGTTCGGCGGCGCGTCAGAGGACATAGCCCGCACCACCCACGGCCACCCCACTCTGGCCGAGGCGGTCAAAGAGGCGGCTTTGGCGGTCGAAAAGCGCGCCATCCACGTCTAGACCTTGCGGGGTTCCGACATGCGCGGGGTGCAGGCCAAGGGCGGCTTGCACCCCGTTTTTCTTGGGCCAACCACAAGCCTGTGAACAGCTTGGGGATGCCGACAGCTTGGCTTTGATTTCGCCGCCTTTTGCCCTCACAAGAGCGAGAGCAAAGGATCGAACGCAGTTAGGCCATGGCAGAACAGAAGCAGCAACAGGGCGTCCAGCCTGGGTGCAACCCGCCCGGTAGGGAGCAGGC
>CAZHYF010000149.1:0-3086 GCA_964536635.1 uncultured Rhodospirillaceae bacterium | reverse complement strand
CAGGCTGCCGTCCAGGCTGCGGCTTGGCCTGCGCTCTGCCCGCCCTTTGTTGCCGCCGAGCAAGCCAAGCTCCAGCCCCCTCAGCCGCTGGTGATTTCCGCCTGGCAACAGAGCCTTTGGCACGGTCTGGCGGTGCTGGCGACCTACTTCATGCTGCGGTATCTCTGGTGGCGCTGGACCCAAAGCCTCAACATGGAGGCGCTGTGGTACGCCCTGCCGCTGGTGCTGGCCGAGACCTTGGCCGCCGTGGGACTCTTCAGCTATTTCTATGCCCTCTGGGATCATGGCGAGCTGGCCTGGTCGCCGCCCGAAGCCCTGTTGGGCAAAGCCGGCGGGGCCCCTAGAGCCCGCAGCGCCAGCATAGACATCTACATCACCACGCTGAACGAGGCCCCAGAGCTGGTCGAGCAGAGCTTGCGCGATGCTCAGGCCGTTACCACGCCCCCCGGCATCACCGCCCAGGTCTATATTCTGGACGATGGCGCGCGGCCTGCGATGGCCGCCCTCGCCCAGCGCTACGGCGCGGGCTACCTGTCGCGCTCCAGCAACGCGGGTTTCAAGGCGGGCAACCTATCGGCTGCCCTGGACCGGACTGAAGGCGACTACATCGTGATTTGCGATGCCGACACTCGGTTGTTCCCAGGCTTCTTGCAGCAAACCCTGGGCTATTTCGCCGATCCCTTGGTGGCTTGGGTGCAGACCCCGCACTGGTTCTATGACATCCCGCAGGGCCAGGATCTGGGCGCAGCGCTGCGCCGACGCCTGCCGCGCCTTGGCCGTCTGCTGGCCGGTGCAATAGAGCGCAGTTGGGGGCCGGTGCGCCTGGGCCGCGATCCCTTGGCCAACGATAGCCGCTTGTTCTTCGAGGTGATCCAAAAGCGCCGCAACGGGGCCATGGCCTCGTTTTGCTGCGGTGCGGCCTCGATCCACCGCCGCGCGGCGCTGACCGCCAACCTGGGCAACCCCCTGGCACCGCAAACCGTGACCCGCGACGAACACGGCCGCCCGACGGCTTTCAACTATCACGTATCCGAGGACATCTTCACCTCGATCCGCCTGCACGCTGACCCGATCATTGCTTGGAAATCGGTGCTGCACAGCCAGGTTCTATCGCAGCAACTCTCACCGCAAGACCTGGGCGCGCGCTTTGTCCAGCTTTTCAAGTACGCGGGCGGCTCGCTGGATATCGCCATCAACCGTGGCGCCTTGTTTGCGCGCGGGCTCAGCCTCAAGCAGCGGCTGATGTATTTTTCCACCTTCTTCGGCTACCTGAGCTGCCTGCACACCGCCTTCTTGCTGTTCGCGCCGGTGCTCTACCTGCTGAGCGGCATCTCACCGGTGGCCAACTTGGGCGGGGTCTATCTGCTGTATTTCGCCCCGGCGGTGCTGTTTTCTGAGCTGGCATTGCTGGTGGCCTCGGGCGGGATTGCCGACTGGCGCGCGCGGGCCTGGAATGTCTCGCTGTTCGCCCTGCACATCAAGGCTCTGGCACGGGTGCTGCGTCGCCGCCCGATCCAATTCCAGGTCACGCCCAAGCAGCGCAGCGAGGCCAGCTTTGGCCACTTGGTGTGGCCCAACTGGCTGGTGGTTGTCGCCAACGGCTTGGCGCTGGCCTTCGCCTGGCCCGCCTTTGCGCTCGGCTGGATCGACTATCGCCCCTCGGCCTTGGTGCTGGTCAGCTTCTTCGCTCTGACCAATGCGCTGCTGATGCTACCGCTGCTGCGCGCGGCCTATTGGCGACCAAGCACAGCCCCCGCGAGCCAAGCATGAGACCCGGCGAATTGCTGCTGCGCCTGCGTGGCTGGCTGGTCTTCTTGGTCGCGCTCAGCTTGGCCTTGGTGCTGACGCTCTATCTGGACGCCTGGGAAGCGCGCCAAGGCCTGTTGCAGCGCCCCCAGCTCTTGGAGATCAGCGATACGCGCCTGCTGGAGCGCGCGCGCAGCCAAGAGCCCAGACCGTTGACCGACAGCGAACGGGCCTATGCCGAGACCGCTTGGCGCTATTTTCAGGCCTACAGCGATCCGGTGACTGGGCTGGCCTATTCGGTCAGCGATTATCCTTCGACCACGCTGTGGGAGGTAGGCGGCCAACTGCTGGCCTTGGTCTCCGCCGAGGGCTTGGAGCTGATCGCTCGTGAGGATGCACGCCAGCGGCTCAGCTTGTTGCTGACCAGCCTGGAGCAACTGGAGCTGTTCCAGGGCCTCTTGCCCAACAAGGCTTACAACGCCCAGACCTTGGCCATGACCGACTACCAGAACCGCGAGGATCGCGCAGGACTTGGCTGGTCGGCCTTGGACGTTATGCGCGCGCTGATCGGGCTGCGCGCCGTCGCCCGCCACTTCCCCGAACTGGCGGGTCAAGTGGTGCGGGTCGAGCAGCGCTGGCACCTGGAAGAAGTGCTGCACGAAGGCAGCTTTCAGGGCGGCCATCGCCAAGACAACGGCAAGGTCGTGCGCTTGGCCGAAGGGCGGCTGGGCTATGAGCAGTACGCCGCGCGCGGCGCCTTGTTGATGGGCATGGACGCCAGCGCGGCCTTTCGTGTTTTGGGCAAGCTGCGCAGCGTCGAGGTGCTGGACCTGGCGCTGCCCGCCGACCGCCGCACCCGCCAAAGCCACGGCGTGCCGTCGGTCATCACCTCCGAGCCCTTTGTGCTAGAGGCGCTGGAATTTGGCTGGCGCAGCGAGATGCTGGAGCTGGCCACCCAGGTCTATGCCGTGCAAGAACGCCGCTTCGAGCAGTCCGGCGTCCTGACGGCGCTCAGCGAGGATCACCTATCGCGCGCGCCCTTCTTTGCCTACAACGGTGTGCTGGTCGATGATCAGCCCTTCGTGACGATCTCGGCCAACAACCAAGTGCTGAACAACCAACGCAGCGTGTCGGCAAAGGCCGCTGTCGCTTGGCACGCTCTGATGCGAACACCCTACAGCCAGCGCCTGTTTGATGCCGTCGCTACGCTGCAAGGACCGACCGGCTTTCAGGCGGGCATCTACGAGGCTGACGGCAGCGTCAATCAAGCGGTGGCGCTGAATACCAACGCGGTGATCTTGGAGGCCTTGCACTACATGGCCAAGGGCCCGCTGCTCTAG
>CAZHYF010000148.1:0-7461 GCA_964536635.1 uncultured Rhodospirillaceae bacterium | reverse complement strand
TAGAAGGCCGACAGCTCGACGCCACAGAAGTTGATCAGGGCGTTGTAGATGCGGTTGTATTCGTGCTGCTCGCTGGCGCTGCGCATCAGCGTGTCCAACTGCTTCAGGCGGTGCAGCACCCAGCGCTCCAGCTCGGGCATATCGGCAGCGGCCACCGCGTGTCTGGCCTCGTAGTCGGCCAGGTTGCCCAGGGTAAAGCGCAGCGTATTGCGCAGGCGGCGGTAGGCGTCAGCCTGGGCTTGCAGGATCGCCTTACCGATGCGCTGGTCAGCGGTGAAATCGGTCGAGATGACCCACAGGCGCAAAATATCAATGCCGTATTGGTCCGCCACTTCCAGCGGATCGACGCCGTTGCCCAGCGATTTGGACATCTTGCGGCCTTGCTCATCCATGGTGAAGCCATGGGTCAGCACCGCTTTGTAGGGCGCTCTGCCGCGCGTGCCGGCTGATTCCAGCAAAGAGGTGTGGAACCATCCGCGGTGCTGGTCGGTGCCCTCAAGGTAGAGGTCGGCAGGCCAGCTCAGTTCGGGGCGGTTTTCCAGTACAAAGGCGTGGGTCGAGCCAGAATCAAACCAGACCTCCACCACGTCTTGGACCTGCTCGTAGTCGGCCAAGTCATAGTCAGGGCCCAGGAAGTCTTGCGGGTCACGGGTGAACCAGGCATCGCCGCCTTCTTCGTCGAAAGCCTTGGCGATGCGCTCGATTACGGCTTCATCGCGCAGCGGCTCGAATGTGACTTTGTGCATGAAGATCGGCAGCGGCACGCCCCAAACGCGCTGACGCGAGACACACCAGTCCGGCCGCGCCTCGATCATCGAGCGCAGGCGGGTCTTGCCCTGGCTGGGGAAGAAGGTGGTCTCGTCGATGGCCTTCAAGGCTTTGGCGCGCAGGGCGTTGGTCTCCATGGAGATGAACCACTGCGGCGTGTTGCGATAAATCAGCGGGGCTTTGGAGCGCCAAGAATGCGGGTAGGAGTGGAGCTGCGAGCCCTTGTGCAGCAGGCCGCCGGACTCGTCCAACGCCTTGATCACGGGGCCAAGGTGGCTGCCCATCTTGCCCTTTTGGTCATAGACCGTCAGGCCGGCAAACAGCGGCACATGCGGGTAATAGCTGCCGTCCTCAGAGACGGTCATGGGAACTTCCATGCCGTGCTTCAGGTGGGCCAGCTCGTAGTCTTCCAGGCCGTGGCCGGGTGCGATATGGACGAAGCCCGTGCCAGCCTCAGCGGTCACATAGTCACCCATCAGCATGGGCACATCGAAGTCATAGCCGCCCTCGGCCTCGGCCAGGTTGGACAAGGGGTGGCGCATGACCATACCCTCGTGGACGGCGGCATCGCCCAGGCGGGTGAAGGCCTCGACCTTGGAGAGCTTCATCACCTCGTCTGCCAGATCGTCCGCCAGGATCAGCACCTCGCCGACCTCTGCGCGACCGCCTTCAGCCACGGCGTCGATTTGATAGCGCCCGTAGGACAGGGTCTCGTTGAAGGCCACGGCGCGGTTGGCGGGCATGGTCCAGGGGGTTGTGGTCCAGATCACCACCGCGCTGCCTTTCAGCTCGGGGGCCTTGGGGGCTGAGACCACTTTGAAGCGCACCCAGATGGTGACCGACTTGTGGTCGGCGTATTCCACCTCGGCATCGGCCAGCGCGGTCTTCTCCACCACCGACCAGAGCACGGGCTTGGAGCCGCGGTAGAGGCCGCCGTTCAGCAGGAACTTGCCAAGCTCGCGCACGATCTGGCCTTCGGCGTCAAAGCTCATGGTCTTATAGGGCTTGTCCCAATCGCCCATCACGCCCAGGCGCTTGAACTGAGGGATCTGCACGCCGATCCAATGCTCAGCAAAGGCGCGGCACTCTTGGCGGAAATCCACCACCGGCACGTCGTCTTTTTCTTTATTCTCCGCGCGATACTTTTCTTCGACCTTCCATTCGATCGGCAGGCCGTGGCAGTCCCAGCCCGGCACATAGTGGGCGTTGTAGCCCTGCATCTGGCGGGTGCGGACGATCAAGTCCTTCAGGACTTTGTTCAAGGCGTGACCGATGTGAATGGCGCCGTTGGCGTAAGGCGGACCGTCGTGCAGAATGTAGGTCTCACGCCCTTTACTGTCGCTGCGCAAGCGGCCAAACAGGTCCATGTCCTCCCAAGACTGCATAATCTCGGGCTCGCGCTTGGGCAGACCAGCGCGCATGGGCAGGCCTGTGGCGGGCAGCAGTACGGAATTCTTGTAGTCGGGCGTAGAGGACTCGGTCATGACAAAGGCGGCAATCAGGATAAAGGGGTGGGTGAAGCGGGGCTCGCAGGGCACGGGCAAGCGGGCACAGCCCAGCCTGCGCTGACGAGCCGCTCGACGCGCGCCACCCTAGCCAGGCGGCAAGGGCACGGCAAGCAGCATTTACCCCGGCGGGGGACGAAGGCAGTCCGGCTCAACCAGGCCTGGCTAGATCCTTGCAAGTTTCACCTGTCTTTGGAGGCAAAATCGGCCCAAACGCGGCCCTGGCGGATGTTGGACGCCCAAGGCCCTAGCTGGCGGGCGCGGCCTTGGTGGCAACCGCTTTGCCGCGCCAGATCAAGAACAGGCCTGATGCGACGATCAGCGTTGCCCCAACCAGCATCGTGTAGCTGAGCGTCTCACCGAACAGCACCAGGCCGAGGGCCGCTCCAAACAGCAGCCGTGAGTAGCGGAAAGGCGTCACCGCCGACACTTCGCCGGTTCGCATCGCCTTCATCAGAGCCGAATAAGCGGCAACCCCTGAAACAACGGCTCCCATCAAGAAGAGCCAGGCTTCAAGGCTTGGCAGAACGAACCAAGTTGCTTGCCAGATGGAGTAGGCCGCTCCCGCGACGACGACGGACAGTAAGCCGTAGAATCCCAGGATCGACGTGCCAAGCGATGCTGGCGCGGCGCGGCTGGCAAGATCTCGGCCGGCAAAGCCGAGCATGCCGATGACGGCCAGAATAGACAGAAGGGAAAAGCTATCCGTGCCCGGCTGAACGATGACCACAACCCCAATCAGGCCGACAACGATGGCGCTCCAGCGTCGCCAGCCGACCTTTTCTCCAAACAGGACCGCAGCCCCTGCAACAACCACCAAGGGCGTGGCTTGCAAGATGACCGTTGCCGCCGACAGCGGGATCATGGCAATGGCCAGGACGTAGAACAGGCGGCCAAGGATTTCGAAGGCGGCGCGAACACGCATGGGGCGCGACAAGACCTCTTTGGTGAACAGAGGTTGCTGATTGATGCGCGCCAAACAGGCGAACACCAGCGCTCCGCCAAGCCCGAAGAGGACCAAAATTTGACCGACAGGAAGGGTCTGCGCTGCGGCCTTCAACAAGGCGTCCTCGACGGCGAAGGCCCCCATGGCAGCGATCATCAAGAGACTGCCGCGCAGGTTTGCGTTTCGGTCGGTGGCAATGGCGGTTGTCATGGCGTCTCTAATCGGGCTTGTCTGGCCGAGATGATTGCAAGGGTCTTGGCAAGTTTGCTGCGCGCTTTGGTACCGGGGCGCGGGCAGGGAAGCGGTGCCCTAGGGTACGACCCGCGAGGCGAACTCGGCAACGATCAGCTCATAGAGCGGCCGCTTAAAGGGCACGATCAGCCCCGGCACCTCTGCAAAGGGAACCCACTTCCAGGCCGAGAACTCGGGATGGTCGGTCTCCAGGTTGATGTCTTGTTCGCTGCCTTTAAAGCGTGCCAAGTACCACATTTGCCTTTGGCCCTTGAAAGCACCGCCCCACAGCTTGGCGGCCAGCGCCTCGGGGAAGTCATAAGAGAGCCAGTCGCGGCTTGTGGCCAGCAATTCGACCGCAGACGCTGCAATCGAGGTCTCCTCCTCCAACTCCCGGTAGACTGCTACCAGCGGATCTTCGCCTTCGTCGATACCGCCCTGGGGCATTTGCCACGCGGGGCCGGGGTTGTCGATGCGCTGAGCAACAAAGACCTGGTTGTCAGCGTTCAACAGCACCATGCCGACACCCAAGCGGTAGCGGCGGTTTGCGGGAGCGGTGTGGGTCATGGCTTGGGTCTCAATGAAAAGAATTGCAGGCAGTCAAAAGGGGCGCGCTCTGGGAGGCGCCCCTTTCACAACCGTTGCTCGTTTTGAGCTTAGTTGAAGAACGCTAGGCCTTTGATCAGATCCAAGGCGCGCAGAAGCTGATAGTCAACCGGTTCTTCTTTGGCCTGAGAGAAGACCGTGGTCACGTTGGAGGCAGGCTCGTCCTTGCCGTCTTCGCTGTCCTGGCCTTCAACCGGCGCTTTCTCGCCGTCGGCTGGAGCCTCTTCATTGGCCTTGTCTTCACTTTCGGGCGCTTCTTCCTCTTCGCTCTGCTGGGGGTTGGCCAGCGAGTTGCGCAGATCGCTTTCGCGACGCAGGCGGCGTTGACCTTCCAGCGGCTCGATGCGTGCTTGCTCGACGATGATGTCCGGCACGATGCCCGTTGCCTGGATCGAGGTGCCCGCCGGCGTGTAATACCGCTGGGTCGTGATCTTCATCACGCCTGAACCCGGCAGGTCAAACAGCGTCTGAACGGAGCCCTTGCCGAAGGTGGTGGTGCCCAGGATCACCGCGCGGCGGTGGTCCTTCAGCGCGCCCGCGACAATCTCTGATGCCGACGCAGAGCCGCCATTGACCAGAACGATCAGCGGCTTGCCGCCGATCAAATCGCCGGGGGTTGCTGCATAGCGGTGCACGTCGCGCTGCTCGCGACCACGGGTGCTCAGGATCTCACCTTTTTCCAGGAAAGCGTCTGAAATATTAATGGCTTGTGACAGAAGGCCGCCCGGGTTGTTGCGCAGGTCCATGACGTAGCCAACAATCTCGCCGCCGTGTTCGGCTTCCATTTCCTCCAGCTCGCGCTTCAGCGAGTCATAGGTGGTGCCGCTGAATTGCGAGATGTGGAAATAGCCGACCTTGCCGTCGCCTTCCAGGCGCGCGCGAACCGTGCGCAACGGGATGATGGCGCGCACCAATTCAACGTCGAAGGTGTCCTCCATGCCTTCGCGGAAAACGGTCAGCGTGATGGGTGTGCCGACCAGGCCGCGCATGATGTCCACCGCTTCAGACAAGTTCATGCCCTGGACCGCTTGGCCGTCCAGGTGCGTGATCAGGTCGTTGGGCTGTAGGCCAGCCTTTTCAGCCGGGGTATCGCGCAGCGGAGAAATCACCTTAACAAAGCCGTCTTCCATGGTGACTTCGATGCCCAAGCCCCCGAATTGGCCGTCGGTTTCCACCCGCATTTCCTGCGCTTCGCTGGCGGGAATATAGGTCGAGTGCGGGTCCAAGCTGCGCAGCATGCCGTTAATCGCAGCCTCGATCAGCTCTTTGTCGGTCTTTTCGTCCACGTATTGCTGGCGGACGTATTCAAAGGCGCGACCGAACAGGTCCGTTTGCTTGTAGAGCTCGTCGTCCTGCTGCGCGCTGCCGTTTTGCGCCGTCGCAGTCAGTGCAAGGCCGAGTGCTGCCAAGCCCAAAAGAGCGATAAATGCACGTTGGATCATGTGTCTTCCTTTCTGTGCCAGCCAAAACGGGCGGCGCTGCTGCGCAAGTCCCTTGGCGAAGCTGTTATCTGGCAAGGCCGTTTTGGGCGGGGCAATTTCCTGAGACCTTATCATTCATGGCTGCAATGGAAAGAGCGGATTTGTGGTCATGCTGAGGCAGAGCCCATCATAGTCACTCACGTTTGCGCGTCTAATCTGTGTGGTACCTTGGGCTTTAGGCCAAAAGGCCGGTGGCCGTCATGGCTGGGGGCTGGTCCAGACCCATCAGTGCGAGCACCGTTGGCGCGACATTGCACAGGCTGCCGTCTTTCAGCGGTTTGTCTGCGCCGACGAGCGAAATGGTCACCGGATTGATGGTGTGGGCGGTGTGGGGCTCGCCGCTGTCGGGATCGACCATGGTCTCGCAATTGCCATGGTCAGCGGTCACCAGCGCGCAGCCACCCTTGGCCTCCACCGCCGCCAGTACCCGGCCAAGGCAAGCATCGACGGTCTCGACCGCTTTGATGGCAGCGGCCAGATCGCCGGTATGGCCCACCATGTCGGGGTTGGCGTAGTTGACCAACAAGAAGCTGTAGGCTCCACTGTTGATCGCTGCGATCAGGCCTTGGGTCACACCTTCGGCGGACATTTCGGGCGCCAGGTCATAGGTGGCGACTTTGGGCGAGGGCACCAGATTGCGCGCTTCGCCCTCGAAGGGGTCTTGGCGGCCGCCGTTAAAGAACTTGGTGACGTGGGGGAATTTCTCGGTCTCGGCGGTGTGGAACTGCTGCAAGCCTGCCTTGGCTACGGTTTCGGACAGGCCGTCGGTGACGAATTCGGTTGGGAACAGCACGCCCATGATGGGGTCCAAGATCGCCGAGTAGCTGGCCATGCCCAGCGCTGCGGCGAGCTGAGGACGGCTGCTGCTGCGGGCAAAACCGTCGAAGTCGTCCTGCAACAGAGCCTCCAGTACCTGGTTGGCGCGGTCCTTGCGGAAGTTGGTCATCAAGATGCTGTCGCCAGCGCGCAGCCCGTCATAGTCAGGCGCTCTTAGAGGCTCCAAAAATTCATCGCCGGTGCCCCTGGCATGCTGGGCCACAACGTCGGCTTCAAAGTCGGCGCTAGCGCTGCCCTTGGCCGCAACGATCAGGTCATAGGCGCGCTCGACCCGCTCCCAGCGCTTGTCGCGGTCCATGGCGAAGTAGCGCCCGATCAGCGTCGCCACTTGGGCGCGCGGCGCCGCAGCCCGGAAGTCGGCCAAGCACTCGTGCGCGATCATGGGGGCGGTGTCGCGGCCATCGGTGAAGGCGTGCAGCAACACCGGCAGCCCAGCGTCGGCCAGGATGTTGGCAAGCGCAGCGGTGTGGTCTTGATGCGCGTGAACGCCGCCCTTGGAAAAACAGCCCATCAGGTGGACGCGCCCGCCGCTGGCTCTGGTCTTGGCGATCAGGTCTTTGAGAGGAGCAAAGTCCTTCAAGGCGTCATCGCTGACCGCTTTGTTGATCCGCAGCAGGTCTTGCAGCACTACGCGCCCGGCGCCCAGGTTCAGGTGGCCAACCTCGGAATTGCCCATTTGGCCCGCTGGCAGGCCCACAGCCTCGCCGTGCGCCACCAGGTGAGCGGTGGGATGCTGGCTGATCAAGCGGTCGTAGGTCGGCGTTTTGCCCAGCTTGACCGCGTTGTTGGCTGAATCTTTGCGGTCGCCCCAGCCATCCAAAATCACAAGCATCACGGGGGGCTGTTGAGGGCTGCGGGGCGCTGAGCTGGTCATGGCGGGCAGGTCTTTTCGTCTGAATGGGAGCGGACACTGGTTCGGCTGCCGCTAGACCTTGTGGTAGGGGTGGCCGTCCAGAATGGTTTGCGCTCGGTATAGCTGCTCGGCCAGCAAGACACGAGCAATTTGGTGCGGCCAGGTCATGGCACCAAGTCGCAGTTTCAGTTGGGCACGGTCTTGCAGCTCGGGGGCCAGGCCCGCCGCACCGCC
>CAZHYF010000147.1:0-7468 GCA_964536635.1 uncultured Rhodospirillaceae bacterium | reverse complement strand
TCGGTGGTTGCGGCTTCGGTCGCTGCGGGCTTGGCGCTGGTGTCGCCGGGCAGCTTGGGCAGCAGATCGTATTCCTGCAGATAGTTGACCAGTTGCAACATGCACTGTTCAGCGTTGCTTCGGGCCTCGCCATCGTTGGGGATCAAACCTGAGAAGGCCAGCTTGATCAGGTCCATGTCGATGCGGTCAAAGTCGGCATCAACATACTCGATCTTGTGCGCTGCCCGGTTCAGGTCGCTGAAGTGGTTGAGCGCAGACAGGAATTGTCGTGTCCAGGGCTTATCGTTCAGCTCGGGGTTCGGCTCTTTCCAGCTTTTCTCGTCCCAGAAATCAATACGCGTCTCGCTGTTGGCTTCCTTGAAGATAATGTCCAGGCAGCGCGGCTTTTCACCCCGCACCGGACGGTCGGTGGCAAAAGCGATCTTGAGCTGGTTGAACTCGCCATAGAGCAGAGCAACGGGGAAGTTGATGTCGATAGGGGTGTCGGGCATGAAATCCTCACAGCGTTGGGAGTCCTGGCGCGCGCCAAGCTCCTTCTTACTTATTCCAGAGGCGCGCCGTGCGGCGTCCTGGCAAAGGCCAGCCGGACCGACACTGCCCCAAGCGCCAGGCCCCAGGTCATTTGCCAGGCGAAGGCACCCAGATGCTCAATAAGGCAGGATTCGAGCCCGGTCAAAGCCTGCTGGGCCTTGAGCGCTGCTGCATGCTGTCTCAGTTGAACCACAGCGGGGGGCTTTGCGGAGGGCCGAGCGGCGGCCTACATGGGTTTGGCCTGCGCGCGCGTCCGCCGAGAGCCTTGAAATTGGCCATAAAGATAGAGGCCAACGGCAAGCCAGATCAGTGCGAACACACCCACGTCGGCGCGCGTGGCGGGCTCGCCAAAGATCTGGGTCGCGAAAACGAACAGCAGGGTTGGCACGGTATAAAACAGCATGGCGATAAAGGAATAGGGCAGGGCTTTGGCGCCAGTGTTGAAGAAGTAGAGCGGCAAAACCGTGATCACGCCCAGCCCCAAGATCAGCAGGCTGTGTTGCAGATCCAAGGGGCTCAGCTGGAAGCTGAGCTGGCCTTGGCTCGCCAGCCAACCCAGGTGCAGCAGCGCAAAGGGCAACAGGAACAAGGCCTCGACGAACAGGCCCGACAAGGGGCCAACATCGGTCTGTTTGCGCACCAGGCCATAGCTGGCAAAGGAAAAGCCCAGCGCCAAGGCAATCCAGGGCAGGCTGCCGGTCAGGACCATTTTTGCTGCCACGGCCAGGCTCGCTAAACCGAAGGCCACCATTTGGAATCGGTTCTGCTTTTCTTTCAAAATCGCCCAAGAAAGGGCCACCGCCACCAGCGGCGACAGGTAATAGCCCAGGCTGGCTTGCAAAACGTAGTCGTGGGTCACCGACCAAATGTAGACCAACCAATTGCCGCCGATCAGCAGGGCCGACAGCAACAAGAAGCGCGCTTTGCGGCTGTCGGTCAATGCAGCTTTGACGCTGGCCCAGCGGTTGTTGAACGGCAGCCAAAGCGCCAGGAAGGCCACGGCGCCCCAGATGCGGTGGTCCAAGATCTCGATCGGATTGATGCCGGTTAAGGGGCGGAAATAAAAAGGAAAAAGGCTCCACATAATGTTGCCGACCAGGGCCGACAGCAGGCCGATCTTCAAAGCCGAGAGGCCCGGGCGAGCAGGCGCATCTTGCGCGGGATTTGCAGACATGGGCGTGCTTCTTTCTGACAGGCGAAAGCCTCGCCTTGGGCCAGGCGTTCTAGCGCCGGGCCTCGGTGTGAGGCGTATTGTGGGCTGAGAGTTGCGCGGGGCAGGGCGCTCGCCCAGCCACGCATCACCCTTTTGTGCGCTTGATGTCTGGCGCTGTCAATCTATCATGGCTGCATGAAACGGCTCGTCTTATTGCTGGCCTTGGCGCTGGCCGGACTGCCTGGTCTTGCGCTGGCGGATCAGACCAGTCCAAACCTTGTCGATTTGTTTGAAGCGCTGCTGCGCGCACCCAATGTTGCCGCAGCGCGCCCCATTGAGCAGAGCATCTGGCAGACCTGGTTGGACTACCAAGATGACGAAGCGCGCTCAGAGGTGCAGCGCTCCCACGAGACCTTTAGCGAGGGCGACCCTTACATCGCCGTGGCCATTTTGGATAAGGTCATCGCCAAGCATCCCGATTGGGCCGAGGCCTGGAACCGGCGCGCGACCTACTACTACGTGCTGGGGCGCTACGACAAATCCATCGCAGACGTGCAGCATGTCCTTGAGCTGGAGCCCAAACACTTCGGTGCCATGGCCGGGCTAGGGGCGATCTATATTGCGCTTGGTGAGGACGATAAGGCGCTGCGATATTACGAAATGGCGCTGAATATCCACCCCCAGATGCAGGCGGCTCAGCATCAAGCCGAGGTGTTGCGCGAGCGCCTTGGACCAGCGATTTAGCAATCCGTTCTAGCGCTGCGTGCGCAGGACCCAGTAGGCTAAGATCGTATAGACCGTCAGCAAGCCGATGGCACCGGCTTGGTGGGCTGCACCCATGGCGACCGGAACCGCCATGAGCAAGGTCGCGATGCCCAGAGCGTATTGGCCCGCGGCCGCCAGGCCCAAGATCACGAAGACCGTGCGGAGGCCCCCTTGGGTCTTGAGCCATCCCCAAAGCGCCAACAAAAGCGTCGCGGTGGCGGTCACGCTGGCCAATAGGCGGTGATTGAATTGAGCCGCCGCGCCATTGTCGAACCAGTTGCGCCACCAGGGCGCCAGCTCACCGTATTCGCCGGGCACGAGCCCTGCGCCCATCAGTGGGAATTCGTTATAGAGATGACCCGCGTTCAGGCCCGCTACAAACGCGCCAGAGACAAGGGTCATGGCGAGCAGAGCGAACAGGCTGAGGCTCAGCCCCGCCATGTGCGGCGGCAAGGCTTGGCTCAGGCGTTGGCGACCAAAGGCAAAGCGCAGGCCGAGCATGAGGACATAGACCTCAAGCGCAAGCGCCATGAAGAGGTGCAGCGCCAGGCGGTATTGGCTCACGTCGGTGCGCTCGCCGAAGCCAGAAAAGACCATGAACCAGCCGATAAAGCCCTGAAAACCACCCAAGAATAGCCCCGCCAGCAACAGGGGTTTGGACCAAGCGGGCAGGCGCCCGCGCAGCCAGAACCAGGCGAGCGGCAGGGCGTAGACCAGCCCGATGCTGCGGCCCCACAACCGGTGGATCCACTCCCACCAGAAGATGGTTTTGAATTCGGACAGGACCATGCCCGCGTTATCGACCTTGTATTCATCGGTCTTTTGATAGAGTTCAAACAAGCGTTGCCACTCGGCCTCGCTCATCGGTGGCAAAGCGCCCTTGATCGGCGCCCACTCCATGATCGACAGACCAGATTCGGTCAAACGCGTGATGGCCCCAATTATGGCCATGGCAACGATCATAGCGGCGCAGACGAACAGCCAAATCGCCAGATCCATGCGTCGCTCATCGACTGCGGTAGGGGCAAGGGAGGCGGGAGAAGGAGTGCGGGTCATTCTTGGCAGTCTCTGAGTGGTCGGATCGAGCGTGCGCGGCACGACAGCTCTTCACATATTCTTGCTCGGCAAAGACGCAAGTGAATAAGTCGTTGATGCGGCAAGGCGCGGCAGCTAGGGTCTGCCTCAATTCGCCACAAATTCGCTATATGGCGCGCTGAGGGGACCTGATCGCGCCAGGCGTTGGCAGGGCGAAGCTGGGACCGCCAAACGGCTAGGGATGTCAAAGAACTACATGATGCAATCACTTCAGTTTGCGGCCAAGGCCTGTGCCGTTCGCGGAGCAAATTTGGCGCGCCGTTCGCTGGGATCAGCGCGCGGTCTGGCGCGGGCTTCGGCCCTGGTGCTGCCGCTGGGGCTGGCGCTTGTTCTGACCAGTTGTACACAAGGCCTGGACAGTGGCGCAATCCGCACGACCGACAACAACGGCCCGGATCGTGCTCAGGTGGCAATTGCCCGCCACCGCGAGCCGGTCCAGCGCATGTTTGCAAGCAAGGGCGTGGATTTCTCGCAGCCCATCTTCATGCGCGCCTTCAAGCAAGACAACGTGATCGAGCTGTGGGCCAAGGATAAGCGGCGCCCGACCTACAAGTTGGTCAAGCGCTATGAAGTTTGCAATTATTCGGGCGCTTTGGGCCCCAAAACGAAAACCGGCGACATGCAAACCCCCGAAGGCTTCTATGAGGTGCGCCCGCACAACATGAAGCCGCAGTCGCAGTTTCACATGTCCTTTAATCTGGGCTTTCCCAATGCTCATGACCGTGCGCGCGGTTGGGCGGGGTCCAACATCATGGTTCACGGCGACTGCACCTCAGAGGGTTGTTTTGCCATGCGCGATGACCCAATCGAAGAAATCTACACCGTTGCAAGCCTGAACTTCGAGGCCGGCAATGGGCTGTTCTATTTCCATTCATTCCCCTTCCGTTTGAACGATCAGGCGCTTGAAGCGCAAAAAGACCATGCCTGGTACGACTTCTGGAAGAGCCTGCAGCCGGGCTATGATATCTTCGAACGCCAGCGCCAAGTGCCCCAGATCTCATCGCAGGCCGGGCGCTATATCGCGGCTCTGCCGGTCGATCCAAGCGCGCAGACGGCGCGCAGTAACTAGCGCTGGTTCGGTGGGATGCGGCCAGATTGCCCCCAGGCGCAGGGGCTGAAATGGGACGTATTTCACCTCTTACTTGCGAAGGGGGGCTTGTTTTGGCATGCTGCTTGGCGGCGCCAAGCTAGCGGCGCTCGGTTCTTTGACCTAACAAGGGGCCGCAATAAGAACCAAGTCCAGAATGCCTTATGACTCGATCGGAACTTATCCAGCGCATCGCTGATGCCAACCCGCACCTGCTTTTGCGCGATGTCGAGAGCTTGGTGGCAACCATATTCGATGAAATCAGCAGCGCCTTGAGCCAAGGCAATCGCGTCGAATTGCGCGGCTTCGGGGCCTTTTCGGTGAAGCAGCGCGACGCTCGGGTGGCGCGCAATCCGCGCACCGGTGAATCGGTCGATGTGGACGAAAAACGCGTGCCATTGTTCAAGGCTGGTAAGCAGTTGCGCCAACGCCTGAACCCGGACTTGGCTGATAACGATTAGGCAGATAACGATAGGGCAGCTCTTGGCGCATCGGTTTGGCCCGGGATGGGCCTCAGCGGGGCTGCTGCCAGATTAGCGACGAGCCTCTTTGCGGTACGTCCAGCTAGAGAGCGTTTGTTGAGTGAGGAAAGGCGAAGGATGCAGGTCGCTAAGCGCTTGAGCCCAGGGCACCGTTCAGCCCCAGTATAGCCCCAGCTCGCGGACGCGTTGCTTGCATTCGATTAGAGGCGCGCCTACCTGATCCCAAAACCCAACAACAGGAGCCGGTTCCAGCGTGATGCGATTTGTCTTCAGCTTGCTCTCCATTTTCGGCCTGTTCGTGGGCCTCGTGCTGGTGCTCTCCAACCCGGAGCCCCTGGCCCTTGATGCTGACGTTTTGTACGATGGCGCCATCGCGCTGCCGGTTTGGGGCTGGCTCTTCGCCTTCGTTGGCTTCGGGCTTCTCTGGGGGGCTGCGATTGCTTGGCTTGCAGGGGGTGCGACGCGCCGCAATCTGCGCCAGACCCGGCGCGCGCTCAAAGCCGCCGAGCGTGAGCTGGACAGCCTGCGCGAGTCCGGCCAGGCCAGCAGCAAGGCTTTGCTGGTGCAAACCAAGCTGGCGACGCGGCGCTAGCGCCGCGCGATCAGAGCGGCGTCCCCAGGCGGGGCAGAGCGCTCTTGCAAGTGCTTGTCTTTTGGCGCAAACCCATCGGCCAAGCGAACAAGAAAGCCTCTCAACGATGACGGTGAAGCCATGACCGTTCTTTACCCGGACATCCCAGTCCTTAGTACGATTGTCGATTGCTATGCCGAGCTGAAGGAAAAGTTTTTCCACATCATCGTGCTTTGCGCCTTGCCCTATATGCTGAGCGTTGGCCTCTACATTGGTGCTGATCAAGTCATCTATATGAATTATGCCTGGCTGCCGACTTGGTTGGTGCAAACCGCCGAGGTGTTGGTGGTCAATCTGATCATCCAATGCTGGGTTGCCATCGCGCTTTATCGCTTGTTGCTGCTGGACCGCCTCGAAGTGATCCCCGATCTGTCTGCCGCCGGGATCGTGCGCTATTGGCGCTTCTTGAAGAGCCTCAGCACCATCGTTGTGCTGATGCTGCCCCTGTTCCTCGTCGGCATCTTGATGTGGTTGGTGCTGTGGAGCTGGGCGCCCGCCCTCCAGGTCTTGGTGTTCTGGCTCTGCGCGCTTGCGACGCTGATGACTTTTATGCGTCTGGGTTTCGTTTTTCCGGCCACCGCCGTTGATGCGCCCTATACGCTGACGGACTCTTGGCTCACCTCGCGCGCGATCAACATCAAGCTGCTGCTGGTGGCTGCTGGAACTATCTTGCCGCCCTTCTTTATTCTCATGGGTCTGCGCCGCATCATCGACGGCTTCTTCCCCATGGTGCTTGAGGCCGTGGACGAGTACGGCACGATAACGCTCAATAAGTCTTATTTTATCTGGTCTTTTGCTGGCATGCTTCTATCCTTTATGATTGTGATCGGCTTGGTGACGGTCTCGGCGATCGTGTTTTACATCCGAACCGGCTGGCGGCCGGGCGCGACGCGTGTCGCCTAACGAGGGAGGGGATTTTGGCTGAGGTAAAGATCTGCGGCATCACCACCAACGAGGCGCTGGAGGCCAGCATTGCGGCTGGGGCCAGTTATGCGGGCTTCGTCTTCTATGACAAGAGCCCAAGGGCGATTGCGCCAGCCAAGGCGCGCAAGCTGGTCAAGGCGGCAAAGGGCCGTATTCAAACCGTTGCCCTGATGGTCAACCCGGCCGAAAGCTTTGTCGAAGAGTTGCTGTTTGATCTGCCGGTTGATGTGATCCAGTTGCATGGCGAGGAGACGCCCGCCTTCTGTGCTTGGCTGCGCGAGCGCCACAACGTCAAGATCTGCAAGTCCTTTCCCATCGAATCCGCAAAAGACTTCGAGTGGACCTACGAATACGAAGAAGCCATTGACCTGGCGCTGTTCGATGCCAAGCCGCCCAAGGGCGCCGACCGGCCCGGCGGCAATGCGGTCGCCTTTGATTGGCAGTTGGTGGCCAACTACAAGGCCTTTTGCCCCTGGCTGCTGGCGGGTGGCTTGACCCCTGAAAACGTGGCTGAAGCCATCGCCCTGACGGGGGCCCAGATCGTCGATGTGTCTTCCGGCGTTGAGGCCGAGCGGGGCGTCAAAGACCTGCAAAAGATCGCGGCCTTCTGTAAGGCTGCTGGCGCTGGAGCCGCGGCCTAACCCCTCATACGCGCGCTAGACCCTGTTTCGCCGCTAGACATGCGCGACCGCCTCGCTTAAATCGGCAGGATCGCGCGAAACGAAAGATCTGCACATGAACCAAGTCAACTCCTTCCGCACCGGGCCCGACGAAAACGGCCACTTTGGCATCTTTGGCGG
>CAZHYF010000146.1:0-7520 GCA_964536635.1 uncultured Rhodospirillaceae bacterium | reverse complement strand
TAGTATGAAGCTGCGATCCGACTTCGATCACCTTGCCCAGGTGGCCTTTGATGCAGCAGGCTTTGTGGCCTCACCTGCAGGTTGGGTGGCGCGCTTTATGCTCGACCGGGTGGGCGGGGAAGTGGCGCGGGCGACCTCGATCGTGCGCTTTGAGCCGGGCGCCACATTTTCCGCCCACAGCCACGGCGGCGGCGAGGAATTCCTGGTGCTGGACGGCGTGTTCTCGGATGCCTACGGCGATTTTCCGGCGGGCTCCTATGTGCGCAATCCGATTGGCTCGCAGCACACGCCGGGCAGCAAGGGGGGCTGTACCATCCTGGTCAAGCTCTGGCAGATGAGCGCCGAGGAGCAGGTCGCAACGCGCCTGACGGCGGCGCAAGTGGCCGAAAAGACGCGCAGCCGGCAACCGCTCTATGAGGACGCGCACGAGTGCGTGTCGTTGGTCGCGCTCGACGCTGGGCAGGCGTTGTGCTTGGATTGGCCATGCGGTGGCGAGATCCTGGCCCTAGAGGCTGGGGTCGAGGTTGCAGGGGGAGCCCAAGCGAGGCTTGGTGCCTGGGATTGGTTGCGTCTGCCGCCCGGCAGCGAGCGCCTGGAGATCCGGGCCCGGCAAGCAGCGCGCCTCTGGCTCAAGCAGCTCAAAGGCGACCGCAGCTATGAGGCCTGGGCGCGGCACGGCGCGACCCCTGACGTCTAGCTTGGTGAAATCTAGCCGCCACCCGGCATGCTATAGCACTGGGCGACCTCGATGCTGCCGATCTCCAAGAAGGGGCAGGCTTTGGCCATGTCGATGGCTTCTTCAATGGTCTCGGCCTCCACGATGGTGTAGCCCATCAGCGCGGCGGGCCCGCTGAGCGGTTCGACCGCACCGCCCTGGCGCACGACTTGCGAGGGGCCGAGTGGCTGACCGGGGCTGACCACGGCGTCGCCAAGGCCATGCAGCCAGGCGCCCCAGGCTATCTGCTGTTCAGCGCCTTGCTCGGGCGTGTCGAATTGGCGTTCTTCGTGATAGGCCAGGATGAAATTGGGCATGTGTCCTCCTTGGTCCAGGCTAAGGCTCTGGACGGTCTCGTTGTTATGTCCCGGCCGGGGCGCTCGGGTCACGGCAAGAGCGCGCCTCGTCGAACTGCATTCGCCTAACGCGCTCTATCTCCTTGGCAAGCCCGCAAAGTCGCCTGCGCTCTTGAGGCCAAGGGCCCGGCTTTGCGCTAAGCGTTGCTCGGACGCGAGGCCACCACCGACGGGCGGTCGGCGTGCATGTCATACCAAGCGGTCAGCGATGGGCGGCCTTGACGCCAATCTTCATCGCCAAAGCGGAAGTCCAAATATTCCAGCGCGCAAATCCAGGCGATGTCGTCGATGAAGAACTTGTCCGACAGCCAACCGGGATTGGCCTCCATGGCGTCCAAAATGGCGGTTACCCGACGCTTGAACTTGGCCTCTTCGGCCGCCGAGGGGTCCTGGTCGGCCTTGCGGCGATTGCGCATGCGGTCCACGGCGGCGTCCATCAGAGCGTCCGCCAGCGCCTCGTTTTCGATCACACGAAATTTGGCGTGGTCATTGGCCGGGAACAGCGCGCGCGCGTCGCTCTGGGTGTCCAGAAAGCGGCAAATAGTCTGCGAGCTGGTAAAGACGCGGCCGTCTTTGGCGACCAGCGCGGGCAACTTGCCGACCGGCGAGACCTTGAACAGCATGTTGTCCGGGTCGTTGTAGTCGCCGTGAATGATCTCAATTTGGTCGGTCAGACCCAGCTCGTGGGCGGCGATCACGGCCTTGCGGACAAAAGGAGACGCCGGAGAGTGCAGCAACTTCATCATGAATAGGGGCTTCTTTCGAAAGGGAGACTTAGAAGGAATCTTTGCGCGCGCGGACCTCGGCGAACACAGCCTCGGCGGATTGACCGCTCAGGCCAACTGACGCCTGGAAGGCCGGATCATCGCAGCGCAGGAAGGGATTGAAGCGCTTTTCGTCTTCCAGCAGCGAGGGCACGGTCGGTTGCCCCTGGTCGCGGCGCGCTTTCAGGCGTTCGATGTGCGATTGCAGCGCCGCATCATCCGGAGTTTGCGCCAGGGCAAAGCGGGCATTGGACATGGTGTATTCGTGGCCGCAGAAAACCAGCGTATCGTTGGGCAGGGCGCGCAGCTTGGACAAGCTGGCCCACATCATGGCAGCGTCGCCCTCGAACACGCGTCCGCAGCCCAACACGAACAGGCAGTCGGCGCAGAACAGGCCGCTGTGACCCGCTGAATAATATGAGACATGGTCCAGCGTGTGGCCGGGTGTTTCGATCACCTCCAGCTCCGCGCCCAGGCAATCGAAGCGGTCACCTTGCGCCACGGCGCGGTCCAGCGTCAGTCTGCCCGCGCTGGCTTTGGGCCCGATGACCTCGGCGTCGTGGGCGGCCTTCAGCGCGGCAACACCGCCAACGTGGTCGCCGTGGTGGTGGGTGATCAAGATCTGTCGCAAGGGTTTGCCCAGGGCCTCGATCGCGGCCATGACCGGCGCGGCCTCGCCAGGATCGACCACCGCCAGAGCCTCGTCGCTCTCGATCAGGTAGGCGTAGTTGTCACTTGCGAACGGGATCAGGTTGATCATCCAATCAGCCATAGCTTGCAGCCTCGTAGAAAATGCTTAAGTCTGAAGCAGGCTAGCCTGAAACCAGTCACTAGAAAAGGGGTGCTGACGCGCATGTGGTTAGATGCCCGCAGTTTGGAAGCCTTTTACGCCACGCCCTGGGGCGCGCTGGTGGGCGACAGCTTGGCTGGTTATGTCCAGACGCTCTGGGGCTCGTTGGCACAGCAGCACCTTTTGGCTGTTGGCTATCCCTTGCCGGTTCTTGATCGCCTGGACCCCAAGCCCGAACAGTGCTTTGTCGCGCTACCACAGCGCATGGGGCATGTGTCTTGGCCCGCAGAACCCTTGCACGAGACGCCCGAGGCCCGCGCACACCGTTGCAACCGCACGCTGATGATCAAGGGCGGCGCGCTGCCCTTCCGCGATTCCAGTCTGGACCGCATCTTGCTGTTGCATCAAATGGAGTTCTCTCACGACATCCCAGCGTTGACCTCAGAGCTGTATCGCGTGCTGCACGATCAGGGCGAAGTGCTGATGATCGTGCCCAACCGCGCGGGGCTGTGGAGCCGTTCAGAGCGCTCGCCGTTTGGCTACGGCCAGCCCTTTACGCCGGGGCAGATCAATGGCCAGCTCAAAGGCGCGGGCTTTGAGACCTTTACCCTGCACGGCGGGCTCTATTTCCCGCCGCGCAACAGCCGTCTGGTGCGTCGCCACGCGCGGCGTTGGGACCAACTGGGCGGGCGCTGGGCCAAGCTGGTTGCGGGTGTGCTGATCGTTCAGGCCCGCAAAGCCAAGGCGCGCCGCCCGCGCAAGGTCGAGCATCAAGACGCGCTGCGGCGTATTCGCGGCTTGCTGGCCGACGTGCCGCTGCGGCCTGAGGGCTTGCGCCCCGAGCCGAGCCCGCTGGTGGTGCGCCCCTTGCCGCGACTGGATCACAGGCAAGTGGACAGCAAGCGGCGCTAGGGCTGGTGCCAAGCTGGAGGCGGTTAGGCGCCCTCGGTTTCGATCTTGATGATCGCGCCGCAGTGCTTGCAGTGCACGGCGTCGGGATCGTGGCGGCTGAGGCCGCAGCTCTGGCAGGCATAACGCACCTTGGCGGGGCGAAAGATGGTCTGCACCAGACGCAAAAACAGGCTGACGCCCACCACCATGATCACCACCGACAAAAGATGCCCCATGTTGCCGGTCAAGGTGATGTCGCCAAAGCCCGTGGTCGTCAGGGTCGTCACGGTGAAATACAGCGCATCGACATAGGAGTTGATCGCCGGGTTCGACTGGTGCTGGAAGACATAAACCAGCGCGGTAATGAAGAAGATAAAGACCAGCAGGTTGATGACGCTTTGGATGATCTCCTCGTTCTTGGCGAAGACCGGCCATTGGCGGCGCAGGCTCTGCAAGACGTGGTAGGAGCGCAGTAGGCGCAGCGTGCGCAAGACCCGCAAGAAGGCCAGGTTTTCAGCGAATAGGGGCAGAAGGAAGGTCACCACCACCAGCAAATCAACCAGACTGCTGATCGACAAGAAGAAACCGAAACGGTCTTTGGCGATCCATAAGCGCGCCAGCAGGTCAGCCAGCATGACCAGGCCCAGCGCGGCATCGAACAGATAGAACCAATCCTGGTGCTCGACCACCGAGGTCAGCAAAAAATAGGCGATGGCCAGGATATCAAACCCGATCATGGCAAAGCGAAAGCGGTGCGCCCCGCCGGTGTCGCCGGTGTAAAGCTGAGAGAGGGTGTCGTGAAGCGATGGCATACCCTAGCTCATAGGCAGCCTTTGATCGCCTGACAAGGGGCTTGCAGGCCAGGTCTGGTGGCTTGGCGCGCGCAAATCCTTATCCAGGAGGCACCGCGATGTGATAAGGAGCATGCAAACCGATCCAACAAGGGAAGGCGCCCATGTCTCGAACCTTGCCCAGCTATTTCATTTCGCACGGTGGCGGCCCTTGGCCCTGGATCCCGGCCATGCGCCAGGCTCTGATCAATCTGGAGCGCTCTTTGCAAGACATGGTGCGCGATCTGGGCGACAAGCCCAAGGCGGTGCTGATGATCTCGGGCCACTGGGAGGCAGAGAGCTATAAGGTCATGGGGGCCGCCAGGCCGCCTATGGTTTATGACTATTATGGGTTTCCCGAGGAGACCTATAGCCTGGTCTACCCGGCGCCGGGTGATCCGGTCTTGGCGCAGCGGGTGGCGGAGCTTCTGCAGGCGGCGGGCCTGCCCAGTGCGATTGACACAGAGCAGGGCTTTGACCACGGCACCTTCGTGCCCATGGCCATCATGTATCCAGAGGCCGACGTGCCCCTGATCCAATTGTCGATGCGCGCCAGCTATGACCCGGCTGAGCATATGGCGGTCGGGCGTGCCTTGGCCCCCTTGCGCGACGAGGGGGTGTTGATCGTCGGTTCGGGCCTGTCCTATCACAATTTGCGGCTTTTTGGGCCGGGTGCCAAGGAGCCCTCGGCGGCCTTTGATGCCTGGCTTGATCAGGCGTTGGCGCTGGAACCCGAGGCGCGCAGCCAGGCCATGTTAGACTGGGAGGCGGCTCCTTACGCGCGGGTCTGCCACGCCCAGGAAGATCACCTGGTGCCCTTGTTCGTGGCGCTGGGCGCAGCCGAGCAGGCGCGCGCGGTGCGTATCTATCACGATGTAGACCTGTTCGGGGGCGTGACGGCCTCTAGCTATCGCTTCGACGGCTAGCTCGGTTTCGCCTGATAGAGCCGCACTGTCAGCCCGCCGTGGTCGATGGGCGCGGAGGGCTCCAGCAGATCAAGCCCGGTTGCCTTGGCCAACCCCGGTTCGTTGGTCACAAAAGCCAGGCGCCAACCCGCGAACCGCTGTTTCATCGTCTGCCCCAGAGCGCCATAAAGCGCATAGAGCTGGCGCTTGTCGCCGATCCGTCCGCCATAAGGAGGATTGACCATCACCAGGCCCGGTTCGGGGCAGGGCGGGGCGATCTGCGCGAGCGCGCCTTGCTCAAAGCGCGTGGCAAGGCTCAGGCCGGCGCGCGCGGCGTTGGCCTGGCTGGCGGCAATTGCGCCGGCATTGCGGTCGAACCCGAAGCAGCGCGGCGGCCCCTTGGGGTGCTCGGTAGAGCGCGGTTGCGCGCCGCCCTCGTCATAGCTGGGCAGAGCCTGGAAGGCGAAGCGGCGCGAACGGCCCGCGCTGAGGCCTGCCGCCATCTCGGCTGCCTCGATGACGAAGGTACCAGAGCCGCACATGGGGTCCAACAGCGGCTCGCTGCCATCATAGCCAGCAAGGCGCAGGAAGGCTGCGGCCATGGTCTCGCGGATGGGGGCCTTGCCGACCGCTTGCTTGTGGCCGCGCTGATAGAGCGGCGCGCCCGAGGTATCCAGGCTGATCGTGCAGAGGTCGTGGTCGATGCGCAGCTTGATGGTGAATTCGGGTGTCTTGCTGATGCGACAGCCCAAAGCGTCCTGCAAGGCCAGCTCAAGCCGCTCTTGCGCCGCGCCGGAGTGATAGATGCGCGATTTGCGGCAGCTTGCCTCGACAGCCAGGCTGCAGGCTGGCGGCAGCACGGCGGCCCAATCGACGCCGCGCGCGTGGCGCTCAAGCTGGCTGAGCTGCTTGGCTTCAAAGCTGGCGATACGGATCAAAACGCGGGTGGTGCAGCGCAGCTCCAGGTTGGCGCGCCAGACGTGCTGCCAGCCGCCCTGAAAGGTCACACCGCCTTTAACGGGGCGCGGGTTGTTGAAACCCGTGGCCAGGGCTTCGTCCGCAAGAACGCGCTCCAGGCCGGGCGGGCAGGTCAAAAAGATGTCGTAGCGCTGCATGGGGGCCTTAGAGCAAGGGAGGATTTCGGGCGACTGCTGGCGGTCTTAGCCCAAAGGGGCGGGCTTGACCAGCCAAGTGACGGCGGCGGTCATGGCGCGCTGACCGGCAAAGGCGCTGGCGATGGCCTTGACGGTGGCGGACAGCGGCTTACGCACCAGGCCGAGGTTGCTGCCTAAGATGATCAGGCCCGATCCTTGAGTGCCGCGAAAACCTTGGCGGTGTTCCAGGGGAGGAAAGCGCAAGGCGACTTGCAGGGCAGCCTGCCCGCTTGCTTGCGCTCTGGCTTTGACGGCCGCTTCCAGCGCAGCCTCCCGCCCATCGGCCAGCATGGGATACCAGAGCGCCAGGCAGCAAGACGGCTGCTCCTGGGCCAGAGCCACGGCACGCTCGGCCGCCAACAGGTATTCGCTCTTGATCTCATAGGAGGGGTCGATCAGCACCAAGCTGGGCGCAGAGGTCAACCGCTCGGCCACCATGGCATAGCCGTCCTTGCGATGTACCTGAATGCGCCCGTCACCCTTGGCCCAGGCGGCCAGCGCCTTGGCCTCTTGGGGGTGCAATTCGGCCAGGTGGAGCTGCGCGCGCTTGCCCAGAACGGCCCGCGCCAGCGCCGGGGATCCTGGATAGCGTTGCGGGTCGGCGCTGAGTTCGCCATAGCGCGCCAAGGTCGGGGAGAGCCGGGCCAAGTCTTGCGGCGGTATGTCTTGCAGGGCCAACGTGCCTACTTCGGCTTCGCGGGTCTTGCGCGCTTCTGGCCCTGTCAGGTCATAGAGTGCGCGTCCGGCGTGGGTCTCGAAGTACTGGAGCTTGGGATGGCGTTTGCCGAGGATCTCCAGCAGGCTCAGCAGGCAGGCGTGCTTGTGGACATCGGTCAAGGAGCCCGCGTGGTAGGCGTGTTGGTAGGACAGCATGAGACCCCAAAGAGCGCTGGAAGGTAGCTTTGCAGGTTTGACAGTCCGCAGGCGCGCGCGCAAGAGGCACAGCGGCGCGGCGTGGGCAGTGCTGCTGGGCGACGCCGGTGCAGAAAGTCGGCTTATCCACAGTTTTCAGGGGCATTTGAAAATTATGTTCTCTTTTGGGGATAAATCGCAGAGCTTGGAGGCAGGTTGGTTCGGCGAGGCTCCCTAGCGCGCTTGGATCGAACGTCTCCTCA
>CAZHYF010000145.1:0-7543 GCA_964536635.1 uncultured Rhodospirillaceae bacterium | reverse complement strand
CCCTTCAGCTCTAGCTGACTGATTTTTAACGCAAGTCCATGCTCTCTCGTGTTGCCACTCATTCGCGGCTTGCTTTAGCCCTTGGCGTACCATCCGTTATCGACATACAGCGCGGTGCCATTGACAAAGCTGGCTTCGTCAGAGGCCAAGAACAGCACGGCGTTGGCAACCTCACCCGGGCGGCAGATCCGCCCTTGCGTGGCTGCCATGCCTTCTTCTTCCCATTGCTGACCGGCGGCATCGAGCTCAGAGATTTCGCGCAGACCATGAGCGGTCTCCACGAAACCAGGGCAGACCGCATTGCAGCGAATACCGGCGTCGCGATACTCGACCGAAATGGTCCGCATAAGCTGCAACACTGCCCCCTTGCTCATGCAGTAGACCGCTTCCAGGGCATAGCCAAGCTCAGAGGCGATCGAGCCCGTAATAACAATCGAGCCGCCGCCGTTGTCGCTCATGTGTTTGACAGCGCGCTGTGTGACCAGGAAGGCTGACTTGACGTTGATGTCCATCAGGCGGTCGTATTCGCTTTCCGAGGTCTCGTGCAGCGGCGCGACGATGATGGTGCCAGCATGATTGAACAAGACATTGTAGGGGCCAAAGGTCTCTATGGCTCCAGCGAAACCGCGGTCGATGTCTGCCGCCTTGGTCACATCACACGAAAAGAAGGCCGCTTCGCCCCCCATGTCCTTGATCATGGCCACTGTCTCGGCGCCCAGATCGTCTTGGATATCGAAAATGCTGACCTTAGCGCCCTCGCGCGCGAATGTCAGAGCCGCCTCGCGCCCCATGCCAGCGGCTCCGCCGGTGATAACCGCGACCTTACCAGCCAAACGACCGCTTGCATTGATACCTGACATGGATGGCTCCCCCGCTTTCCTGTGACAAGGCTTGCTGCCTTAGATGCATTCGCCTCCGTCGATCACCAGCGCATGACCGGTGACGAACGACGACATGTCCGAGGCCAAGAACACAATCGCGTCGGCGATCTCCTCGACCGATGCCCAGCGCCCCATGGGGATACTGCTGGCAACGTAGCGTTCCAAGGCCGCCCGGCCGCCCATCTGGACCTCGAAGCCTGCGTTGAACGGCGTATCCACGAACCCCGGACACAAAGCGTTGAAACGGATGTTATCCTTGGCGTAGTCGGCCGCCATCTGGCGCACCATGGCCACGGCCGCGTGTTTTGAGGTGGCATAGGCGATCATCTCGCGGTCGAACTGCACGCCAGAGTTTGACGCTGTGACAATGATCGAGCCACCGCCCTGCGCGCGCATCTGCGCAATCGCCGCCTTGGCGGCCACAAAGTGGGCGCGCACGTTCAGCGCCCATGAGGCATCCATGGCCCCAACCGGCACCGCCTCAAGCGGCCCTTCGATCTGCAACCCGGCATGCGAGTGCAGCACATCCAACCGACCATGCTGGGCGATGGTTGCCGCCAAGGCCCCCTCAAGCGCCGCATCGTCGGTGGCGTCAAGCGTCATGGCTGTCGCCCCGAGCCCTTCAGACTTGATCACCTCTGCGGTGGCTTCCGCCAACGCCGTGTCGCGGTCGGTTACCACCACATGCGCCCCGCAACGCGCCATGGCCAAGGCCCCGGCGCGGGCAATCCCGGAACCAGCACCCGTGACAAAGGCGACGCGACTGGCCAGCGGTCGGGCGAAGCCCCGTGCGGCAGCAGGAAAATCCAGTGTCATCGCGATTTTTTCTCCCCTTGTCTGAGCAAGATTTGCGCCGTGATCAACAACAGCAGCGAGACCCCCAACACCATGGTGCCGATCGCATTGATTTCGGGCGTGACACCGCGACGGATCGAAGAAAAGACGTAGATCGGAAGCGTGGTTTCGGACCCAGCAACGAAAAAGGCGATAATGAAATCGTCAAAGCTGAAGGTGAAGCTCAACAGGAAACCGGCAACGATCGCAGGGAAAATCAACGGCAGCGTCACTTGCCGGAAGGTCGCCATCGGTGTGGCGTAGAGGTCCGCGCTGGCCTCGGTCAGCGAGCGGTCCATGCCAGACAGCCGCGCGCGCACGATGATAATGCACAGCGCCATCAAGAACATGGTGTGCGCGCCAATCAGCGATAGCATGCCCATCTGTAGCTTCGGGGCTTGCAAACCTGAGGGCCAGACCGCTGCGATCAGTGGGTTGAGTTGGTCGAACAGCGTCACAAGACCAATCAACGTGGCGATACCGATCACGATGCCGGGGATCATCACGGCGATATAAATCAAGCCGTCGAAGATCGTCCGCACCGGCCCTCGCATGCCCTGCAAGGCCACCGCCGCCATAGCGCCAAAAACGCTGGCCAAAGTGGCCGCAGTCAGAGCAACAATCAAGCTGGTCTGCAGCGCGTCCATCACAAACGGATTGTTCAGTGCTTTGCCGTACCATTTGACCGAAAAGCCCTGCAGTTGGCTCGCGTGCCTGCCGGCGTTGAAGCTGAAGAGCGCGATCACCCCGATCGGCACATAGAGGAAGAGATAGACAAGCGCAGCGTAGAGTCTCATCGCGGCCTCACATCAAAGCGACATCGTCACGGGTGCCACCCACCCGTGAGATAAAGCGCATATAGAGGGTCACCGTGATCAACATCACCACGACCAGAGTTACAGAAACAGCAGACCCGAAAGCCCAGTTGCGCGATTGCAAGAACAGATCGACCAGGGCATTGCCGACAAAGAAGACCTTGCCACCGCCCAGAAGCGCCGGGATCAGATATTCGCCCATCAACAAAATGAAGACCAACATGCAGCCGGTCGCCATGCCGGGAATCGACAGCGGCAGGGTGACCTGCAAGAAAGTGCGCCAGGGCTTGGCCCCAAGATCTGAGGAGGCCTCAAGCAGGCGCTTATCCAGCCGGTCCAGGCTCACAAAGATCGGGAACACCATCAGCGGCAGGTAGCCGTAGACAATCCCCACCAGCACCGAGAATGGCGTGTTGATCAACCGGATGCCCTCAAGACCGAGCCAGCCCAACAAGGCCGGAATACCCCGCCCGCCGAGCAGGAAAATCCAAGCGTAGCTGCGGATCAAGATCGAGGTCCAGAACGGCACGATCACCAAAACCAGGAGTGCCAACTTCCATTTATCGCTGACCTTGACCGCCAAGAAATAAGCGAGCGGATAGGCGATCAGCAAAGCCGCGAGCGTCCCAGTCGGTGCGAGCATCATGGTGTTGCGAAACGCAGCCCAGCGCGCTGGCAGGTTGGCGTATTGATCCAGAGTGAAAGCGGGGACATAGCCACCGGCCGCCCCCCGCTCTCCAAAACTAAAGATGAAGACGACAGTCAAAGGCACCACCAGCATCAGTAGGAACAAAGTCCCCGCTGGAGCCAGAAGCAGAAAGTTTCTTGTGCGTTGTGTCATGTCGTCTTCGTCCGTTGGCTGGCCTTAGGCCGACTTGAAGCGCGCCATCAGCTCGGCACGGTTGGGGTCGGTCAGGGTGACAGCAGCACCGAACTCCAGCGGCGACAGCAATTCTTGCGCCGGGTAGAGGATCGGGTCGTTCAGCAGGCTTTCGGGCAGCAGCGCGTTGGTGTGGGCGTCAGCCGACGGGTAGCCATGCGCCAGCACTTCCTTGGCGTTGACCGCAGGGTCAAGCATGAAGTTGATCAATGCATAGGCTGCTGCGCGGTGCGGGGCTCCCTTGGGAACAGCGTAGTAGTCTGACCAGATCTCGCCGCCCTCTTTACCCAAGACGTAAGCAATCTCGGGCATGTCAGAGTTCAGCTGCTTGCCGTCGCCGGTCCAAGCCATGGACATCCAAGCATCGCCGTTGCGAATGGCGGGCTGATAGTCGGACGAGATCGCAAACAGGTGCGGCTTACAATCGATCAGCAGCTTTTCGGCATCAGCCAGCTCAGCAGTATCAACCGAGTTGAAGGAATAACCGAAGTACTTCAGCGCGTTACCAATTGTGGTCAACTGGTAGTCGTGCACCATGCTGCGGCCCGAGAAGCTGTCGCGGGTCAGATCGAAGAAGGCCTTCCAGCTATCAATGGCAGCGCCACCGCTGTGCTTGGTGTTGACCACGAAGCCGGTCGTGCCCCAGTTCTTGGGAACAGCGTAGAGCTTGCCATCAACCGAGCCAGCCTCAGCAAAGCGTGGGTCGTAGGCCTTGGGGTCGTAGTTCGGCAGCAGCGATGTATCCAGCGGCTCAATCAGATCTTCACCAACGTAGGTGGTGATGGTGTAGTTGGTCGGCACGAACACGTCCCAACCGGTCGCACCGGCCTGCAACTTGGCCAACATTTCCTCGTTCGATCCAAAAACATTGACCTGAACGTGAGCACCGGTCGCGGCTGTGAAGGCGTCGAAGTTGTCCGGGTCATGGTAGTTCGGCCAGGTCGCCAAAACAACGCGATCCCCAATATCGCCCGCTGCAAAGGCTGGTCGAGACATGAGCCCCGGCACCGCAGCGCCCAAGACTGCCGTTGCTGCGCCAAGGCCAGTTACGTTCAAGAAATGACGGCGGGTCACCGAGCCCTTCTTGAAGCGCTGTAGCTCTTCCATGAACTGCTTCTTGCTCATGTGATCTGGATGTTTCGTCATGGTTTCCTCCTGTTGACAAAATCTTTCCGTGTTCTTTGGCGGCGCCTAGCTGCGATCCAGCACGAGCGCTGCGGCAGCGTCCCAAGACGCCTGCAAACTGTCACCGGTTGCGAACGGCCCTTCCTGGGCTTCCGACTGCCTTGGAACCAGAACCAGGAACTCGCCCAGGGTCTGATTTTTCACAAGGTATTCAGTGTGTTCCCCCAGAAAAATGCGATTGAGCACCTTTACTGGAAGCTGACCTTCTGCTCCGGCCGACCGGCTAAGTTGGATCTGTTCAGGGCGCACGCTGACGCTTACCGCCTGCCCCACGTCCAAGCTGCCGACCTGCTGACCCGCAAGGCCCAAGCCCGCTTCTAGCGCCACTTCTACCCGACCATCTGCGAGCGCGCTCACCTGGCCATCGAAGAAGTTGGACGTCCCGACAAAGCCCGCCACATACCGGTTCTTCGGGCGGTCATAGAGGTCCTGAGGGCTGCCAACCTGAACGATCCGTCCATCACGCATGATGCAAATTCGGTCGCTCATCGACAGCGCCTCTTCCTGGTCGTGCGTCACAAGAATGAAGGTAATGCCCAGCGAGCGTTGGATGTTCTGCAGCTCGATCTGCATATCTTTGCGCAGCTTGCGGTCCAGCGCCGCCAGCGGCTCGTCAAGCAGCAGCATCTTGGGCTCGTTGATGATCGCGCGCGCCAGCGCCACCCTCTGTTGCTGACCGCCCGACATCTCCCAGACGCGGCGCCCTTCGAAGCCAGGCAACTGCACCAACTCCAGCGCCTTGCTGACCCGCTCGGCGATCTCGGCCTTTGGCAGTCGCGGGCGTCGTTGCTTTAGGCCATAGCCAATATTTTGGGCAACCGTCAGGTGCGGAAACAAAGCATAGTGTTGAAACACCATGTTGACCGGGCGGCGGTGCGCTTCCAGGCGATTGACAACCTCGCCATCCAGCAAGACCTCGCCTTCTGAAGGAGCCTCGAAACCCGCGAGCATGCGCAGAGCAGTGGTCTTGCCGCAGCCCGATGGGCCCAAGAAGGACAAGAACTCGCCTTCGCGGATCTGGAGATCCAGATGATCAGCGGCCAGAACATCGCCAAACCGTTTGATCACCCCGCGCAGCTCAGCAATGACGTTCGGGTCTTGCGCGCCGTTGGGTGTGGTATATGCCGATTTTGTCATTCTTCTATTGATTTCCCTGATTGATCGGATATCCCATATATCACTTGAATTTTAAGATTAATGTCAACGGCTGTATATACCCCCGTTGTGATATTCACTTAGGGATAGGACGATTTGACGAAGATGAAAGACTGGTTTGAGCCCACGGGCGCGCTGATCGCCGCCATCGGAGATGCGCGGTTCCCAGCAGCCCTAACGGATGCCATCAAGATGGTTGCCGCCTTTGATTATACGGTAATTTTCGGTTACCTCGGCACGGCGCGGCCGTTGGATTTGTACGATACCTTTCCATCAGAAAAGCGGAAGGTCTTTGTTGAGGACTATCAAGAAGGCCCCTACATTCTTGATCCCTTTTTCCTGGCGGCAACCACCGCGGTTCCCCCTGGGCTGCACCGCCTCAAGGACATCGCCCCCGACCGCTTCTATCAGGGCGAATATTTTCGCAACTACTATGTCCAAACCGGCCTGGCTGAGGAAATTGGTTTCCTGGTGGATCTGCCGGGCGAGGCCATGGTGGTGGTGTCTTTGATGCGGGCGAGCAAGCCGTTTTCGGCCAAGGAAATCCTCGATTTGCGTCTGTTCTGGCCGATTGTTTGCGCCGCAGCGCAGCAACACTGGGCAGAGCTATCAACCCAAATCGAGGGCAGTGCGTCGGACATGGACAGCGACGGCATGGACAACATCGAGCGCGCGTTCCAAGAGTTTGGCGAAGGTATCTTGACGCCACGCGAACGCGAGGTCACCGAATACACCCTCAAGGGCTATTCGGCTGATGCAATCGGCAAGATTCTCAACATCGCGTCGGGTACCGTTCGGATCCACCGCAAGAATATCTACGCCAAGCTGAGGATCGGCTCGCAGGGCGAGCTGTTCTCCAAGTTCATTATCACGCTTTCGGGCAAGACCGACCAGAGCGTCTGATATCTGGCGCTTGTGATCTTGAGCACCGCCGAGAGCAAAGCCCGCAAGCAATTGGAAGAAAATTCTTGGCCTTTCTTCTAGCCCGTGCGCCCATAAAAGGTCATCCGCGCGGTTTCAGACAAGGCCACACCCGGTTGCGCGTTATAGGCCAGCACGGCGAGCATCCGCGTGCGGGCGCCCTGGTTCGGCGCAACGCGGTGGATCGAGTTTCGCCCACGAAAGAAGACCAAAGTTCCGGGCTTGGCATCCAGAGTTTGAACCTGGGTCTTTCCGTCCAAAACGTCGCCAACGGCATCGAAACCCATCTCACCCGCGTCGGCGTCACGCACGCCGGTAACGTACTCGAACTGCCCTCCCGCTTCGGGCGCCTGTACCATCAAGGTGATCGAGAAGGAGGAATTATCGAAGTGCCAGCCCAGCTCCTGCCCGGTCTCGTGGAAGTGCAAATTGATCGAGGACAAAGGGTCGGCGTATTCGTATAGGGCCGCCTCGCCCAGCACCGCACACAAGAAATCGCGAAACGCTGCATCGTCATAGAGCTGGCGGAGCGGTGACGCGGCGCCGATCTGATCATCCGTCAGGCAGCCCTTGGTGGAAACGACCAAACGATTGCGCGGGTGGTCAGCGGCAAATTCCGGGTCAGGAGCGCTGAGGTAGATGGTGTGTTTTTCAGGCTTGGTATAGACTTGTGCGCGCGCGGCCTCGCCCTCACTGCGCACCTGGGCAATCGCCTCGGGCTGCACGAAACCTTCCATAACCAGCACACCACTGGCGTCAAATGCCGCTCTGGAGGTCGCTTGAAACCGCGCGTCCTTGATCGGGTAGCGCTCCAAATCAACGATATCGCCAAGACCCATGTTGCATCTCCCTTGCAAGGCTTTCACACGGTC
>CAZHYF010000144.1:0-7599 GCA_964536635.1 uncultured Rhodospirillaceae bacterium | reverse complement strand
GGCGCGTGATCAATGTCGCCTCGATCAACGCCTTTGTCCCCGGACGCGGCATTCATGGCCGCCACTACGAGGCTGCCAAGGCTGGCGTCATGCAGCTCACCCGCAGCCTGGCGGTGGATTGGGCCAAGGCGGGGGTCACGGTCAATGCCATTTGCCCCGGTATCTTCCTGACCGAGCCCAATAGAATCTGGGCAGAAAAACACCCCGAGATCATCGACGGCCTCCGCGCGAACATTCCTATGGGTGACCTGGGCGATCCCAAAGACATCGGCCCGCTGGCCGTTTACCTGGCCAGCGACGAAGCCAAGTACATGACCGGAGCATCGCTGGTGATAGACGGCGGTTATACCTGCTGGTAAGGGGGTGGTGGCTGCCCAAACGCGAACGGCCACCAGCACAATGAGGTCCGGCACGCTCAGGGCCGGCACGCTCAGGTCTGGCACACTCAGGGCCAGCACACTCGGCCAAGACTGCTTGTTTCCAACAAACCCGGCGCCAAGCGCAGCGCCAAAGGAGATGCAATGACGAATGACTTGGTTCTGTCGGGCGGTCGGATTTTGGACCCCAGCCGCAAGCTGGACGCGGTGACCGACATTGCCTTTGCAGGTGGCAAAGTCAGCGCGATTGGTGACAACCTGACGGCTGCAAACCGGGTAGACGTTTCTGGCAAGCTGGTGGTGCCAGGCTTGATCGACCTGCATACCCACGTCTATTGGGGCGGCACCTCCTTGGGGGTGGAAGCCGACGCCTATGCGCGCAAAGCTGTATCACCGACCTTGGTGGACGCTGGCAGCGCCGGGCCCGGCAACTTTGCCGGATTTCGCGCGCATGTGATCGAGCGGGCCGATGCGCGTATTCTGGCCTACCTGCACATCTCTTTTGCAGGCATTTACGCCTTCTCGCCAACGATCATGGCGGGTGAAAGCCAAGACCTGCGCCTCATGGCAGCACGCGAGGCCGTGGCGGTCGCCGAGGCCAACCGCGACAAGATTATCGGGATCAAAATACGCGTCGGCGCAAAGACCAGCGGTCAAAACGGCATTGCTCCGCTCGATATCGCCCTTGATGTGGCAGACCGGCTCGGGTTGCCGGTCATGGCCCACATCGACGAGGCACCCCCGACCTATGAGGAGGTGGTGGACCGCTTGCGGCCGGGCGATGTGCTGACCCATTGCTTCCGCCCCTTTCCCAACAGCCCTGTTCATGCGGATGGCCGGATCAGAGAGGCCGTTCTGCGCGCCAAAGAGCGCGGCGTCTTGTTCGACGTCGGGCACGGTATGGGCGCGTTTTCCTGGGACACGGCGCAAGCGATGGTTGAGCGCGGTTTCTGGCCCGACACAATCTCCTCGGACATTCATGTGCTGTGTCTCGATGGCCCGGCGCACGACATGCCAACCACCATGACCAAGTTCCTTGCCTTGGGCATGCCGCTGGAGCAGGTCATAACAGCCTCCACCAGCGCCCCTGCAAAGGCGATCAACCGGCCCGAGCTGGGCAGGTTGGAGGTGGGCGGCCTCGGCGACGCCAGCATTTTGTCGGTGAGCAGCGCTCCGGTTGCGCTTGAAGATGTGCTCGGCAAGGTCAGGACCCACGACCAAAGACTGGCGGCTACGGGGATGGTGATTGGCGGGCGCTATTTTCCGCAACCGGCCTAGACCAGCGGCGGCAGCGCCCCTCAGGGGCTACCGCCAGGCCCTACATCTGCGCGTAGGTTTGCCAGGGCGCGAACTCTGCGTCGCCGATATCCAGCTCCTCAGACTTGGTTTGCTGACCCGAGGCGGTCTTTAGGATCGTCTCGAAGATTCGCTGGCCCGCTTCAGCCACGGTCTCGGACCCGTCCGTGATGGTGCCGCAGTTGATGTCCATGTCGTCTTGCATGTGGTGGTACATGGTGCTGTTTGAAGCCAGCTTGATCGAGGGCACCGGCTTGTTCCCATAACAAGACCCCCGCCCGGTGGTGAAGCAGATCATGTTGCAGCCCGAGGCCACCTCGCCAGTGATCGACACCGGATCATAACCAGGGCTATCCATGAAGACCAAGCCCTTGGCGGTGATCTTCTCGCCGTACTGATAAACGCCGTTCAGGTTGGTACTGCCCGCCTTGGCAACCGCGCCCAACGACTTTTCCAAGATCGTCGTCAACCCGCCCTGCTTGTTGCCTGGGGTCGGGTTGTTGTTCATCTCTGAGCCGTGCTTTTGCGCATAGTCTTCCCACCACTCCAGCAGATCGACCAGCTTGCGCCCGACTTCGGGGCTCGCCGCGCGATCGGTGAGCAGGTTCTCTGCGCCATAGATCTCCGGCGTTTCAGCCAGCGCGGCCGTGCCGCCGTTTTGGACCAACAAATCGACCGCATAGCCCAGGGCCGGGTTTGCCGTGATGCCCGAATAGCCGTCCGAGCCGCCACACTGCAACGCCAAGGTCAGATGCGAGGCATCCATGGTTTCGCGCTTGGCCTTGGAGGCCTCCTTCAAAGCCGCCTCCAGCCAGACCAGTCCCTTTTCGATGGATTTGCGCGTCCCGCCGGCGCTCTGCAAGGTGTAGTACTGGAAGGTTTCATCGACAGGCCGTCCATAGGCCTCGAGCATCAGCGGGATTTGGTTGGTCTCGCAGCCCAGTCCCAGCATCAGGACCGAAGCGAAATTGGGGTGCGTGGCATAGCCCCAGATCGCGCGCTGCAATTTTCGAAATCCGTCACCATCCGTGGCAACGCTGCAGCCCGCCCCGTGGATGATTGGCACGATCCCGTCCACGCCGGGGTAGCTGTCAAGCAAGCCTGAACGTTCAGCCTCTCTGGCCAACAGCTTGGCCGCTGAGGCCGAGCAGTTGACCGAGGTAACGATGCCGACATAGTTGCGCGTTCCAACAGCGCCGCCCGCCCTCCGGTAGCCGTTGAAGGTTGCGCGTTCGGCCAGGGGTAAGATGTTGGTCGGCCGCGCGGCTTCGCCAAAGCTTTGCTTTCGCTCAAAACTTGCCATAGCGACGTTGTGGACGTGGACGTGCGCACCGGGGGCAATGTCCTGTGTTGCAACGCCAATAACCTGGCCGTACTTGATGATTTTCTGACCAGCAGCGATGCCCGTCAGCGCCAGCTTGTGGCCCGAGGGGATCGCGTCTGCGGCAACGAGACCACCGGGCAGCAGCCTAGCCCCCACATCGGTCTTGCGCAGCGCAACCGCGATGTTGTCCGACGGGTTCAAGGTGAGAATGTGCGGGCTGGACATGGGCTGCGGCCTAGATTTGTGTGACAGGGATGCCGCCGAAATGGCGCACTACTTTCCGTCCATGGCACCATGTCCGCATTCGTTTGGAAAGCGGCATGCTTGTCGCGGCATGTGGGTCGGGGCGCGGGTGCCAGCCTTTATTGCCATCAACCGCCATCACTGCACCCGCCCCAACCAGCCTTCTAGCGCAGCCGTCACCGCATCGGGTTGTTCAAGCGTCGCAAGGTGGCCCGCGCCGTCGATGATCTCAAGCCGCGCCGCGGGCAGCAACTCGGCCATGAGTTCGTGGCGCTCGACGGGGCAAAGGCGATCCTGGCGCCCACAAAGCACCAGGCTAGGGCGGGCAAAGTGGCGCAAGGTCTGGCATTGATCCTTGCGATCGCGCAACGCCAAAGACTGCTGCACGAACACCTCTGGCCCCAGGTCCAGCGCCATGGCCATGCAAAGATCCAAGATCTCTTGTCGATGAGGGCCGTCTGCTAGGTAGTTGGGCTTCATGTCATCGCGCATGACCCGTGCCAGCTCACCAGCACGCGCGGCCGCCATTTGCACCGCACGGCGCTGTTTGATCTCGTCCCGCTCAGCCAAGGGGTTGGTGTCCAGCAGCGCTAGCCCCAAGACGCGATCCGGGGCCTGGCGCAGAATTTCCATTGCAAGAATGCCGCCCATCGACAGCCCGGCCAGCGCAAAGCGCGGAGGCGCATAGCGCAGCAAGGTTTCGGTCAGGGCCTCCATGCTGGAGGCCCCTACCATGGGCGCCACCAGGATCGGATAGCGCCCGGACAGAGCAGCGATCTGCGGGCCGAACAGGCGCGCATCGCACATCATGCCCGGCAGCAGAACCAGCGGGATCAAGCCCGCGCCGAGGCTAGGGCCGCCCCCTCCGCCAGCGCGGCCAGCTTGGCATAGGCGATGTCGGGATCGACCGCGCCAAAACCGGCAAAGGTGCCAAAACCACAGTCCGATCCGGCCATGAGCCGCTCAGGGCCGACGATGCCGACAAAGCGTTCCAGGCGCTGGGCCACCAGCTCGGGGTGCTCGACGAAATTTGTGGTGGTATCGACCACGCCCGGCACCAGCACTTTGTCGTCCGGGATCTGGGCCTTGCGGTCGGCAAAGACCTGCCATTCATGCGCGTGGCGCGGGTTTGAGGTCTCGAACAAGACGTAGCGCGACTTGGTGCTCATGAGGGTCGAAAAGACCTGCTCCATGGGGATATCGCAGCAGTGCGGGCCTTCATAATTGCCCCAGCAGATATGCACCCGCACCTTGTCCTGCGGTATGTCGCGCAGCGCGTGGTTCAACGCTTCAACGTGCAGACCCGCGATGCGCACGAACTCGGCGTCGCTCAGGTCGTTGAACAGCATGTGGCGCGACAGGGCCAGGTCGGGGCAATCCAGTTGCAGGTCCAGCCCTGCGGCAACGATGGTCTCGTATTCGGCCTTCATGGCATCGGCCAGAGCCGCCAAATAGGCCTCGCGGCTAGCGTAGTGCTGGTTGGGCAAGAAGAGCGAGATCACCCCGGGCGAGGCCGCATTCATAAAGCCGCGCGCGATACCCTGGGCTGCCATGGCGGCCTTCAGGTTGGCGATGTCTTTTTCCAGCTCGCCTTGCCCCTTGGACTTGACCTCGCCGACGCACACCGGCCGCGCATACTTGGGCGTGCCGCCGTCGTTGGCCAGGCGCTGGAGGAAGCCTGGGAACATCTTGAGGTCGGCGGGCGCATTGCGCGGACTGTCTCCATCAAAGCCCGTGTAGCGGTCCTTGACGTAGGTGGCATAGGAGATTTTCGAGGTCTCGCCGTCGCTGACGACATCCACCCCCGCTGCCTTCTGGCGCGCGACGGTCTGGGCGACCGCGTCGCTCATGCAGGCATCAAAGGCCGCCGCGTCGTAGGGCTGGCCATGCTCGCGGGCAAAGATGAAGTCCACCACCGCTTGACTGCGCGGTAGGCTGCCAACGTGGGTCGCCAAAATTTTGCTCATGAAGGTCGCCTTCCTGTGGTTCTGTTTGGTGGCTGGAGCCAAGGGTTGGCGCAATCGCCGACCCTTGGCGCGCCGACTATCCCTGCCAGGTTGCTCCGGCCGGATCGTCGGTGGCAGTGATGCGGTAAAGGCTTGCCTCGCCGGTCATCGAGGGGGCAATGGCATGGCGCTCGCCTGGATTGATCAGACAGGTATCGCCCGGGTTCAACACCGTCTCCCCGCCGTCGAACCGCAAGCGCCAGTGACCGCGTACCGGCATCAGCACCGTGTGCTTGGCGGGCGCAATCATCTCATCCGGCTGCGAGCCGCGCGTCAAGAATTCGATTTCAAAGCCGGGCTTGTCCTTCAGCAAGGCATCTTGGCCAATCACCTTGGCGGGCTTGTTGCGTGCCAGCGCCATCAGATCCCAATAGCGCGCCACGTAATCGCGCACCACCGCCTCAACCGGCACCTCGGGGTAGGCCTTGAGCTGCTCGTCGGTGAGCAGCGGCATGGGCTGGACGTTGTGGGGCAGGCTCTGGCCCTTTTTGGTGTCATAGAGCAGGCCATTTGCGCCCAGCACCAGACCGTGGTCGCGTGCATCTTCGATCACCTGCGGCGCCCAAGTCACGCCACCGCCCGCATCATCGCCGCCCAGTACGGCCATGATCATCCCATAGTCGGTGCCGATATTCTCAAAACCGCGAAAGATGCCGGTCGGGATGTTGAAAATATCGCCCTCTTCGGCCACGAACTCGCCCGCGGTGCCCCAGCGACCCCAGAAGAAGCGCCAACGGCCTTTGAGGACAAAGAAGACCTCAGCGGTGGTGTGGCTGTGCAGCGAGTTGCGGCACTTGGGCGGCTGGCCAGCGGCACCGATGTTGAAGCCCGGTGTTTGACGAATATGGACGTGCTGGTCGGGGCTTTCGGAAACGCCCCCGCCAATAATGGTGAAATTCTCTTTTTGGTCCGAGCCCGGCGTGTGGGCGTCGATAAAGGCCGTCTTGCACGGCTGTAGGTCGCCGTAGCGAACGATGCGGGCAATCATGTCCTGCGTCATGTCATCTCTCGTTTCTGGGAGGCTTCGATCCGCCTCCCCTTCAGGTCTCAGGTGTGTGTCCTACCCCTCAAGCTGCACGCCCCCCCGGGAGGGGTCGCGCAAGCAAGCTCTAACCGGTCTGCAGGATGATCTGCTTCCACACGGCGGTCTCGTCGAACAGGCTCCACTCGCGGCGCAGCTTGGGCTGGCCACCCACCAAGGCGCCAAACTCAGCGTGCGAGATGCCCAGCACATAGACCTGGGCGCCGGTCGGCTCGCCAAACGCACCCCAACCATCGTGCTTGCCCCACAGGCTCCAGCGCAACGCCGAGCGCGGCGGCATCATGGGATCATCGCGCCCGATCTGGTGGTGGATCGTAAAGATGGCATGCGGGAAGCTGGCGCGCAGCCCCATCCAGAAGCGGTCGGCATCAGCGAAGGAATGGCCGGTCTGACCGCCAGGGTATTCCAAGTGTGCGGCGCGGTCATAGCCCTGCTCGATCGCCGCCATGTCGGCGCTCATGATACGGGTCAGCAGGTCGGCGTGGCGCTGGCCCCATTCGTTGTCATTGCCCCGCCCATGATAGGGGCCGGGCTGATCGGTCTCGGGTGTCAGCGGCTTGACGCAGCGCTCTGCGCCGCCTTCGCGCAGGATCAGGTCGCGGGCATATTGGGCGGGCTCCAGCCCCATTTGGCGAACAATCGCGCCTTGGTCGCGGATCAGCCATTCGTCGTTGATCTGGTTGTCGATGGCGTGGCAGTCGGCCAAGATACGATAGCCAAGCTTGCGCCCGCTGGCCTGGCCATAGACGCCGGGGCCGGCGTGGGTGGCGGTGGAATAGATGCGATGCGAGCTGAGCATGCCCGCCGCTGGGTCGCCTGACCAGATCACATCCTCGCCCAGCAACTGGCGATCGGGGAATTCGGCCAGGGTCGCCATGGTTGCGGCGATAACGTTCTGATTGCCCAGCACCACCGAACCCGGCGAGCGCACCACGATGTCCTCGCTATAGTAGCGGTGCAGGGTCGCGATGCCGCGATCCTCCCAAATCTCCTTGGTGATGCCGATGATATAGTCGGGAAGATCTTGAAACTTGGGGTCAAAACCCTTCATGAGCTCCATCCTTTGGGGACGCGTGCAGAGCCACGCACGACCAACGGGCCGTCGATCTGCACTTGGTTGGGTGGGGTTGCGGGATCGTCGATCATACCGAGCAGGAGATCGACGGTATGGCGCACCATCTGATTGGCCGGTTGGCGCAAGGTGGTCAGGTCGTAGGAGGGCCAGGCCGCCATAGGCACATCATCATAGCCCACTACCGAGACCTGCTCGGGCACCTTGAGGCCCAGCTCAAACCGCAGCACGTCCAGCGC
>CAZHYF010000143.1:0-7678 GCA_964536635.1 uncultured Rhodospirillaceae bacterium | reverse complement strand
TAGTCCTTGACCAGCAGATCGCGCGGCAAGTTGGCGAACAGCTCGGCATCGCCGTCGGTAATGGCCAGGCTCTCGGTGATCTCAAAGCCCCAATCATCCATCCAGAGCCCGGTCATGAAATGCATGGTCATGCCCGGTTGCAAGACGGTGGTATCCCCCCGGCGCAGGCTATAGGTGCGCTCGCCCCAATCGGGCGGGTAGGAGATGCCGATCGGATAGCCCGTGCGGTTGTCTTTGGTGATGCCGTATTTGGCCAAAGTGTCGAACAGAGCGATGGCGATTTCTTGCACCTCGTTGCCCGCGCGCGCCTTTTCTAGGCCCGCTGCCAGGCCCTCCTGCACGGCCTTTTCAGCGTCCAGGAAGGTCTGCGAGGGCTTGCCCAAGAAGACCGTGCGCGACAAAGGGCAGTGGTAGCGCTTATAGCAGCCGCCCAGCTCGTAAAAGGTGCCTTCGCCGGTCTTGAAGGGCTGGTCGTCCCAGGTCAGGTGGGGCGCGGCAGCGTCCGAGCCCGAGGGCAACAGCGGCACGATGGCGGCATAGTCGCCACCGAATGCGCCGGCCTCATCCTCGGCGCCCTTGAAGGCCTCGGCTTGAATGGCGGCCACAAGTTGGCTCTTGGGCAGGCCGGGCTCGACCAGCTCCCAGACCTTGCGGTGCATGCGCTCGACGATCTTGCCCGCGCGGCGCATATAGGCCAGCTCCTGAGCCGACTTGACCGCGCGCTGCCAGTTCACCAGCCCAGTGGCGTCCACCAGCGTTGCGCCCGCCAAGCCAGAGACCAAGGTCGCGTGCGCCTTGGCGGAATAGTAGTAGTTGTCCAGCTCGACGCCGATGCGGCCCTTGGCGATGCCGTGATCGGCCAGGTGTTGGACCAGCACCTCCATGGGGTGCTTGTCGGGGTTCTGGACATAAATATCGTCATAGGACAGCACGCGGGCGTGATCCATATAGACCGTGCGCACCGCGCCGTTGGCGTCTTGGCGGCGCCCGAACCAGAAGGGCTCGCCGTCGGGGCCGACAATCACGGCCTGGTGGACATAAAAGGACCAGCCGTCATAGCCGGTCAGCCAAGCCATGTTCGACGGATCGCTGACGATCAGCGTATCCAAGCCGGCGGCGGCCATGGCCTTGCGGGTTTTGTCCAGGCGCTGCTGGTACTCATCTAAACTGAAGGGCAGCTTGTCGGCGGGCAATCGCGACATGGGGGTCTCCTCGTCCTGTTGGTCTGCCGGTTCTGGCCTTGGATGCCACGCGCGACCGGCTTGATTTTGTTGTGCGCTTCGTTGCAGTCTGGCGGCAGGCGGGGGCGCCTGTCTGCTCCGCAAGCGCCGCAGGCTAGCACTAACGCCCCGCGGTTCGTCCAGGAAATTCGCACTCAAACCTAGGCGGTATGCCCGCTGCGCATCAGCAAGGAAGGCCCCAATGGACAAAGTAGAAGCGCTGCGTGCGCAGTTCGAGGCCATCGTCGGTGCGGCGCACGTTTGGGGTCGCGAGCACGACTTGGCGCACTACAACAACGACAATCGCGGCCTCTATTTCGGCGACGCAGCGCTGGTGATCCGGCCAGGTTCGACCCAGGAGGCCAGTGCGGTGCTGGCTTTGGCCTACGCCAATGATATCGCCATCGTGCCGCAGTCGGGCCACACCGGCCATGCCGCCGGCGGCGTGCCCGCTGAGGGGCAAATCGTCGTCACCACCGAGCGCATGACCAATTTGCGCAGCATCGACGTGGACAACAACGCCATGACGGTCGATGCAGGCATGATCTTAGAGCAACTGCACGCCATTGCCGACCAACACGACCGGCTCTATCCCGTGTCGTTGGCCGCCAAGGGCTCGTGCCGCATCGGGGGCAATGTCGCCACCAACGCGGGCGGAACAGCGGTCTTGGCCTATGGCAATACCCGCGACAACATCCTGGGCCTTGAGGTGGTCTTGCCCGACGGACGCATTTGGGACGGGCTGCGCGCGCTGCGCAAGGACAACAGCGGCTATGACCTGAAACAGCTCTTCATCGGTTCCGAGGGCACTTTGGGGCTGGTCACTGGCGTGGTGGTCAAGCTGTGGCCCAAGCCCAAGGGGCAGCAGGTGGCCTTTGTCGCGCTGGACAGTCCCGAACAAGCGCTGGCGCTCTTGACCCAACTGAAGGGCGCTTTGGGGCCAGGCTTGACGGCCTTCGAGCTCATGCCGCGCCTGCCATTGGCTTTCACTCTGGCCTATCAAGACAGCCTGCGTGATCCCTTCGCCGAGCCCTATCCCTGGTATGCCTTGGTCGAGATTTCGAACGGCCAGTGCGAAGAGACCGCACGCGAACAGGCTGAGCGTGCCTTGGGGAGCGCGCTGGAAGAGGGGCGGGCCTTGGACGTGGCCTTGGCTCAGTCTGATGCCCAGCGCGCGGCGCTTTGGGCCCTGCGCGAGACCATGCCCAGCGCTCAGAAGCCGCAAGGTTGGTCGATCAAGCACGATATCGCGCTGCCGGTGCACCTGATCCCAGCCTTCTTTGAGCAGGCCGACGCGCTGGTCTACGCGGCGCTGCCGGGCGCGCGCATCTGCGGTTTTGGCCACATGGGCGACGGCAACATCCACTATAACATCAGCCAGCCCGAGGGCGCGGGGCCTGAACTGTTCGCGCCCAAGCGGCAGGAGATCAACGCCAAAATCCACGCGTTGGTCAGCGCCCTGGGCGGCAGCGTATCGGCTGAGCACGGCATCGGCCTGGCCAAGAAAGCCCTGCTGGCCGAAGTCAAGTCGCCGGTCGAGCTGGCCATGATGCGCGCGGTCAAGCAGGCGCTGGACCCCAAGGGTCTGATGAACCCGGGTAAGATCTTTGACTAGCCCAAATGCTCCATGATCGCCTTGGCCAGGGCCGCGGGCTGATCCAGCAACAGGTGGTGATAGGCTTCTTCAACGCTCACCAGCGGCCAGTCTGGGCCCAGATGCGCGCGAAAATCCTGCGCCCAAGCGCGCGAGCAGAGGGCTGACAGCGCGCCACGAATGAACAGCGGTCGTTGCGGCAGAGCCTCGTAAATTGTGATGAGCTGGTTCCAGAAATCCCGGTTGGATTCCGGCGGCGAGATGCGGGTCGGATCAAAAACCCAGGACCAGCCTTGCTCGTATTCGCGGATCGAGTGGTGGGCGACGAAATCTTTGACCCAGGGCTTTTGCGCTGGCTGCTCGGGCATATAGCGAAAGCGCGCTTCGGCCGTGGCGCGGTCGGGGTAATAGCGCCGCGTGCCGCGCCAGGGATTGCCCATGGGCGCGGGCGACAGGCGCATGGCGGTATCGCAAACGATCAGACGCTCGAAGGTCTCGGGCGCTTGCTGCATGGCGTGGATCGCCACCGCGCCGCCGAAACTGTGCCCCAGCAATACCGGGCGATTGGCAAAGCCGAGTTCCTGGGCCACTGCCACCACGTCCTGCCAGTCCTGCTCGCGGGTATAGGAGGGGCGCCAGTCGCTCTGACCCATGCCGGCAAAGCTCAGCGCGGCCACCTCCCAGTCGTCGGGCAGGCAGGCCATCAGCGGCTGAAACCAATGCGCGTGGGCCAAGAAACCGTGCAGGCAGAGCAGGGAGACCCTTGGCCTTTGACCGGCTGCCAGCTCGGCAGGTTTCCAGCGCAGGTGCAGGCGCGCGCCGGCCGACGTGACATAACGATCTTCCACCTCTAGATTGTCGAGAAGCTGAGGGCCGGTGTCGTCGCGAAGGGCGTGAAGCATAGGTGTCCTGGTTTTGTCTAGGGCTGGGATTGGTGGTCTCGCCGCTCACGAGGTGCTGAGGGCGGCGACCAGAAAGTCTATAAAGACCCGTGCTTTGCGCGGCAAGTAACGCGTCGCTGGATAGACCGCGACCAAGGAGAGGGGCGCAGGTGCGGCTGCTTCGAGCAGGGCCACCAGCGAGCCATTCGCCAAGGCTGCCTCGACGAAAAAGCGCGGCACAGCGGCCACGCCCAGCCCTTGTAGGGCCGCTTCAACCAAAATGTCCCCGTTGTTGCTGGCCAGGCGCACTTGGGGCGCAACGCTTAGCCGCGCGCCACTGGCGTCGCGAAACTGCCACCGCGGTTGTGGGTCGCGTTGGGTGTAGATCAGGCCCGCGTGCTGGCTCAAGTCGCTGGGTTGGGTGATGGCGGCATGACCGCTCAGGTAGGCGGGGCTGGCGACATAGACGAAGGGCAGGCGCGCTAACTGACGCTGAATCAAGCTGGAATCCTCCAGCGCGCCGATGCGCAGGGCCAGATCATAGCCCGCCTGCACCAGGTCTTCGTAGCGGTCGTTCAGGTCCAGCTCCAGAGCGATGCCGGGGTAGTCTTGGCAAAAGCGCGTTACCAGCGGCGACAGGCAGCGGGTGCCATAGGAGACCGGGGCTGTGACCCGAAGGCGGCCTTGGGCCAGGCTGGCTCGATCTCTGGTTTCTTCTTCCAGTTCATGCAAGTTCTCCAAGATCAGCCGCAGTTGGCGGTAGTAGCTCTGCCCCGCTTGACTCACCGACAATTGCCGGGTGGATCGCTGCAAGAGCTGCAGACCCAAGGCCTGCTCTAGGGATGAGACCTGCTTGGAAATCTGAGACTTACTGCGCCCCAGCGTATTGGCGGCGGCGGTGAAGCTGCCAGCCTCGACCACGGCAACAAAGGCTTGCATGGCTTGTAAGCGATCCACTAGTTTGGTCCCTCGATTCGAACTCCCACCGCCTAGCGATAGCATGCCATGGACCAGAAAGAGCTGAAAAACTACCTTGAGACCGCCAGTCCTGAACAGCGTCTGGCGCTGGCCAAAGCCGGGGTCATAATGGCCATCATGCAAGAAAAGCTGCGCATGGGCTTCACCAACGACGAGGTGGCGACCGTGCTGGCCATGGACGATAAAAACCAAATCGACGAGGATATGTTGGACTCCTGGAAGCGCCAGTTAGAGCGCTTTGAAGAGGCCCTGAGCGACGAGATCCGCCAGGGCTAGGTCGCGGCGCGGGACTAGCTGCGCCCCGCAATCAGAGCTGTTCGACAAACTGGGCTCTGGCTCTTCCACTGCCTCAGAAAATCTTGGTGTTCGCGCCGGGTTGGGCTGTGCCTGACCGCAGAGCGCGCGCCCTTCTTGACCCCAGACCAAGAGGCTGCCCCATGTCCGTTGCTCTCCTCGCGCCATTTTGTTTCCGTCAAAGCCCGCTGAGCAAGTGGCGCTGGTTGCGTTCTGGTCTCATGCTGGGCGGTGCCATGGCCCTGGGACTTGCAGGCGCAAGCTGGGGGCAATCCTGCCAAGCGCTGGCCGATCATCCCGACCGAGGCGGCCCGGAACTGCTGGATGTCAAGGTGGCGAGCGCCAGCCAGACCTGTCTAGAGGAGTTGCGTCGCGATCCCTTCAGCGCGCAGCTAATGGGGCTGACTGCCCGCGCTTTGCAAGCGGAAGGCAAGTTCGAAGACGCCTTTGGACAAGCGAGCAAGGCGGCGCTTTTGGGCGATGCCTTGGCCATGAACACCCTGGGTTTGCTGTACGAGAAGGGCGGCGCTTCAAGCCCTGGCTCGCTGCCGGATTACTTCTTGGCCCGCATCTGGTTTGAGAAGTCCGGTCGCGCGGGCTTGGGCGCGGGCTTTTACAACCTGGCCCGGCTCTACCGCGACGGCAAGGGCGTTGCGATTTCCGATGCCCGCGCCGACGAATATCTGGCCGAAGCGGTGTCGCTCGGCAGTGTCGAGGCCCAAGCCAAGCTTGGCTCAAGCTGGGAACAAGGTTCCGATCAGCGGCGCGTGGCGATGCTGGAGGCCCTGAGCGCGGAAAACCACGCAGCCTCCATGTTCGAGCTGGGCAAGGCCTATTATTTTGGTGAGCTGGGCTTGCCGGTCGATCATGACCAGGCGGTTGCCCTACTGCAGCGCGCCAGTGATGAGTACCACGCCCCTGCCTTCTACTACCTGGGCCTGGCCTACGCGCAAGGCAACGGCGTGCGTCAGGACACGGCCAAGGCGGCCTATTTCTATGAACGCGGCACCCGCTATGACGACCCCCAAGCGATCTTGGCCTTGGGGCAGTTCTACCGCGATGGTCGGGGCGTTGATCGCAACCCTACCAAAGCCTTTGAGCTGTTGGAGCGTGCCGCTGATGCCGGTCTATCGGCTGCCATGACCGATCTTGGCTTTCTGTATTACGATGGCCAAGGCGTCGCCCAGGACCAGTATGGCTCGGTCCGCTACTTTGAGCGTGGGTTTGAGGCTGGCGACGCGCTCGCTGGGGCCCAGCTTGGCTATATGTACGAGAATGGCGTTGCGGTTGACCGCGATCTGGTGCGCGCGCGTGGCTATTATGAGACCAGCGCCGAGCGCGGCAATGCCTACGCCAAGGTGCAGTTTGGTTTCATGCTGCGCGACGGTGATGGCGGCCCGGCCGATCCCAAGCGCGCCTTCCAGCTTTTCCGCCAGGCAGCCGAGGTCGGCAACGCTGACGGCCTTGCTGCGGTGGCGTTTTCCTATGAGCGCGGCTTGGGCGTCGATAAGGACATGGCCAAAGCTCTGGATTGGTACGAGCGCGCGGCGCAGGCAAACAGCGGTTGGGGCACCTTCAATCTCGGCTGGCTCTTGATCTATGGAGACGCCGACATTCGCGACGCAGAGCGCGGCCTCAAAGCCATGCATCAGGCGGCCAAGCTGGCCTATGCCCGCGCCTATAGCGAACTGGGCTATATCTATTCAGAGGGGGCCGCCGGCCTGCCGCTGGATCACAAAGAAGCCGTCAAGTGGTACCAAAAGGGCGTGGAGGAAGGGCGCGCCGATGCCATGAACGGCCTGGCGCTGCAATATGACTTTGGTTGGGGCGTCGAGCGGGATCATGTCAAGGCGGCTGACCTCTATCACCGCGCCGCAGAGCTGAACAACGCCCAAGCGTTGGTCAATCTGGGTTTTGCCTATCACGGCGGGTTAGGGGTGACACGCGACGATGCCAAGGCCATTGACTTCTTCGAGCGTTCGTTGGTCATCGACGATCAAAACACCACAGCCCTCACCAATTTGGCCTGGGCCTACGAACAGGGGCAGGGGACGGCGCAAGACCACGATAAGGCGCGCGGTCTCTATCAGCAGGCCGTCGATTTGGGCTCAAAACAGGGCCGGTTCGCTTTGGCGCGCTGGCAGCACTACGGTATTGATGGTCTGGCTGATCCCGAAGCTGCCTTGGCGGTCTATGAGGAAATTGCGGATTATTCGCGTCCGGTCCGCCTGGAGTTGGCCCGCCTGACCCAAGACGAGGGCCAGCAAATCAAGCGCTATCAGGCGCTGGCCAAGGACAGCGTGGGAGCTGACGACTTCGCCCGTCTGTCGACCTTTGCCAACAATCTGGGTGGGGTTGAGTGCGAACTGGCAACCGGTCTTGCACCGGAGATTGCGCGCGCCGAGCTGGGCTATCTGCAGCAAGACCGCAAGCTCATCGAGCAAGCGGTTGAGGCGGGCTACACTGCGGCGGCCTTCTTGTTGGGGGAAGATGGTGCCATGGGTTCGTGGGACGACTACCAGCGGGCCTATGCACTGGGCTGCCCCGACCTGGAACTGGAGTAGGCCCGCAAGCCGAGCAGGCCTTGCATTTGATAGGCTGGCTCATGATAGGTTGGCTCAAGGCCTGAACCAAAAAAAGAGCGGCTCTGGCGTTGGTCCAGAGCCGCTCTTTGTCGTTTGATATGAGCGGGGTTGTGGGCTTTGCTCTAG
>CAZHYF010000142.1:2235-7713 GCA_964536635.1 uncultured Rhodospirillaceae bacterium | reverse complement strand
GTGGCGCTGGCCGATGGCTATGGGCGCAACGGCGTCTTTTTGGCCGAATGTGGCTTGAAGACGCTGAGCCTCGATATTTCGCCGGTGGGCGTGGAGACGACGCGCAAGCTGGCCGCCAAGCGCGGCGTTGAGATCGACGCCCAGGTCATGGATGTCTCCAAGTGGCAGCCTGAAGGCCCGGTCTATGACGTGGTGGCGCTGATCTACGCGCACTTTTCCTCGACGCCGGATCGCGATTATTGCCTGCGCCGCCAGATCCACCAGGCCGCTGCTGAAGCGCTGAAGCCGGGCGGGCTGCTGATCTTGGAGGCCTTCCGCCCCGACCAGCTCGGCAAGGGCTCGGGCGGCCCCAAGTCACCGCACTATCTTTATAGCCTGGACGCGCTGCGCCAAGACTTTGCTCGCCTGCGCCTGCTGGAGGGCGCGGAGGTGGACATCATTCTGGAAGAAGGCGAGCGCCACCGCGGTCTGGCTTCGGTCGTGCGGCTGCTGGCGACCAAGGACTGATCGAGGGTTAGCCTGCGACTAGCCCAAGGTTAGCCCAAGACTAGCCCAGCCGCTCGGCGTGCCAGCGCATGTGCTCTTCGATGAAGCTGGCGACGAAGTAATACGAGTGATCATAGCCGGCTTGCATGCGGATGGTGGCCGCTTGCCCCGCCTGTTTGCAGGCAGCCTCGAACAAGGGGGTGCGCAGGTTGGTGTCCAAGAAGGCGTCTGCATCGCCCTGGTCGATCAACATGTCGGCCTTCCAGCCGCGCGACAGAACCAAGGCGCAGGCGTCGTGCTCGGCCCAAGCGGCGCGGTCCGCGCCCAAGTAGGCGCTGAAGGCGACTTCGCCCCATTCAACCTGGCTCGGTGCCACCACGGGGGCAAAGGCGGACAAAGAGGCAAAGCGCTCAGGGTGGCGCATGGCCAAGGTCAGCGCGCCGTGACCGCCCATCGAGTGCCCCGTGATGCCAATCTTGCCCGGCTGGATCGGCAGCTTGTCCAGCACCAGATCATAGAGCTCTTGCGCGATATAGCGCTCCATTTGGAAGTGCTGCGCCCAGGGCTGCTGGGCGGCGTTGAGGTAAAAGCTGGCGGCCTGACCCAAGAAATAGCGCTCATCGTTGGCCACGCCCTCACCGCGCGGTGAGGTGTCGGGCGCAACGACGATCATGCCCAGCTCTGCGGCCACCCGCTGATAGCCCGCCTTGACGGTTGCGTTCTCCTCGCTACAGGTCAGGCCCGAAAGGAATATCAGCGCGGGGCAGGGGCCTTGTTCGGCCTGCGGCGGCAGGTAGGCTGCGAACTGCATGTCGGTGCCGGTGGCGCTGGAGGCGTGGCGATAGATGAACTGGGTTCCGCCGAAAGCGCGATTCGATGCGACGAGGGTCAGGCTCATGGAGGCTCCTTGGGGTCGGGAACAAGGTGTAGCGCAGCGCAACGGCGGCCCTACAGGTGGGGGCTCTCTAACACGATCCACCGCGATTTCTAGCCAAAAGCTGCCCCAAGGGCGATAAATGCCGCAAGATAAGTGCTTGTGACATATGCGCGTTGTAACATGATTGCATTCCATTGTGCGGAATGTGCGCGACCTTTTGTCAAGTCTTGACTTGCTCCCCCTGGCAAAGCCCGCTAACGCTAAGTGAAAACGATAAGGGCTAGGGCATGACAGCTTTGCTGGAGTTGGCTCACATCACCAAGCGCTATGGCGCGTTGGTGGCAAACGACGATGTGAGTCTCAAAGTAATGCCGGGCGAAATCCACGCCCTGCTAGGTGAAAACGGGGCGGGCAAGTCCACCCTGATGAAGGTGCTAACGGGCTTGGTCAAGCCCGATGAAGGCCAGGTTTTCTGGCGTGGAAAAGAGCAGCACATCCACAATCCACAAGCCGCCAAAGCGCTGGGCATCGCCATGGTGCACCAGCACTTCGCGCTGTTCGAGGGCATGAGCGTGTTGGAGAACATCGCGCTGGGCCTGCCCGGGCAGACGGCCTCGCCGGAGTTTGAGCAGAAGGTGCTGGAGACGGCGGCCACCTATAAGCTGTCGATCCATCCGCGTGCGCGCGTCTTCACTCTGTCCGCTGGTGAAAAGCAGCGCATCGAGATTGTTCGCGCGATGATGGCGGACCCAGCGCTACTGGTGCTGGACGAGCCGACCTCGGTTCTGACGCCGCAAGAGGCGACGGATCTGTTCCATTCGCTGCGGGCTATGACCGAAGAGGGGCGTGGTATTATCTTCATCTCGCACAAGCTGAACGAGGTGCGCGATTTGTGCTCGACCGCCACCATTTTGCGCGGCGGCAAGATGGTCGGTCAGTGCGATCCGCGCGTTGAGACGCCCCAGAGTTTGGCTGAGCGCATGATCGGTCACCGCGTGCAGGGCGTCACCCGCAAGGCGGCGGGCGACGGCAGCCAGGCTGCCCCAGTGCTGAGCATCAAGAACTTCCAGGCCGAGGGCATTCGCATTGACGATCTGACCCTGCATGCGGGCGAAATCGTCGGCGTCGCGGGCGTTGCGGGCAACGGTCAGGACGATCTGTTCGCTGTTTTGTCTGGCGAGGAGCTTTCCACTGGGTTGCATCTGTATGACAGCAGCGGCCAGAGCCAAGACATGGGCCCACTGGGCCCCAATCAGCGCCGCAACCTGCACGCTGCTTTTGTGCCCGAGGAGCGCTTGGGCCATGCCGCAGTGGTCTCCATGAGCCTCATAGAAAACGTACTGCTGACCGGTCTGCACGAGGCGCGCTTGCAAAAGCGCGGCCTTATCTCTTGGGGCACGCTGCGCGATGAGGCCGCCAAGATCAGCAAGGAATTCGATGTGCGCCATCCGGGCCTGGGCGCAGTGGCAGGCGCGCTGTCCGGGGGCAATTTGCAAAAGTTTGTCATGGGGCGCGAGCTGCTGAAATCTCCGCGCTTGTTGGTGGTCAACCAACCCACCTGGGGCGTGGACATGGGGGCTGCCGAGCGTATCCGCCAAGCCATGCTGGAGCTGGCGGCAACGGGCGCAGCCTTGTTGGTCATCAGCCAGGACTTGGACGAGTTGTTCGATATCAGCGATTCCATCGCCGTCTTGCACGACGGCACCTTGAGCGCCGCAAGGGCGCGCGACGACTGGACGCCCGAGAGCATCGGCCTGGTCATGACCGGCAGCCACGACGACAGCGCAGCGGCAGGCCACGCAGCACAGGAGGCCTCGGCATGATCCGTTTACTTCCCGCCAAGGGCGGCCACTGGAGCGGCGCTTTGCTGTCCGTGGTGGTGGCCACCCTGGCGACCATTGCCATCTCTGCGGTCTTGCTGGCCTTTTTGACCGACAAGCCCATGCGCACTCTTTGGGAGCTGTTGACCTACACCATGCAGGGCGGCACGCCAGCGGTGCAGTGGGGCAAAGCGGTTTCAGAGGGGCTCTATCTGGCGGTGATCGCTCTGGGCCTGTCGGTCGGCTATAAAGCTGGCGTTTGGAACATCGGCGCCGAGGGCCAGTTTGCCGCCGGAGCCATCGGGGCCTACCTGACCTGGTTGGTGCTGGGCGCTCCAGTGACCTCGGCGGTCCTGCCCTTGTTGCTGCTGGGCGGGGTTTTGGGCGGCATGGTCTGGGCGGCCATTCCGGCGGCCTTGCGCGCGCACCTCAACACCAACGAGCTGCTGGTTAGCCTCATGTTGGTCTATGTGGCGACCAACTTGCTGACCTACCTGGTGCAGAGCCCGCTGCAGGGCTGCGCTCCGGCGCTGGACGCGGCAGGCAATCAGGTCGGCTGTATCCCCTATTCGCCGGCCCAATCGGAAAAGTTGCCCGGCGTGTTGCGTTTTGGGCCCATGATCTATGGTGTTTCTGCCAGCTCTGGCGCCTCCATCGGCACCAAAATTCACTCGGGCCTGTTGGTGCTGGGCGGGGTCTATTTTGTCATCGCGGCAATTTTGCTGTTCACCTTGATCGGCTTTCGCCTGCGCGTGGCCCAGTCCTCGGCCAAGGCCGAGCGCTTTGCGGGCTTCTCGTCGGCCGTGACCATCTGGCTGTCCTTCATGATCTCGGGCGGCCTTGCAGGCCTGACCGGCGCGGTCTTCTTGATGGCCGAGAGTTTTAGTTTGACCGTCGGCGGTGCCTTCTTGTCCAACCTTGGTTTTGCGGCCATCGTGATCGCCTTCTTGGGACGCCTGCACCCTGTGGGCATCTTGGCGGCGGCCTTCGTCATCGCCTACATCAACGCGGGCGCCTCTTGGGTGGCCTCACAGCCCGAGCTGCGCGCCGACGACAGTGTGGCGGGCTTCATCGAGGCCATCGCGCTGTTCTGCGCTCTGGCGACCGCAGCCCTGACGCAGCGGCGATTGCTTTGGAAGAAGGAGGCCTAAGCGCATGGCTGATTTGACCTATTGGCTGGCACTTCTGGTAACAGTGCTGAACTACGCCACGCCGCTGTTGATTGCGGCGATCGGTGTCCTGATCGTTGAAAAATCAGGCGTTTTGAACCTGGGTGTCGAGGGCATGATGATCGTCGGCGCGATGATCGGCTACGTCGCGGGCTCCTATCTGGATACCGCCAGCTGTAAATTGATGGGCTTTGACGGGGTGACCTGTCTGCAATTCGAGGGCTCTTTGACCATCCCTGGATATATCGCTGCCTTCTTGTTGGCGGGCGTTGCAGGGGCGGCCTTGGCGGCGGTCTTTGCGGTCATGACCCAGGTGTTCAATGCCAACCACGTTGCGACGGGCTTGGGCCTGACCATTCTGGGCCTGACGCTGACCAACGGCTTTGGCCCCGACGCCAAGGACATGCGCGTTGAATCAGTGGCGAACATCCTGCCTGATGCTTGGGTTGCACAGCCGGTGTTTGGGCGTTTGCTGGGCACGGACCTGCTGACCTACCTGTCGTTTGCCGCAGCCGTGGCCAGCCTCTATTTCCTCAGCCGCACTCGGCTGGGCATGCTGGTGCGGGCCGCTGGAGAGAACCACCACGCAGCCCATGCCATCGGCTATCCGGTGCGCTTGATCCGCGTTGGCACGATCCTGTTCGGCGGCTTCATGGCGGGCATCGCCGGAGCCTATATCTCGCTGGTGCAGCTTGAAGCCCCTACCTGGCGCGAGGGCATGACCGCTGGCGCAGGCTGGTTGGCGCTGGCGCTGATCTTGTTCAGCACCTGGCGTCCGCTGCGCGTCGTTCTGGGCGCTTTGCTGTTTGGTCTGGCCTTTTCGCTGGAACTGCGGCTACAAACGCTGGATTGGATGCCCTCTTGGGGGGTCCAGTTCATTTTGCCGAGCTTGCCTTACCTGGTGCCAGGCTTGGTGTTGGTGATCATTTCGCGCAATCCCGCGATGATCCGCGCCAATCAACCCGGCAGTTTGGCAGAACCCTTTTCACCTTCGTCCTAACCGAGCTTTCGGGCTGGGTTCGGACGGTCTATCAACCAAAACAAACCAAAAAACAGTCGAGGAAACTATGAAATTTAGCAAGACTCTTGCCACCGGCGTGGTGGCTGCGGCGCTGACCGCCGGCGC
>CAZHYF010000142.1:0-2135 GCA_964536635.1 uncultured Rhodospirillaceae bacterium | reverse complement strand
GCGCTGACCGCCGGCGCTCTGAGCGCGCAAGCCGACCCGGTCAAGGTGGGCTTCATCTACGTTGGCCCGATCGGCGATCTGGGCTGGTCATACCGCCACGATCAGGGGCGCCAAGCCATTGAAGCTGCTTTGGGCGCTGATGTTGTAACCACCTATAAAGAGAACGTGGAAGAAGGCGCGGCTGCTGTCGATGCCATCACTGATATGGCAGAAGCTGGTCAAGATATCATCTTCACCACCTCGTTCGGTTACATGGACCCGACCAATCAGGTTGCGGCCAACTACCCCAACGTCAAGTTCGAGCACGCCACCGGCTTCAAGCGCGAGAGCGACAACGTTTCAACCTATTCGGCGCGCTTCTATGAGGGCCGTGTGGTTCAGGGCTTGATCGCTGCCAAGATGACCAAGACCAACAAGATTGGCTACATTGGCTCCTTCCCCATTCCCGAGGTGATCCGCGGCATCAACGCTTTCACCACCGAGATGAAGAAGCACAACCCGGCTGCTGAAGTCGAAATTATTTGGGCGTTTAGCTGGTTCGATCCGGCCAAGGAAGCGGCTGCCGCTCAAACCTTGATCGACAACGGCGCTGACATCATCGTTCAGCACACCGACTCGCCCGCAGCCATGCAGGTTGCTGAGGCGCGCGGCGTAAAGGCCTTTGGCCAGGCATCCGACATGTCGCGCTTCGGCCCCAACGCGCACCTGGTCTCGATCGTAGACAACTGGGATTCCTACTATGTTGACCGCGTCAAGGCTGTCAAGGACGGCACCTGGAGCTCTGGCGACACCTGGTGGGGCCTGACCAAGGACGGCATGGGCGGCGGCCAAGGCATGGTCGAGTTGGCCTCTTACGGCAACATGCCCGATGCGCTGATCGCAGAAGCCAAGGCTCTGGAAGCCTCGCTGGCCAGCGGCGCGCGCCATGCTATGCCTTGTCCGATCAACAACCAAGCCGGCGAGTTGGTTAAAGATTGTGCTGACGGCGCTGCGCACTTGAGCGATCTGACGCTCGTGACCATGAACTTCTATGTTGAAGGTGTAACCGGCAACATCCCGCAGTAAGCCGGTCGATCCTGCAAGAATGGAGCCCCTGGTCGGTCGCCGGCTGGGGGTTCTTTCATTTCGGCTGCGGGCCGGCGAAAACCGGCGGCCTACCAAGGTAAGGGACAGAACATGGGAGTTTGGGGACAGGCAACTCCGGCCATCGCGGCGGCCTTCGCAGCGTCGGTCGTTGAGGTGGTGGAGGCCCTTACCATCGTCTTGGCCATCGGCACGACGCGCGGCTGGCGCCCCGCGCTCTGGGGCTTGGCAGCGGCGCTTGTGGTGCTCGCTGGGGTGGTGGCCGCGCTGGGCCCCGCGCTGACCTTGATACCGATCCAGGCCTTGCAGCTGCTGGTTGGAGTCTTGCTGCTGCTGTTCGGGCTTGGTTGGCTGCGCAAAGACATTTTGCGCCAGGCAGGCGTGATGGCACTGCACGATGAAGCCCTGATTTTTGAGCGCGAGACTGCCAGCCTTTCCCAGGGCACCGCGAGTGGCCAGAGCCAGGCTTGGATTGCTGGCCTGGCTTCCTTCAAGGCCGTGTTGCTTGAAGGGCTGGAGGTGGCTTTCATCGTGGTTGCGATCGGCGCGGGCAAGGGGCTGTTGTGGCAGGCGTCTTTGGGTGCCCTTGCGGCCTGCGTGCTGGTCTTGGTTGTGGGCTTTGCCCTGCATAGGCCCTTGACTCGCGTGCCCGAAAACGCCCTGAAATTCGGCGTCGGGGTCATGCTGACTGCCTTTGGGTTGTTTTGGTGTGTCGAGGGATTGGGCGGCGCTTGGCCGCTCGCAGATCTGACCCTGCTGCCTTTGGGGCTCGTTGTGTTGCTCGCCGCGCTGGGGTTCGTGGTGGTGCTGCGCCGGGTTTCAGGCGCCAGACGCCAAAAGGAGGCTGCGTCATGAGCGTGCTGCGCGAGGTTCTAGCCGAGCTGCTGTCGATGTTTTGGGCTGACGTTTGGATCACGCTGCCGGTTCTGTTTGCCTTGGCGTTTCTAGCGGGCTTGTTGGGGCTCGGAGTGCTGCCAGCGCTTTGGGCTGGTCCCGTCCTTACGTTGCTCGTGCTTGCGATCTTGCTGCTGGCCTTGTTGCGCGAGGCGCGC
>CAZHYF010000141.1:7633-7727 GCA_964536635.1 uncultured Rhodospirillaceae bacterium | reverse complement strand
AGGCGATGTTGTGGTTTGCCCTTGCGGACGTTGGGCGGCGCCTGCTTGCGATTAGCGCAAAGCCCAAGCTCTTGGATACAAGAGCGCCGGTGAC
>CAZHYF010000141.1:0-7533 GCA_964536635.1 uncultured Rhodospirillaceae bacterium | reverse complement strand
TTTGCGAATGAACAGCGCCCAAAGCCCAAGCTCTTGGATACAAGAGCGCCGGTGACTTTGCGAATGAACAGCGCCCAAAGCCCAAGCTCTTGGATACAAGAGCGCCGGTGATCTGGCTTTAAAAACAGCGAGCGCGCGCCTGTTGACCGGGGGTGCGCGATCGAAGCAAGCGCCAGGCCTCTGGGCCCTGGGCTCGCCCCGGCCCTAGCGCCAACCGCGCCAAATTGGACAGCGACTTTCTTTCCGGTGGCGGCTTTGCCATCGCCCGGTTAAAGTCGCCCGCAACAGGCGAACCGCGGCTGGAGCCTAGCGCACCTCCGCGGCCAGTTCGATCACACTTGACGCGGTTTCAACCAGCCGTCCCGCCGTATCGGGGACGGGCTGCGGAGCCTCGGCGCGTAACGAAGAAGAGACACGACCATGACGCAGTGGGTCTACGCATTCGGGCCTAGCCTTTCAGAAGGCGACGCCAGCCAGCGCAATCTCTTGGGTGGCAAGGGGGCAAACTTGGCCGAGATGGCCAAGCTGGGCCTGCCCGTTCCGCCCGGCTTTACGCTCTCAACCGAGGTCTGCACCTATTTTTATGCCCACGGTAAATCCTACCCGCCCGAGCTTGAAGCGCAGGTCGATGCCGCGCTGACCCGTTTGGAAGGCGATATGGGGGCTCGCTTTGGCGATCCTGAAAACCCGCTGTTGGTCTCGGTCCGCTCGGGCGCGCGCGCGTCTATGCCGGGCATGATGGATACGGTCCTGAACCTGGGCCTCAGCGATATCACCGCCGAGGGCCTGGCCAGGCGCTCGGGCGATGCGCGCTTTGCCTACGATTCTTACCGCCGCTTCATCACCATGTATTCCGACGTGGTGCTGGGCGTGGACCACTATCTGTTCGAAGAGCAGTTGGAAAACTACAAGCTCGAACAGGGCTATTACCTGGATACCGAGCTGGAAGCTGACGACTGGAAGCACCTGGTCGATGTCTACAAGCAGATCGTCCGCGACGAGCTGGACGAGGACTTCCCGCAAGATGCCAAGGCCCAGTTGTGGGGCGCGATCGGCGCGGTCTTCGGCTCTTGGATGAACATGCGCGCCGATGTCTACCGCAAGTTGCACAACATCCCGGCGAGCTGGGGCACCGCGGTCAATATCCAAGCCATGGTCTTTGGCAACATGGGCGACGACTGCGCAACCGGCGTGGCCTTCACCCGCGACCCTTCGACCGGCGAAAACGTCTTCTATGGCGAATACCTGGTCAACGCCCAGGGCGAGGACGTGGTGGCGGGCATCAGGACGCCGCAGCAGATCTCTATCGCAGGCAAGGAGCAGCAGGAGAGCGACCAGCCGGCCATGGAAGAGGTGATGCCCGAGGTCTACGCGCAGCTCGACGCGATCCGTGGCAAGCTGGAGCGCCACTATGCCGATATGCAGGATATCGAGTTCACGGTGCAGGGCGGCAAGCTGTTCATGCTGCAAACCCGCAACGGCAAGCGCACCGCGCAAGCAGCGCTGAAAATCGCGGTCGAGATGGTCGATGAGGGCCTGATCTCTGCCGAGCAAGCCATTATGCGCGTCAATCCGGCCTCCCTGGATCAACTGCTGCACCCGACGCTGGACCCCAAGGCCGAGCGTAACGTGCTGACCAAAGGCCTGCCCGCGTCGCCTGGCGCTGCTTCGGGCATTCTCTGCTTCTCTTCGGATGCTGCTGTTGATCTGCACGCACGCGGTGAAAAGATCATCCTGGCGCGCATCGAGACCTCGCCGGAAGACATCCAGGGCATGCACGCCGCCGAGGGCATCTTGACCGCACGCGGTGGCATGACCTCGCACGCGGCGGTGGTGGCGCGCGGCATGGGCCGCCCTTGCGTCTCAGGCGCCGGTGATATCGAGATTTTGGGCGACACCATGCGCATTGGCCGCATCGAGGTGAAGGCGGGCGACCGTCTGACCTTGGACGGCAGCACGGGCGAAGTCATGTTGGGCGATGTGCCCACCATCCGCCCCAACCTGTCGGGCGATTTCGCCAAGCTCATGACCTGGGCGGACCAGCACCGCAGCATGGCGGTGCGGACCAACGCTGAAACCCCCGGCGACTGTGAGACCGCTGTCGAGTTCGGCGCTGAGGGCATCGGGCTGTGTCGAACCGAGCACATGTTCTTTGACGCTGACCGCATCGGCGTGGTGCGCCAGATGATCTTGGCCGACACGGTTGCAGAGCGCCAAACGGCGCTGGACAAGCTGCTGCCCATGCAGCGTTCTGACTTTGCCGCGATCTTCGCCATCATGGAAGCGCGCCCGGTGACCATCCGCCTGCTGGACCCGCCACTGCACGAGTTCTTGCCCCACCAGCAAGGCGAGCTGGAGGAGGTGGCGCAGCTCTCGGGCACGCCGGTGGAGATCCTGGCCTCGCGGGCCAAGAAGCTGACCGAAGCCAACCCCATGCTGGGCCATCGCGGCTGCCGTTTGGGCGTCACCTTCCCCGAGATCTACGCCATGCAGGCGCGCGCCATCTTTGAAGCGGCCGCAGCGGTGCAGACCAGCAGCGGCCAGGCGATCAAGCCCGAAATCATGATCCCGTTGGTCTCCATGGCTGGCGAGCTGGAGCTGCTCAAGCGCTTGGTGGACGACACCGCCGCAGCCGTTGCAACCGAAACCGGCGTCGCTGTGGCCTACAGCGTTGGCACCATGATCGAGCTGCCGCGCGCCGCTCTGCAAGCCGGTAAGATCGCCGAGCATGCGGCCTTTTTCTCTTTCGGTACCAATGACTTGACCCAGACGACCTACGGTCTGTCACGCGACGATGCGGGCAACTTCTTGGGGCACTACGAAAAGCAGGGCCTGATCGAGCGCGATCCCTTCTTGAGCCTGGACCCCGATGGCGTCGGTGAGCTGGTGCAGATCGCCAGTGAGCGCGGACGCGCCACGCGCGGTGATATCAAGCTGGGCATCTGCGGCGAGCATGGCGGCGATCCGGCCTCGATCGAGTTCTGTCAGGGCGTTGGCCTGGACTATGTGTCTTGCTCACCCTTCCGGGTGCCGATTGCCCGTCTGGCAGCGGCTCAGGCTGCGCTGAAGGCCAAGAGCTAAGCGGCTTGCATCCTGGCAGGCTCCTAGCTTAAATCATGGCGGTGGCTGCTGGCAGGACCAGCAGACCCGCCTTGGCCGCGCGTTTCGGCCGCAAACAACCGCTCACACTTTGGGAACCGCTATGACCTGTGTTTTCGTTCAAATTCAATGCGCGCCGGGGACAGCCTATCAGGTGGCGGACGAAATCTGCGAGCGCGAATTCCATTCCGAGCTCTATTCGACCAGCGGTCACTACGATTTGTTGGTGAAGATCTATGTGCCCGAGAGCGAAGATGTGGGGCGCTATATCAATGACAAGCTGCTGGATATCGAGGGCGTGCAGCGCACCCTGACCACGCTGACTTTCAAGGCCTTCTAGAGCGTCGGGCGTTGGTCTTGCAACAGCCCTTCCGCTCTAGCTAACTGATTTCTAACGCAAGTCCATGCTCTCTCGTGTTGCCACTCATTCGCGGCTTGCTCTAGCCGCGATCACCCCTTGTGCATGCATCAAAAAAGGGCCAGTCGATACCGACTGACCCCTTTTGTATTGATCGCGTGGATCAGGCCTAGCCTTAGGCCATCCACCAGCGCTCGGTTGCCTTGTGGCCGTCCATCTCCCAGTTCGGCGCCACTTGGTCAGAGTGTGCAACCTTCTTGGAAATACCCATGATGTAGTTGGCAAACATGGGTACGATGGAGCCGCCGTCATCATGGATGAGGGTCTGTGCTTCGGCATACATGGCTGCACGCTTGGTCTCGTCCAGCTCTGCTCGGGCGTCCTTGACGATGGCGTTGAAGCGGTTGGCCGCATCGGTGCCCTTCCAAGCGGTGTCGTTCCACTCGGTCGTGTCAACGTAGGCAGACGAGAACATCCAGTCCTCAGTCGGGCGACCGCCCCAGTAGCACATGCACCAGCCCTTCTTGTTCCAGACGTTGGACCAGTAGCCGTCCTTGGGCTCGCGCACCACTTCGATGTCGATACCAGCTTCCTTGGCAGAAGCGGCAGCCAGAACTGCTGCGTCAACTGCACCTGCAAAGGCCGCGTCAGAAGCAGACAGTTGGATGGTTCCAGAGTGGCCTGACTTCTTGTAGTGGAAGGCCGCTTTGTCGGCATCGAACTCGCGCTGGGGCAGGTTAGAGGCGTGGTAGCGGTTTGCAGTCGAGATCGGGTGGTCGTTGCCCAGAGCGCCGTGGCCCAGCAGGATCTTATCCACCATCTCCTGACGCTTGATCGACAGCTTCATCGCCATACGCAGGTCGTAGTTGTCAAACGGCGCTACATCCAGGCGCATGGGCATGGTGTAGTGCAGGGTACCGGTGATCTCCAGAATGTTGATGCCGGGGTTGCGTGCCATGAGCGCAACGGTCTTGGGGTCGATACGGTCGATGGCATGGACCTGACCGGACATGAGGGCCGCCTGACGTGCAGAGGGGTCGATGATCGACAGGATCTCTACGGTGTCAAAGTGACCAGCGCCTGACTTCCAGTAGTTCGGGTTCTTGCGGCCGATAAAGCGAACGCCGGGCTCGAAGTTCTCCAGGATATAAGCACCGGTACCAATGCCAGAAGTGGGGTCAACCTTGCCGTCAACCGCAGGCATGATCACCGCGTGGTAGTCAGAAACGATGAATGGGAAGTCAGCGTTGGCGCCGTTCAGCTCGACCACCACGTTGTCGCCGTCGATGCGAATATCGTCAACAGCGGCCAGGTTGCCCTTGATCGCAGACTTAGAATCGTCGCCGCGATGGTAGTTCAAAGAGGCAACCACGTCCGAAGGTTCAAGGGTCTTGCCGTTGTGGAACTCAACGCCTTTGCGAATTTTGAAGACCCAGGTCTTCGCGTCGGCAGACTCGTAAGATTCACAGAGGTCAGGACGCAGCTGGCCGTCCTGGCCAACTTCGGTCAGGTGACCACCCCAGCTATTGCCGATGTGGGTCATCATGCCGTTTTCGTAGGTGCCGGGATCCAGCGAGTCCGTGGTTGAGCCGTGGCCCATGCCCATGCGGAAATCACCACCGGATTTCGGTGAGGCAGCCATGGCTTGGTCGGCCATGCTCATAGCGGCGGGCAGCGCTAGGCCAGCAGCCGTTGCGCCCATGATAAAGGTGCGGCGATCTATTTGACCGGAAGCGAACTTGCGCTTTTGTTCGGCAAGGAAGATCTGTTTCAGATCGATCATTGATGTATGTCTCCTGTTTTTCCATCAGTCTGAGGGCTCGAAGTCGTGCGTTTTTCCGCCGCTTCATTTGACGTTATCAGGCGCTTTGGAGCCAGGCCGCCCCTGGTTCTACACCCAGGTGCATCGCTTGGAGGCGTCTGTGGCCTCGGCGCCCGTTTTCAGACCTTGGCATGCTAGCGCCAGAAATTTTTTTGTCCAACTTTGAATTCGCATGTTGCGGAAAATGCCAAGCCCTCATAGGCTCAAAGCTACAAAAACGGGGCAACTTGGATCAGCATGTGTCTAAAGAGGGGCTGAAATCGTAAGATTTTTGCTACTACGATGGTCGCAGCATGCCGAGCGGGTTGGCTTGTCAAAGCCAAGCGCTGCAAAGGCGCGGGAGGAAAACCGGTGAATTCAGTTCTGATCACGGTGGTTCAACGGCTCGCATTGGGCCTCATCACCTTGTTCTTTGTGTCGATAATTATTTTCGCCATGGTCGCCATGTTGCCTGGCGACTTCACGCAAGCCGTCTTGGGGCAGGCCGCTCTTGAGGAGACGGTGCAAGCCTTCCGAAAGGAGCTGGGCCTCGATCAACCGGCGGTCATCCGCTATTTTCAGTGGCTCGGGGCGGTGTTGCAGGGTGACTTCGGCACGTCTTTCTCAGGTCGCGCCTCTTCGGGGATCGACCGCTCGCGCCCTGTGCTGGACCTGATCGAGCCACGCCTCTATAACACACTGTTCTTGGCGGCCATGACGGCCATTGTTGCTGTGCCATTGGCCTTGTGGCTGGGGATCACTGCTGCTCTGCACCGCAACGGCATCTTTGATCGTACAATCAATGCGGTCACGCTTGTTTCGATTTCTCTGCCAGAATTTTTGGTCGCTTACGCTCTTATGGCTCTGTTGGCGGTCTATGCGGGCTGGTTCCCGCCCATTTCCGAGATCCGGCCAGGGGCCTCGTTCTTGGATCGCCTCGTCGTCTCGGCCTTGCCGGCAATGACCTTGACCCTTGTGACCATCGCCCACATGATGCGCATGACGCGCGCAGCCATCATTAATCTGTTGGCCAGCCCCTATGTTGAGATGGCGCGCTTGAAGGGGGTTGCCCAGCGTGAGATTATCGTGAAGCACGTCCTGCCCAACGCTTGGGCGCCCATTGCGACCGTCGTTGCCTTTAACTTGGCCTACCTGGTGATCGGTGTAGTGGTTGTTGAGACCGTCTTTACCTACCCCGGCATCGGGCGGTTGATGGTGGACAGCGTGACCACCCGTGACATTCCCATTGTTCAAGCCTGCGGCCTGATTTTCGCCGGTACTTACATCTTCTTGAACATGGCGGCGGACATCATCGGCATCGTCACCAATCCCCGCCTGCTTCACCCACGATGAGGCCGCAGACATGAGCACCAACAACTACTCCGCGGCTGGTGAGGTCGCACAAGTTAAGACCCGACGCACTTGGCTGCACCGTATGTGGATCGGTCTGCGCAAGGCCCCGCGAACCGCTTGGTTCGGCATGATCGTCATCCTGGGCTATTTGATCTGCATGCTGTTTGCACCACTGATCGCGCCACACGGCGAGGCCCAGGTTTTCGCCGAGCCCTATGCAGCCTGGTCGGAAACCCACCTGTTGGGCACCGATCAGTTGGGGCGCGATATCCTCTCCCGCCTCATCTATGGCGCGCGCAATACGGTGGGCATTGCCCTGCTGACCACCTTGCTGTCCTTTGCCATCGGCGGCGGGCTGGGCCTGGCAGCGGCCATCAACCGCTCATGGCTCGACCAGATCCTTAGCCGCTTTGTTGATATCTTGTTGGCCATTCCCAGCCTGATCTTTGCGCTCATGCTGCTGGCGGTCTTTGAGACCACGTCGGCGGCGGGCTCCATCATTAAGTTGATCATCATTATTGCCGTCTTGGACTCAACGCGGGTCTTCCGTTTGACCCGCGCTGTGGCGCTGAACGTGGTGGTGATGGACTACGTTGAGGCCGCGCGCCTGCGCGGCGAAAAGCTGGGCTGGATCATGCGGCGAGAGATCTTGCCCAACATTATGCCGCCGCTGGTGGCCGAGTTCGGCCTACGCTTCAGCTTCGTGTTCTTGACCATTGCGGCCCTGTCCTTCTTGGGGCTCGGCATCCAGCCTCCCACCGCCGACTGGGGCAGCATGGTGCGCGAGTTGTCCAGTTTTATCAACTTCTTGACCTACGACCTACGTTTGGGCCTCCTTGCCTTCATTCCCGGCGGCGCGATTGCGCTGTTGACCGTGGCTGTCAACTTCGTGGTCGATTGGTTCTTGCATCAAACTTCGGGG
>CAZHYF010000140.1:0-7779 GCA_964536635.1 uncultured Rhodospirillaceae bacterium | reverse complement strand
GCGGTCACCACCAATGACGGGCCAATGACCGAGGCCGTGCAGACCGTCACGCCCCCATCGGACATGAGCATGAGGCTCTTACCAGTAGCGCGCCAGGGGTAGTAGTCGGTCGGGATCGCGGTGTTGTCGGCCGCGACCCGCTTGGTGGAAAAGGGGATGCCGCCCGTGCCCAGGGCCTCTTGGGCGCTGCTGCGCGACAGCAGGGTTTGCAGGCCGCCAGGCAGCAAGCCAGGATCGGTCAACACGCGGTCGTGGCGCTGTTCGCCGCGCGCGGCTTCTGGAGTGCCAGCGGAAAAAGAAAAGCGTTCTTGGCTGGCGCTGGCTGGTGGCTGGGGCTTGCCCGAGACCACTTCGTTGGCCCAGGCACTGTTTGCAAGGCTGGCGGCGATGGCCAGCACCGTGAGTTTGCAGCACAACGATTGCTTAAGGCCCTCGACCAAGTGTGTAGGCCAGTTCGCTGGGCTTGGGCGCAGCGATTGAGGTAAAGACGCGGGCATGACAGACCTCCTTCCACAGCAAGCAGTCCGGCGGATGCCGGCTCCCTCTTAGGGTGGGGAGGCTAGGGCGTGAAACGTCTTGCGCCGTCTAGGCGTGCGACTACGCAAGGGGTTTTGCTCAAGGCAAGGGCGGGGCGCCTTGATCAGCAAACCCTGGAGAATTTGCCGCAAAACCAAGCTCTTAAAGTGCGGGAAGTGAATGCAACTCGATGGGGCGCCCTAGTCTTGAGCGGGCACAAAGCGTTGTTTGACGCTGCCGGTATAGCGCTCAAAGATTTCCTCGGGCACCTCGCTGCCATCGGCCAGGAAGGGCAGCACGCCGCGCCGTAAGGACTTGCCACGCATGGCCTTGATGTCATCGTCCGAGCGGGTGACCCTTTGTGCGCAACGCCGACCCCAGGCCGCCAAGTAGCCATAGAGGCGGTCCAACACCTCTTGGTGTCCGCCGGTCTTGATGAGATCAACAAATTCGTCCGGATCGCTCTCCAGATCGAACAGCATGGGACGCAGGCCGCCTTCGGCATGCATCAGCTTATAGCGGCCGTCGAAGACCATAAACAGCCGTGCCTCCTTGGGCTCCAGCTCTAGCTTGACCGCCTGCGGTGTGGCTGAATAGTCGTACTCCGAGATCGCAAATTCGCGCCACTGCGGGCTCTGACCGAACAGCCAGGGTTGCAGGCTGCGGCCCTCGACGATGTGGTCTGGCACCTTGCCGCCCGCGGCCTCGATGAAGGTAGCCGCCAAATCGATGCTCTCGACCAGGGCATCGCAGGTGGTGCCGCGTGTGCCGTCGGCCTCGGCGCGGGGATCATAGATGATCAGCGGAATCTTGACCGACTGCTCGTGGAACAAGTCCTTTTCGCCCAGCCAATGGTCTCCAAGATAATCGCCGTGGTCAGAGGTCAGGACGATCATCGTGTCCTTGATCTGACCGCTGTCTTCCAGGTGGGCCAGGATGCGGCCCAGTTGGTCGTCGCACTGCTTGATCAGCCCCATGTAGGCCGGGATTACCTTTTGGCGCACCGCGTCCTTCTGGAAGGCCTGGGCGACACGGTTCTGCATATAGGCGCCATAGACCGGCTGCGGGTCCTCCAGCTCCATTTCGTGGCGCTTGGCAGCCGGCACATGGTTGCGGCCGAACATGTTGTGGTAGGGGGCTGGCACGATGTAGGGCCAGTGCGGCTTGATGTAGGAGACGTGGGCGCACCAGGGGCCTTGGACCTGCGCCATGAAGGCCAGAGCTTGGTCGGTCAACCAGGGCGTTTCGCTATCTTCCTCGCGGATGTTGGCGGGTTTGTCGGCATTTTCGAAAATCCAGCCGCTGGCGATCTGCTCGCCGTCGATGCCAGCGTTGGCAAAGTCGGCCCAGGGGTTGTCGCTCTCATAGCCCTTGGACTTGAGGTACTCGTTATAGGGCGAGCGCTTTTCGTCATAGAAGCCATCAGGGCCATAGGCCCAGAGCCCATCGTCGCGCACCCAAGCATCAAAGCCGCACTCGGCCTGGCGGGCGCCAATCTGGCTGTCGGGGCTCAGGCCCAAGCGCGCCATGCCGTCGGCATCGGCCTTCATGTGGGTCTTGCCCAGCAGCCAGCAATCCATGCCCAGTTTGCGCAAGTGATCGCCCATGGTCTGCTCGCCAACGCGCAAGGGAAACCCGTTCCACTGCGCGCCGTGGCTTGAGGCATAGCGGCCGGTATAGAAGCTCATGCGGCTGGCGCCGCAGATGGGGGATTGCACATAGGTGTTGGTGAAGCGAACGCCCATCTTGGCAACGCGATCGAAGTTCGGCGTCTGAAGGTGCGGGTGGCCAGCGCAGCTCAGGTAATCGAAGCGCAGTTGGTCGTACATGATGAAAAGAATGTTCATGGGCGGTCTTCAACAGGTTGGCGGGGCGGTGGCGTCCAAAAGGCAGCGCCAAAGCGCGGCGCCACTCTAGCGGGCAGGCGATGCGTGTGGGAACAAAAAAAAGGCCCCGAGACAGGTCTCAGAGCCTTTGATTCTGTGATCGGGCGCGCCGGTGAAGGTGTGGCGCTGCCGGAGCCCAGTTAGCCGTTCACGGCGTCCTTCAGAGCCTTAGCAGGCTTGAACTTGACCGCTCGGCTCGCTGCAATCTCGATGGTCTCGCCGGTCTGAGGGTTGCGGCCCTGACGAGCTGCACGCTCGCCGACAGCAAAAGAGCCAAAGCCAGCCAGCTTCACTTCGCCACCAGACTTGAGGTCAGCAGAAATGGCGGCAAAGACGGCTTTGACAGCAGCGTCAGCTTGTGAAGAGGTCAAACCAGCGGCTTCAGCGACCTTTGAGGTCAGTTCGTCTTTGGTCAAGGGTAGTCTCCAATCGTGGCTAGGAGCAGGGCTCCTGGTTTCAAATCGGCCCTACAGGAGGGCTTTTGTGTTTTCTCGCGCGCTGTGGCTGCGGGCTGTTGCGCCAGTGGCACCGTCCCGCGCCTGGCAGCGCGAATAGCGCTCCCTATAGTCCAGCTCTTTGCTCTGGGCAACACTGCCCGGCCAGCAAAAGCAACTTATGAACCACTTCCTGCGATCCGAGCTGCAATTTGGGCTGGATCATGGCCAAAATTCTTCTAAAACGGGGAAAAATGGGGCTTTGGCGACGGATGGTCGCCCATTCCTGGAGCGAGGAGAAAGCCGTCAAACCACCGTGATTAGTGGCTTTTGCAGGTGATTCGCCCTGTTCGGAACCGCATCGCTAGTCGCTGAGTTCGCGGCAGCGTGATGCCACCTGGCGCAGCATGTCGCGCAGGGCCTCTTCTTGCTCGGGGCTGAGATCGGCCAACAGCTCTTTGCTGCGGGCCTCCACCTGCGGCATGACCTGGGCATAGAGTGCCTCACCCGTTTCGGTCAGGCTCAAAAGCCGTGCGCGGGCGTCCTGCGGCTGAGGGGTCTTGTCGATCAAGCCTTTGGCCTCTAGGCGGGCGACGCCGCGCGAAATCTGCACCTTGTCCAGCGCTGTCAAAGGTACGAGATCGCGGCTCAGCTCTGGGCCCGCTTTGTAGAGCGCAACCAAGATGCGCCACTCAGCGCGGCTTAGGCCACGTTCACCGCCATAGATGGTGGCCAAGTCTTGGCTTAGGGCCTCGGCGGCGTTTGCGAGCAGATAGGGAAGAAAACTTTGCATGGGTGTAGACTAGACCCGCAGCGCCTGGACTGGCAAGTTCAAGAGCGCGCGAGCTGAGGGGAACCGAAGCGTTGCGTTAATCTTGGCCTTGATCAAGGCGGGGTATCAGGGCTGGAAGCTCTGCAACCGAGCGCAGCACATGGTCAGCGCCCGCCGCCTGAAGCGCTGGGATGAGGCTCTGATGGAGGGCCTCTTGGTCCTCGGGCGATAGGGCCGCCAGCGCGCTGGGGCTGAGGGCGGCTGCGTTGCCGCTGAGCGTCAGGCCGACGCAGATGGCGCCCGCTGCTCTGCCTTCGGCCAGACCGGGGGCCGTGTCGTCCACCTTGAGCACTGCTTCGGGCGGGTAGGCGGCCAGGTTGACGAAGCTCTGGTACATGCAGAGCGGGCCGGGCCGTCCCTCGCTGAGATCGTCCGCGCAAATCAGGCTGGCGGGCACGAAGCCTTGCGCGGCCACCTTGGGCAGCACGCGCTGCATGATCGAGCGCGTATAGCCCGTCGTCGTGCCAACCTTGATGCCCTTTTCAGCCAGCCAGGACAGCGTTTCGCCAGCACCCGCAATCAAGTCGGTGTAGTCGCCTGCAATGGTCTCATTCAGCGGCAAGAAGGTCTCATAGAGCGCATCGACGGTGTCTTGCTCTGCGGGCTTGCCGTGCTTGGCCTGCCAGCGCCGGGCGATGCCAGGATCAGCCAACAGAGCCTCGATGTGGGCGCGCTTGGGCAGCCCCATGGGGCCGCGCGCTTCGGCCAAGGAGATGTCGATGCCAAATGCAGCAAAGCAGCGCTGGAAGGCGGCCGCAGGCGCGCAAGAGCCCTGGTCGATCAGCGTGCCTGCCCAATCGAAAATCACAGCTTTGATCCGCATGAGGCGCTCCGGGGCTTGCGGTTAGATCCAGCGGCGCACGCGCGCCTTGTAGTCAAGATAGGCTTGGCCGAACTTGGCCTCAAGCATGGCTTCTTCGGCGGCGATCTGGCTGCGGGTCATCACCAGCACAAAGACCGCGATCACCGGCAGCGCCAGCAGGCTGCCAAGCCAAAGCCCCGCACCCGCCAGCCAAATGACCATGCCAAGATACATGGGGTTGCGGCTGATGCGGTTGAGGCCTGAGGTCACCAAAGCGCTGGTGTTGTGGATCGACCAGGGGGTGATGGTGGTGCGGCGGCGCAAGAACTCCAAGGCTGCCAGACCGTCGAAGGCCAAGCCCAGCGCCACCAACAGGCCGCCAAGGCTCTGCTGGAGCCAAGGCGCAGCCCAAGCCAAGCTGCTGGCTGGCCACCAGCGATCTGCGGCGATGAGGATCGCCAAGCCCGAAAGGGACCAGATCGGGGGTGGAATCCGCATGCGCAGGCCTCGCTTGTTTTGTTGTTAACCCAGACGGGCGCGGGCAGAGCGCAGGCCCGCCAAGCGTTCGTCAAGCTCCGCCAGCTCGCTCTTGCCCTTGGCCACCACGTCGGCGGGCGCCTTGGCCAAGAAGGCCTCGTTCGACAGGCGGTCGCGCAGACCGGCGGCTTGCTTATCGGCCTTGGCGATATCCTTGTCCAAGCGCGCACGCTCGGCGTCGATGTCGATGACACCTTCCAGCGGCATGTAGTAGGTGGCTTCACCGACGACCACGTTGGCCGCGAGTGTGGGGGCTTCACCGCTGAGGGGTTCGATCGCCTCGATGCGCGCCAGGCGGCTGAGCAGCGGGCGTTGGCGGGCGATGCGGGCCAGCGTTTCATCGCTGGCGTCGGCCACCAACAGGCGCACATGGGCTCCAGCGGGTACGTTCAGCTCAGAGCGGGCCGAACGAACGCTGGTGATCAGGTCGATCAACCAGTCGATTTCGGCGCTGGCCTCAGAGGCGGGCGCGTCGATCTGAGGCCAAGCCCCGCGCACCAGGCGGCCCGAGCCGCCGGCGATATCTGCACCGTTGGCGGGGCCAACGAACTGCTCCCACAGCTCCTCGGTCACGAAGGGCATCATGGGGTGGGCCAGGTGGACGATCTGCTTCAAGACCCAGGCCATGGTTGCGCGGGTCTCAGCGATCAGAGCCGCGTCATCGCCATAGAAAATGGGCTTGGACAGCTCGATATACCAGTCGCAGAACTCGTCGTAGATGAAGTGGTACAGGGCTGAGGCTGCATCGTGGAAGCGGAAGGATTCGATGCCGGTCGCGACAGCGCTGGTGGCCGCCGCCATCTTCTCGACCATCCAACGGTTCAACGGATTGCGGGCGCTGGTAGCATCGAAGTCCGCAGGCGCGCTGGCCTGGTTCATCTCGGCAAAGCGGGTCGAGTTCCACAGCTTGGTGGTGAAGTTGCGGTGCGTCTCGACGGTCTTTTCCGCCAGCTTGATGTCTTTGCCGGGCGCCGCCAGCGAGGCCATGGTAAAACGCAATGCATCGCAGGAATATTGCTGGATAATGTCCAGCGGGTTGATGACGTTGCCCAGCGACTTGGACATTTTCTGCCCGTGCTCGTCGCGCACCAGGGTGTGGACATAGAGCTTCTTGAAAGGCACGCGCTGGTCCAGCGGCAGGCTCTGGTCGGCGTGGTAGATGCCCATCATCATCATCCGGGCGACCCAGAAGAAGATGATATCGCGGCCCGTCACCAGCACATCGCCGGGGTAATAGCGCGCCAGCTCGGGCGTTTGTTCGGGCCAGCCCAGGGTCGAGAAGGGCCACAGACCCGACGAGAACCAGGTGTCCAACACGTCGGGATCTTGGCGTAGCTCGGTCGGCTGGCCATAGTGCGCGTCGGCCTCAGCTTGAGCGTCTTCGGCGGTCTTGGCAACGAACACCGTGTCGTCCGGGCCATACCAGGCCGGGATCTGGTGGCCCCACCAAAGCTGGCGCGAGATGCACCAGGGCTCGATATTGCGCATCCAGTGGAAATAGACCTTTTCTTCGTTGGCCGGAAAGACCGTGGTGTAGCCTTTCTCCACCGCCTCAATCGCGGGCGCGGCCAGGGTCTTGGCATCGACGTACCACTGCTCGGTCATGAAGGGTTCGATGATCGACTTGGAGCGGTCGCCGTGCGGCACCATGTGGACGTTGTCCTCAATTTTCTCCAACAGGCCCAGGGCCTCCATGTCGGCCACCACCTGCTTGCGGGCTTCGAAGCGGTCCAGGCCGCGGTATTTTTCGGGCACGGTGTCGTTGAGGCAGCCCGACTTGTCCAAAATGTTGATCGCCTGCCAGCCTTGGCGCTTGCCGACTTCGTAGTCGTTGAAGTCATGGGCAGGGGTGATCTTGACCGCACCCGTGCCCTTTTCGGGATCGGGGTAGGGGTCGGGCATCAAAGGGATCTCGCGCCCGGTCAGCGGCAGGGCGATAATCTTGCCATGCAGGTGCTGATAGCGCGCGTCGTCGGGATGGACGGCAACGCCGGTATCGCCCAGCATGGTTTCCGGTCGGGTCGTGGCCACCACCACAAAGTCGTCGCTGTCGCGCAGCGGGTAGCGGAAGTACCACAGCTTGCCGTTGACCTCTTTTTCTTCGACCTCCAGATCGGAAATCGAGGTCTGTAGCTTGATGTCCCAGTTGACCAGGCGGTTGTCCTTATAGATCAGGCCGTCCTTGTACATGCGCACAAAGATCTCCAGCACCGCGTCGGACAGGCCCGCGTCCATGGTGAAGCGCTCGCGATCCCAGTCGGTCGAGCAGCCCAGCGCGCGCAACTGACCGGTGATGGTCGAGCCCGACTCTTCCTTCCACTCCCAGGCGCGCTTCAGGTAGTCTTCGCGGCCCACTTGGTCCTTGGAGGTGCCTTCAGCGTCCAGCTTGCGGTCGATGATGTTGGACACGGCAATCGAGGCATGGTCGGTGCCGGGCTGCCACAGGGCATCAAAGCCCTGCATGCGGTGATAGCGGATCAAGATGTCCTGCAAGGTCATGGTCAGGCCATGGCCGATGTGCAGCGTGCCGGTCACGTTGGGCGGCGGCATCATGATGGTATAAGGCGTCTTGTCAGAGCTGGGGTCGCAAGCGAACAGCTTGTTGTCCTCCCAAATCTTCTGAAATTTGGCTTCGATGGCGGCAGAATCGAGGGACTTATCCAAGGGCATGATGGCGGTCTTAACTGAGCTAGCGGTGGGGCATTCAAGCGGCGCAGACTAGAGCAGCTCCGCGGGCAGGGCAACCAGCAGTTTGCGCCATTGTGAAGCGGG
>CAZHYF010000139.1:0-7787 GCA_964536635.1 uncultured Rhodospirillaceae bacterium | reverse complement strand
CTAACCTTCGCGCAACAGGCGGGCCATGTAGAAGCCGTCTGAGCCGCCCTCTTCGGGCAAGCGGTGGTCTTCTGCCTCCAGGCTCCAGCCCGGATTGGCAGCCAAGAAGGCCTGGACCTGGGCGCGGTTTTCACCTTCCAGGATTGAGCAAGTTGCATAGACCAGCTTGCCCCCTACCCGGGTCATGCGCGAGTAGCGCGCCAGGATGTCCGCCTGCAAAGTCTTGGTTTCCTCCAGGCTGGCGGCCGTCACCTTCCACTTGGTGTCGGGCTTGCGCCGCAGCACGCCAGAGCCTGAGCAAGGCACATCCAGCAAGACCCGATCGGCGCTGCCGTCCAAGCGCTTGATGGTCTTGGAGCTTTCGATCAGGCGGCTTTCAATGCAATGCACCCCCGCCCGCTTGGCGCGCTTCTTCAACGCATCCAACTTCCAGCCGTGAATGTCCATCGCCAGCAGCTTGCCGCGGTTCTCCATCAAAGCCGCCGCGTGCAATGCCTTGCCGCCGCCGCCTGCGCAAGCATCGATCACCCGCTGGCCGGGCTCGACCTGCAAGAAGGGCGCGATGTGCTGGCTGCCCAGATCTTGGACTTCAAACAGGCCGTCTTTAAAGGCCTGGGAGGTAAAGACATTTTGCCGTTTAACCACTTCCAAGGCCGCCCCGCCGCGCAAACGGGTCTCGATATCCTCAAAATCCAACCGCTCTTGTAGGGTCTCGGCGTTGGTCTTCAGGCTATTGGCGCGCAAAAACAGCGGCGCTTGGGTATTGAGAACAGCAGCCAGAGCCCCCCAGTCCGCGCCATAGTCTGCCTGCCCCGCCGCCTGGAGCCAATCTGGCATGGCCTGGCGCATCTGCTCATTGAGCGGTTGCTCCCAGCGTGCGCGCAGTTCGGTATTCGCTGTGCCATCCTCCAGCGCCAACCAGGCCGCCAGCAAACGCCGCGCCTGCTGCTCATCGGCCAGCGCCGCGTAGGCCAGCCGTGATCGCCAACGCACCACCTCATAGAGGGTCTGCGCAAAGAGCCTGCGGTCCCGCGCGCCCCACTTCTTGTGGTTCTTTAGGTTCCACTCCACCACCTTGGCGGCATGGTAGCCTTGGTTCAGGCAACGGTCGAGGCCGTCAACCAGGGCCTCTTGTAGATTGGGATGCAGGCGAGTCAAATTTGAGGATCTCTCGTTGGCTAGCGCAAACCGCCAGAAAGTAGCATCACTTTCGAATATGGATTTGCGGCATAAACTGTAGGCAAGAGCAGCGCGCCGGAGCTATGCCAGCGCTTGCCGCTTCCTTGGGATTATTTCTTTAGGATCAGCGCCTTAAGTTTCGCTGACGTGTCATTCAGGCTCGCAGGGTCAACGGCGATTTGCCCATCCACCGCGCGGCGCATGACGGCAAAATCCTGCGAGGCGTTGATCACCTGGCCCGCTTTGATCTGGTCGCCTTCCAGGCCGATCAGCGTGATGCTGCCTTCGCCATTGTCGCGCTCGATCCAGGTTAGGTCTGGCGAATAAAGGCCCACCATTTGCAGGCCATAGTCGTATTGATCGGTCCAGAACCAGGGCGCTTCTTGGCGCGGAGCCTCCTTGCCCAGGATCGCGGCCGCACAGAGCTTGGCACCATAGATGGCGTTCTGCACGCTCTCCAACCGCACGCCCGAGGCCAAGTAACGGTCCTCGCAGATGGCCACGTCACCAATGGCAAAGATGTTGGGATCAGCGCTTCGTTGCGCCGCGTCGGTCAAGACCCCACGCTCGGAATAGATGCTGCTGTCTTGCAAGAAGTCGGTGTTGACCAGCGCGCCGATACCGATCACCAGCCCCGCTGCCTCGATGCGTTCCTCACCGATGGTCAGCGCCAGGCCGGCACCAGAAGCTTGGATATCCTTGGTCATGGTGTTGAGCTCAACGCGCGCGCCCTCGGCGCGATGCTTAGCAAGGCAAAGCTCTGAAATGCGCGGATGGACCGCGCGCCCCATCAGGCGGCTGTCGGCCTCAACGATGATCACCGGCCAGCCCATGAGCCGTGCGGAAGCCGCGACCTCCAAGCCGATGAAGCCGCCACCGATCACCACCAAGGGCTTGTCCTTGGCACCGCCCTCCAGCTTGGCCTTCAGCGCCAAACTCTCGTCCCAAGAGCGCACTAGGTGCGCAAAAGGCTGCACATCCTCGGGCAGTGGCAAGCTGCGCGCGCGCGCACCGGTCGCCACGATCAGCGTGTCATAGTCCAGGGCGCTGCCGTCGGCCAGCACCACGCGTTTGCCCGCCTGATCCAGGCTCTGCACTGGGGTCGAGACCCGCAGGTCGATGTTTTGCTCAGCGTAGGTCTCGGCGGAGCGGTAGATGGTCCGCTCGATCGCCATCTCAGACTTGAGCACCGCTTTAGAAAGCGGCGGGCGATCGTAGGGCAAGTGGCTCTCGTCGCCCAAAAGCGTGATGCTGCCCTCAAAGCCGCCCTGACGCAGGCTCATGGCGCATTGCGAGCCCGCTTGTCCGGCTCCGACGATAACGATTTTGCTCATATTGTTTCCTCTTTGCACCCGGCCAAAGCCTGGGGGACGCCGACCTAGGCCTTGCGGGCCGCGCGCGTGGGACGGGCGTTAGCGCAAACGGCCCAGGCGGCGCAACAGCGCCCCTGCCCGTTCTTCTATCGCAGCTTGACCGGCTTGTAACGCATGGACATAGGCATGCGTGGCATAAAATGCCGAGGAATCGTCATCCGCGCTGGTTTCGGCGGCCCGCATATAGAGCTGAGCCGCCAGCGCATGGTCACCAGCAGCCAGAGCCGCCAGCAAGACCTGGTCGCTCATCGCGGTTCAGCCAACATCTTTGAGGCCGCCCACTGGTGGAAGACGTGGGTCGGCGCGTCCATGGCGGGCGCGAACACGCCCCCATCAAAGCCCGACGCCGAACGGCCCTTCTGCATGCCCTCGACGACGAAGACATCCTCTTCAAAGACCTGCTTCCACATGGTGGTGTTCTTGGTCCGCATGGCCTGCCAATCATCTTGGGCGACCTGGGGCTGAGCATAGAAAATCTCGATATGCTCCACCGATTGCGTCGGGCCCTTGGGCTCGATGACTATGGCGAAGCTGTGATCCTTGTGAACGCCCAGCAGCACGTTGGGGAACAAGGCGGTGTACTCGGCCTGCTTGTCCCACTTGGCATCCAGCCCCTCAAAGGCAGGGAAGCGGCGGCCGTCGTCCGACAGCATGGGGCTGTAGACCAGAGTTCCTTGGCCCGAGAAGGCCTCGGACATCACACCGGGGCTCACCTCTTCGCTGGCCTGCATGATGTGGTAGTGGTCCTCCAGCCGCGAATAGGAATTCAGCGAGGGATGGACCCAAGGCAGGTGGTAGGATTCACAGTAGTTTTCGACCGCCAGCTTCCAGTTGGTGTCCAGGCTGAGTTGGAAGCCGGAATCGGGGCCCGTGTGGGTCAGGGGCTTGTCGGCATATTCGTGCCAGCGCGCCAGCAAGCTGGCGTTGGCCTGCGCGAAATCAGGGGCCTTGCCGTCCAGGTTGATAAAGATCACGCCCATAAAGACGTGGCTGCGAATTTCGATCAGGCCGGTGACGTCCTTCTCCAGCCGGCTACAGATGTTGTTGCCGGGCCCGCCCGCGTGTGGGGTGATCTTCAGCGCGCCGCCGTGATCGTAGGACCAGGAATGATAGGGGCAGCGAATGACGTTTTGCTTGCCCGCCTCGAAGACAAGCTGCATGCCGCGGTGACGGCAGACGTTATAGAAGACCCGCACCTGGCCGTCGCGATCGCGCGCCAACAGCAAGGGCTCGCCCAGAAAGTTGATCGGCTTGACCCACAAGGGCTCGGGCAGATCTTTTGCAAATCCAACGCCCGCCCAGGAGGCGGCAAAAACCTTGCGCTTTTCTTCTTCGAAGTAGTCACTGCCAAGGTAGGCCTCGTTCGGCAAACCAAGCGCGACATCAACATCGCCAACTACTTTTGAGAGCGCAGCTTGGCGTTCTTCTGCCGAAAGCATCTGGGTCATGAGCACCTCCAAACAATGACGAGTGTCACTGTTATGGAAATCTGGCCCGAGCCACTCCTACAAAACAGACACGTTGACCGCCCATTTTGCCCAAGCGCGACAGAGGCCGTTCGGGACCAAAGAAAAAACCCCGAGCCGGGGGCGGCTCAGGGTTCTTCGATCAGTCAGGCAGTTTGCGCCTCACACAAGCGCAGCCAAGGCATCAACCTTAGTGCAAAGGCCAGGGGCCATTGGCGGGCTCGTTGTGAACGCGCGCATGCACACGGCGGTAGGCCAGGTAGGCCAGTACGGTGAAGGCGATCATGAACAGCAGCACGGCCCAGCCCAAGCGCTTGCGCTTGTCCAGGTTGGGCTCTGCGACCCACATCAAGAACTCGGCAACGTCCTTTGCGTGCTGGTCCAAAGTAGCCTCGGTGCCGTCTACGTACTCAACGCTTCCGTCATCCAGCGGCTGAGCCATGGCAATGACATTGCCCGGGAAGGCAGCGTTATAGGAGAGATCACCCGCTTTGGCCTGCTGCTCTTCGCTGAGGTGATCAGCGTCGATATAGGAGGTCAGCAGCGAATAGATGTAGTCCGCTCCGCCTTCACGCGACTTAGCCAACAGAGACAGATCCGGCGGAGTTTTACCGTGAACCGCTGCTGCAGCCAAATCATTGGGGAAAGGCGCCGGGAAAACGTCAGACTGCAAAGCGGTGCGCTTCAAGCGCTCGCCGTTGTCGTCGTGGGTCAAGCCTTCCGCGTCGGGCTCTGCATCGACTTCGTGGTTGGCGGCAATCGCCTTGACTTGGTCTTTGGACAGGCCCAGCGCTTCCAAATCGCGGAAGCGGAAGTACTTGGCTGCGTGACAGGCCGAGCAGACTTCTTCGAAGATCTGGAAACCGCGCAGAGCAGCTGCCTTGTCATATTGGCCGAAAAAGCCCTGGAAGTGCCAGTGCTGGTGCTTCAGCTCGGTGCCCTCGCCGGACGCCAAAGCCGCTGTTCCGAGGCCGCTGGCCAGGCTGAGGCCCAGCAGTGCAGCGGGGATGAGTTTCATCAAACGCATGGTGTGTTTTCCTTCAATCTGCGGTTGGCGCTCAGGCATGGCCGTCGATGGCTTCTGCGATCGAGCGCGGCATTTTACGCGGACGCTCGAACAGAGGCACGAAGGGCAGCAGAACAAAGAAACCGAAGTAGATCGCGGTAAAGATCTGGCCGGTGGACAGAACGGTGAGCCCACCAAAGACCTCAACGCCATAGATGGTGAAGGGGTCGGCAGGAACCTGTGCGCCAACGAAGCCCAGGATGATGCAGGCGATCACAAAGACGAATACCATGATCTGGAAGATCGGACGGAAACGCGCAGCGCGTACCGGTGAACGGTCCAGCCAGGGCAACAGAGCCAGCACGACAATCGCGCCACCCATAGCAATTACGCCGCCCAGCTTGTCAGGGATCGAGCGCAAGATCGCATAGAAGGGCAGGAAGTACCACTCGGGCACGATGTGCTCGGGTGTAGACAGCGGGTTGGCAGGTTCGTAGTTGATGGCTTCACCCATCATGTTCGGGGCAAAGAAAACCACCAGGAAGTAGATGGTGAAGAAGACGCCGATGAAGAACAGCTTTTCCATGGTGAAGTAGGGGTGGAAGCTGATGGTGTCCTGCGGACCCTTCATGTCGATGCCCAAGGGGTTGTTCGAGCCCACCTGGTGCAGCGCCAGAACGTGTAGGCCAACAACGGCCAACAGCACGAAGGGCAGCAAGAAGTGCAGCACAAAGAAGCGGTTCAAGGTCGGATTATCGACAGAGAAGCCACCCCAGAGCCAAGTCACCAGCGTATCGCCGACAACCGGAATCGCTGAGAAGAGGTTGGTAATCACGGTCACGCCCCAGAAGGACATGTTACCCCAAACCAAGGAGTAGCCCATGAAAGCAATCGCCATCATCAGCACCAGGATAACCACGCCCAGGATCCACAGAACCTCGCGCTCGCCCTTGTAAGAGCCGTAGTAGATGCCGCGGAAGATGTGGATGTAAACAGCAATGAAGAAGAACGAAGCGCCGTTCATGTGCAGGTAGCGCAGCAGCCAGCCGTAGTTCACGTCGCGCATGATACGCTCGACCGAATCAAAGGCGTGCAGGGTCGAAGGGTTGTACTGCATGGCCAGAACCAGGCCAGTCAGGATCATCAAACCCATCAGCAGGCCCGCGATTGCACCGAAGTTCCAGAAGTAATTCAGGTTGCGCGGGGTGGGGTAGTGATTGAAAAAGTGATCAGCGGGCGAAATGATAGGCAGGCGCTTTTCCAGCCAGCCTGCAAAGCCCTTATATTGCTTGCCTTGAGACATGGATTATTTTTCCTTTAGCCGATCTTGATGTTGGTATCTGACAGGAAGGCGTACTCAGGAACCGGCAGGTTCTTGGGTGCTGGGCCTTTGCGGATACGGCCAGAGATATCGTAGTGCGAGCCGTGGCAGGGGCAATACCAGCCATCAAAGTCGCCGCGTACGTCAGAGTCCTTTTGACCCTTGGGCACGCAACCCAGGTGGGTGCATACGCCGACGACCACCAGGTATTCTTCTTTGCCTTCAACGGTCCGGTCAGCATCTGACTGGGGGTCTTTCAGAGCGCTGAGGGCAACCGAGCGTGCCTCGTCGATCTGCGCTGCGGTCCGGCGGCGGATGAAGACCGGCTTGCCGCGCCACATCACGGTGATGGCTTGGCCGGGCTCAAGCGAGGCCACATCGACCTCGATTGAGGCCAGGGCCAGCACGTCGGCTGAGGGGGTCAGTGAGCTTAGGATGCTCAGAGTGCCGGCCACGGTGCCCACACCCAGGGTCACATAGGCACTGAGCGCGAGAAAATCGCGTTTTGATTCATCTTGTACTTGTTCGGCCATGTTTTCTTCCTCTAGACCAAAGCTCGAGCCCATCGCTCAAGCGCTTGGAGGCTGCTTCAGGTTATGACTTCGCTCCTCTATAACCCCATGACGGGCGGTTGCCGCAAGGCCAATTGGGAGACATAGTGACGCAAAGACGCCCAGTTGAGACCCGCAGAGGGTGAAATGTCAAAGACAAGTCCTTTTCGCCCCGCTACCTGCGACGGGCTGCCTCATAATATTCAAAAAAGCGAATGAAAACCGACCCCAAGCCCTTGGCGATTGCGCTCTATCAGCCGGATATTCCACAGAATGCGGGAGCCGTCATGCGGCTCTGCGCCTGCTTTGGCCTGGCCTTGCATATTATTGAGCCCTGCGGATTCTTGCTGGATGATCGCCGCATCCGCAAAGCAGGGCTGGATTACAGCGAAGGCCTACACTATCAGCGCTACCCCAGTTGGCAGGCTTTCTTGGCCGCCAAGCCCGGGCGCCTGGTCCTGGCCACCACCAAGGCCAGCCAGCCGCTGAGCCAAGCGCAGTTCCTACCCGGTGATGTGATCTTGATGGGGCGCGAGTCGGCGGGCGTGCCCGATACCGTGGCCGAGGCAGCCGACCTGCGGCTACGCATTCCGATGCAGCCAGACCAGCGCTCCTTGAACGTTGCCATGTCGGCTGGCATTCTGGCCGCCGAAGCGCTGCGCCAACTCGACTGGCCGGGCTTGGACTAGGGGGAGCGGGCGCCGACTGAATTTCCGATAATTAGGCGTAGAAAAACAAACAAACGATGTTAAACTTTGAATCACAAATTTGTAACTTCGCGACTTTCTGATTGCCAGGCGAATCAACCATGACTAGATTCTGCTGTGTCACGGGTCGCCACACCTGCCTTAGGGTAGGTGCTAGGGCCCGTGGACATTCAGGATTCCCAAG
>CAZHYF010000138.1:0-7815 GCA_964536635.1 uncultured Rhodospirillaceae bacterium | reverse complement strand
AAGGTGTCGGTGGTCATGATGGCTTCTGAGGCCGCCAGCCAGGCGTCGGCGGACAGCGCAGCTTGCAGGCCGTCCAGCGCCGCGATGTAGGGTTCTGCTGGAAGGGGCTGGCCGATCACGCCGGTCGAAGCCACGGCGATCTGACTGGGCTGAGCGCCCAAGCGTTCGGCGAGGGCAGCGGTCTTGGCCTCGATGGCCGCGCGGCCCGGTGCGCCCACCGCCACGTTGGCATTGCCCGCGTTGACCAACAGGGCGCGCAGACTGCCCTGCTCGACGACTTTGCGGCTCCAGATCACGGGCTCGCCGCAGAGGCGGTTGGTGGTAAAGACCCCCGCGACCTGGGTGCCTTGCTCTGCTTCCAGCAGCAAGACGTTGCGGCGCCCGCCGTAGTAGCCGCCAACCGAGGCGGTGGCCAGGCGAAAGCCCTTGATAGCGGGCAGATCGGGCAGAGAGGTAGGAGCCAGCGGGGAGACGGGCAGAGACATGGCCAGGGTGCCTTGATCGGGAGTGAGCGCGACGCGTTGATTGGCAAGAGGCCCGGCCGCGCGCCGCTGAGGCGGGCGAACAAGGCTTGCAAAGGCGCGCCGTTCTGGGGAAAACAGACCTTCGTTTTGGCACTAGCCCGCCTTGTCGCGCAACGATTTTCTAAAGGAGCCAGCCGGACTATGAACAAGAAGACCTCAGCCCTGGGCTTGGCGGCCGTCCTGTTGGTCTTGGGACTGGGCAAGTTGCTTGGCTTTGATGCCCTGGCCCTGATCAATGCCTTGAACCAAGCCCAAGTCACAAGCCAAGCGCCCACGCCCAAGAGCCCCGCTGAGCCGTCCACGCAAGTCGCGCAGCAATCCGCCGCCGCTCCGGCCCCGACAAAAGCCGACCGCCGCCAGGTCTGCGGCACCTATGTCGATATCGACACACCGGTCGAAGACAAGCTGGAGGCCTGGGGCAAGCAGTTGCGCCTGGGCAACCTGGAGGCCTTCGCCAATGTCTTGCAGTACATCAATCAGACCGGCGATCTGCCCGACTGCTATCTAACCAAGGCCGAGGCCGAAGCCTGGGGCTGGCAGCGTGGCTCGGACCTTTGGCGGGTGGCCGAGGGCATGGCCATTGGCGGCAACCAGTTCCAGAACCGCGAAGGCCTGCTGCCGCGCCGCTATAACGGGCGCTATGTCGAAGCGGACCTGGACTATGACGGACAGCGCCGCGATGCCCGCCGCATCGTGTTTGTTAAGGACGCTGGCGGCCAGTGGCTGATCTGGATCACGCTGGACCACTACGAGAGTTTTTTGCGGGTTTCGCCTTAAGTATTGACGGCCGTGCCGGGTTGTCCCCTGAGATGAAGGGTCTCAACCATCTTGCGTCCGCGCGCTAAGCTGCTACCTCAAAGCCTGCGAGCCTCGGGTCGTCGGCCCTTCGTCTCCCCCTCTTTGCTTGCCCAAAAGGAATCCTTCCATGGCCTTCATCAACGTCATTCTTTTGGCCGCTATGGCCATTGGCATGCTGGGTGTCTTAATTTCGCTGTTCTCTGGCTTGGCGGCCATGGGTGGCAAGTCAGATGCCTCGCGGCAAAAATCCAACCTCTTCATGCGCATGCGCGTCGGCTTCCAGCTCTTGACGTTGGTGAGTGTGGTGCTGCTGGTGGTCTTGAACTTCTCGACCTTTTAGGCCATAGGCAGAGGCCATTCAGGCGCGGCTGGATCCTAGCCGCGCTTGCCTCGATTTAAGGAGACGCCTCGTGGTCGAACTCACCCGCATCTATACCAAGGGCGGCGACAAGGGCAAAACCAGCCTGTCGTCCGGACAGCGCGTCGAAAAGGACGATCTGCGGGTCTGCGCCTATGGCACTGTCGATGAGGCCAATTCGGTGCTGGGCGTCGCCCGGCTCTATCTGGACAGCGAGTTGGACCCGATTGTCGGGCGCATTCAGAACGACTTGTTCGACCTGGGCGCCGATCTCGCGACCCCTGAGGGCGACTATGAATGGCAGCCGATTCGCATCGCCGACAGCCAGATTGACTGGCTAGAGAGCCAAATCGACTACCTCAACGCCGATCTGGAGCCGCTGAAGTCCTTCGTGCTGCCAGGCGGCACGCCAGCCTCAGCCAATTTGCACGTTGCCCGCGCCGTGGTGCGCCGCGCCGAGCGCGAGACCGTCGGCCTGCTGCGTCAGGACGAGAGCGTCAATCGGAGCTGCCTGCGCTATCTCAACCGCTTGTCGGACCTGTTGTTCGTCATGGCTCGACATGTCAATTTGGGGACTGCGGGCGATGTTCTTTGGGAACCGCAGAAGCACCGCTAGCCCGAGATCGAGCCGCCACAGCTCCCGCCTGGCTTGCCCACGAGGACAATTCGCCCTAGGCCAGGTCGCCACAATCCCGGTCACAAGCCTTGATCTTGCAGCGGCCTGCGCCCTAAAACGAGCCCCGGAACAAAATCTCTGAGCCATAGGTCGCTTTGGCGTCATTTCTTGGCGCGCCTCACCGGAGCGCAAACGAAACGAAGCGGCTACAGCTCTGGACCAAGCCCTTACTCGTGGTGCGCCGTTGGCTCCGCCTGCCCTCAGCAGCAAAGCCCCCAGCCAGACCGCGAGGCCGCAGCCAACCGCCGCCGACCCTTTGGGCCCGGCGGCTCAACCTTTTAGCAGGAGATGGCATGAAAGCCCTAGTCTGTGTCAAACGCGTTATCGACTATAACGTGAAAGTGCGCGTGAAGTCGGACGAGTCCGGCGTCGAGCTGACCAACGTCAAGATGGCCATGAATCCCTTTGACGAGATCGCCGTTGAGCAGGCCATCCGCATGAAGGAAGCGGGCACCGTTAGCGAGATCGTCGCGGTCTCCATCGGCCCCAAGCAGGCGCAAGAGACCATCCGCACCGCGCTGGCCATGGGTGCCGATCGCGGCATCCACGTCGAGCACGACGGCGAGCTGGAGCCTCTGGCCATCGCAAAGATGCTGAAAGCCCTGGTGGACAAGGAAGAACCCGGCATCGTGTTCTGCGGCAAGCAAGCGATCGACGGCGACAACAACCAGACCCCTCAGATGCTGTCTGCCCTACTGGGCTGGCCTCAGGGCACCTTTGCCTCAGCCGTTGAGCTTAACGGCGACGGCGCGCTCATCACGCGCGAAGTCGATGGCGGCCTGGAAGATGTCCAGATCACCATGCCAGCGGTTCTGTCGGTTGATCTGCGCCTGAACGAGCCCCGCTATGCTTCTTTGCCGAACATCATGAAGGCCAAGAAGAAGCCGATCGACGCCACCACCCCGGCAGATCTGGGCGTTGACCCCGCTCCGCGCCTCACAACTTTGAAGGTCACCGAGCCCGCAGCCCGAGCGGCTGGTGTCAAAGTTGGCTCTGTTGCTGAACTGGTCGCCAAGCTGCGCGACGAAGCAAAGGTTATCTAATCATGTCCGTTTTGGTAATTGCAGATCACGACAACGCCGCGCTGAACCCGGCGACCCTGAACACCGTCGCCGCGGCGCAAGCCATCGGCGGTGACATCCACGTCTTGGTAGCCGGCTCTGGCGCCCAGGCTGTGGCCGACGAAGCCGCCAAAGTTGCGGGCGTTTCCAAGGTCTTGCTGGCCGACGACGCTGCCTATGGCAACGGTCTGGCCGAGAACATCGCGCCGCTGATCGCTGCCCAAGCGGCTGGTCACGGCCATGTGCTGGCGCCCGCCACCACCTTTGGCAAGAACGTCATGCCCCGCGCAGCCGCTCTGCTGGACGTCGCCCAGATCTCTGACATCACCGCTGTGATTTCAGCCGACACCTTTGAGCGTCCCATCTATGCCGGTAACGCCATGGCCACCGTGCAGTCGAGCGACAGCGTTAAGGTTGTCACCGTACGCGCGACTTCGTTCGAGGCCGTTGCGGCTGAGGGCGGTTCGGCTGCTGTCGAGGCCGTCTCTGGCGCAGGCGATGCAGGCCTGAGCCGCTTCGTTGAAGCCAAGCTGACCTCGTCTGATCGCCCCGAGTTGACCTCTGCTAAGATCGTCGTCTCTGGCGGCCGCGGCATGGGCTCGTCTGAGAACTTCGCGCTGATTGACGCGGTCGCGGACAAGCTGAACGCGGCTGTTGGTGCGTCGCGCGCGGCGGTTGATGCTGGCTATGTGCCCAACGACTACCAGGTCGGTCAGACCGGCAAGGTGGTTGCCCCCGACCTTTACGTCGCGGTTGGCATCTCTGGCGCTATTCAGCACTTGGCGGGCATGAAGGACTCTAAGGTCATCGTCGCCATCAACAAGGACGAAGAAGCCCCCATCTTCCAGGTGGCGGACTACGGCCTGGTGGCAGATCTGTTCCAGGCGCTGCCTGAGCTGGACAAAGAGCTGGGTTAACCCTGGCGGGTCCACACCCATTGCCAAGCCCGGCTGAGCTCCAGCCGGGCTTTTGCATATCAGCCGGGTCGCGGAAAAAGCGCCGCATCCGGGCATTTGTTCCCCAAACCGCCCACTTCCTCGCTTGTCCTAGGCCGGGTGGCTTCCTATGTGAAGCGGACGGTTGTCTCAAACGTTTCGGGCTAAGCTCTCCTATGATGCTGCAAATTATCTTCTTCGCTGTGGTCACCTTGGTCATCGCCTACCGCCTCTATACCGAGCTGGGCAACAAGAACGGCACCGAAGATCAGCGGGCCCAAGACTGGCAGCCCCAGCCAATGGAGCCGCAAGAGGAGCCGCAACGCGCCGTGGCGAGCCCGCGCCCCACGGATGATGCCGCCGATCTCAACGAGGGCCTGAAGGCAGGCTTGCAAAGCATTCAGGCCAAAGATCCGAGCTTTGACCTGTCGGGCTTTGTTGGCGGTGCGAAAGCTGCCTTTGAAATGGTGCTCAACGCCTTTTCACAGGGCGATCGCGAGACCTTGCAAGGCTTGCTGGCCAAAGACGTCTACCAGAATTTTGAGCAAGCGATCACCGCGCGCGAAGCCGAAGGCCAGCAGCTTGAGACCAGCTTGGTCGGCTTCAAGAGCGTCGATGTCACCGAAATCGAGATGGAAAAATCCACCGCTTTCATCACGCTGCGCTTTGTCTCTGAGCAGGGCTTTGTTCTGCGCGACAAGAACGGCGGTATCGTCGAGACCTCGGGCGCCCAGATCGACGAGGTCGTGGACATCTGGACGCTGGCGCGCGACCTCAAGTCCAGCGACCCCAACTGGACGCTGATTGCCACCGACAGCGAAGAAGCCTAAAAACCGCCACAAGAGGGCGGGATAGACCTGTCCCTGGGGGTTAGAAGCTGCGCTCGCCGACCGGCCAGCGCGCCGTAATCCAACACATTGATCCTTTCGGCCAGCCAGGGCACCCCGGCCGGCCTTCACCTTTGACGAGGAAACGCAATGCGATTGTCACACAAGATTGCCGGCTTGGCGCTGGGCACGGCTGCTCTGAGCGCAGCCACTTTGGGGTTTGTTTTTTCAGGCTCGGAAGACGCCTCGGCGCAGCTCTATGCAGCTGAAAACATCCTGGTGATCGAGCTGAAAGACGGCCCGGTTGAAATCCTGCTGCGCCCTGACTTGGCACCCAAGCACGTCGAGCGTATCAAAGCCTTGGCCGGAGAAGGCTTCTATAACGGCATCGTGTTCCACCGGGTCATCGAAGGCTTTATGGCCCAGACCGGCGATCCCACCGGCACCGGCCGTGGCGGCTCGCCCTACCCTGACCTGCCCGCCGAGTTCAACAAAGAGCGCTTCGTGCGCGGCGCCTTGGGCATGGCCCGTTCGCAGATGCCAAACTCGGCCAACAGCCAGTTCTTCATCATGTTCGACGACGGCGACTTCCTGAACGGTCAGTACACCCTGTTCGGCCACGTCATTTCTGGCATGGAGAATGTGGACAAGATCAAGCGCGGCGATCGCGCCGCCAACGGTTCGGTCGATAATCCCGACCAGATGGTGCGCGTCTACATGAAGGGCTAGGCGGCTTAGGGCCTGGCCTTGCTGCCAGGTTTGACTTGGCCTCGGCCAAGCCACGCCCTATAAGCGGTCGCAAGAGCTGCCCAGTCGGTGGCTCGGCGGCCCTGGCAATGGCGAGATCCTGCCGGAGCTCGCCATTTTGCGTTGTTGAGCGCGCGTTCTGCGCCAGGATCTGGACCCGACTGTCATGCTGTTTGCTTCGCCCCAAGACTACCTGGATTGCCCCCACAAAGCGGTGACCCTGTTTGGCATGTCCGGTGTCGGCAAAACCACCGTGACCGAAAAACTGCCCCGCCAGAGCTGGTTCCACTACTCGGTGGATTACCGCATCGGCACCCGCTACCTGGGCGAAGAAATCAACGACATGATGAAGCGCCTGGCCATGCGCGACGCCACGCTGGCGCGCCTGCTGCGCGCGGATGCCATCTATATCGGCTCGAACATCCAGATCGACAATTTGGCGCCGCTATCGACCTATGTCGGCAAGGTCGGCAACCCCGAGCTGGGCGGGCTGGCGCTGAACGAGTTCAAGCGACGCCAAACCCTGCACCGCAGTGCAGAGATCCAATCGGTGCTGGATATCGCCGCCTTCCGTGCCAAGGCCGACGAGATCTATGGCTATCCGCACATGCTGATCGACAGCAGTGGCAGCCTGGTCGAGGTGATCGACCTGGATGACCCACACGATCCGGTGGTGGCCGCCCTGGTGGCCTCTTCTGCACTGGTCTATATCGAAGCCAGCGAAGACCTGATGGCCGAGATCGTGGCGCGCGGCATCTCTCACCCAAAACCCATGTACTACCCCCCTGCCTTTTTCGACGAGGCTTTGGCGCGCTATTTGGCACAAGAGGGCCTGGAGCGGCCCGAACAGATGGTGCCCGATCGCTTCGTCGCCTTTGCCCTGGCCGAGCTGATGGGCAACCGCGCGCCGCGCTATCGCCGCCTGGCCGAGCAGTACGGCTATATCGTCACCGCCGAGGAAGTTGCAGCCGTGCAAAGCGAGGCGGACTTCAACGCTCTGATCGCCACTGCAATTGAGCGCCGCCCAGAACCGGCGTCTCAAACAAAGCGCCCTGCCTCCTCGCCCAGTCTGGCCCTTTAGGCCCAACCCAGCGGACACACCAGTATGCCTATCAAAATCCCCGAGACCCTGCCCGCCCGCGAGACCCTGGCCAAAGAGGGCGTGCGCCTGATCGGCGCCGACCAGGCCGAGCACCAGGACATTCGCCCGCTGCGCATCGCGCTGCTCAATCTCATGCCCAACAAGAAGGCGACCGAGATCCAGCTCTCACGCCTGCTGGGCGCCTCACCGCTACAGATCGAGCTGACACTGCTCAACACCGCCAGCTATCAATCACGCCACGTCGAGCCCGAGCATCTCTTAAGCTTCTATAAGACGCTGGACCAAGTGGCCGACGAGAAGTTTGACGGGCTGATCATCACCGGCGCACCCGTCGAGCAAATGCCTTACGAAGAAGTGCATTACTGGCCCGAGCTGGTCGAGATTTTCGAATGGTCGGCGCGCAACGTCCATTCGACCTTCGGCATTTGCTGGGGCGCGCAAGCCATGCTCTATCACCAACACCAAGTGCCCAAGCACCAATTGACGACCAAGAAGTTTGGCATCTACCGCCACGTCAATGACGATCCCTCGGACCTGTTAATGTTGGGTATCAATGACCAATTTATGGTGCCCGTTTCGCGCCACACTGAGGTGCGCGCGCACGATATCCCGGCCGACTCGGGGCTCAAGGTGCTGGCCCACTCCTATGGCTCGGGTCTTTGCCTTTTGGCCAACCACGATGATCGCCGCTACTACATGTTCAACCACTTGGAATACGACGCTGGCGATCTGGATGCAGAATACAAACGCGACATCGCGGCGGGTCAACCCATTGATTTACCAGTCA
>CAZHYF010000137.1:0-7815 GCA_964536635.1 uncultured Rhodospirillaceae bacterium | reverse complement strand
GCCGGTCTTTAGCCTTGTGGCTCTTCTGGGGTGATGGGCCGCACGTCTATGCCGGCTTCTGCAAAGATCTGATTGGCGATTTCAAAGGGTTGCTGCCAGCGCTCCGGCACATCCATAGAGGTGTGGACGATCTCACGTATCCCGGCCTGAACCAGCAGCTTGGCGCAGTCTGGGCAGGGGTGATAGGGGTGGACATAGAGGCTCGCACCCAACAAAGCGACCCCTTCGCGCGCCGCCCAGGCGACCACGTTCTGCTCTGCATGAACGATGCGCGGATACTTGGCCTCGCGCTCAGCAAGACGCTCATCGTCGGCGATGCCAACCGGAAAGCCATTAAAGCCGGTAGCCAGCAGACGGCGATCACGGACCGCCACCGCTCCAACTTTAGAGCTGGGATCTTTCGACCAGCCCGCTATGTGCTCAGCCAGTGCCAAAAAGCGGCGATCCCAAGTGTCGGCGGTCTTCATGATTGCAGCCCCTAAAGCAGCGCCTGCCAGGCGGACCAAGCTGCCACTTGATCGGCCATGATCTGATAGCCGTCGCCGCTGGGGTGGACGCCATCGACAGCCTCAAGCGCGGCGCGGTAGTCCGTGCGCTCTTGCAGCACGGAATGGCTGGGCAAAAAGGGCAGGCCCTTGTCCGCACAGACCTCGGCAAATGCCTGCTCGGCGGCGCGAATATCAGCGTTCTTAAAGGAAAAATCGTAGCCATAGAACAGCATGGGCAGCCGTTCTTCGATCACCGGGCCCGGCCCTACGACAATCAAAGGCGCCAGCGCGCTCAGCTCATCCAGCAGGCCTTCAAACGACCGAATCATGGAGCGATAGGGCGTGCGCGGCCCCTGCCCGTTCAAATAGGCCACGTCGTTGACCGAGGCTGACAGCACGATCGCGGCCAGCTTGCGATGGAAAAAGCGCGCTTGGCATTCGCCGGCTGCGCGCGCGGCCATCATGGCCACCGTGTTGCCGCGCACCCCCAAATTGAAGGGCACGAATTCTTGCGGGCCGCCGCGATAGCGCTCGGCTAGGCGCCCTACCCAGCCGCGGCCGGTCTCATCGCCCAGCCCCTCGACGGTCGAGGCACCGACGAAACAGATATGCTTTTGCGGCTTCACTTCTTAACGAAGACCTGGCCGCAATAGCGACAATCAATTTGAGTCTTGTCGCCAAAGGTATAATAGGTCACCGGGTGGCCCAGAGCGCCACCGCCGCCATTGCAGGCAACGGTCTTGGCGCTGGTCTCGATGGGCTGGCTAGAATTTGCGGCGGGGGCAACGGCGGAAGAAGCGCTCATCTCTTGCAGGTCTCGCATAACGGAAATGGTTCGGCCAGCGCGCTTCTGCGGCTTGTCGCGGCGGCCAGCAAGGCCTATTTACGGTGCAGCCGGTTGCTTGACAAGCCTAGAGCTGCCGGACGCTCGGCGTCAAATCCGCCTGGATCGCACCGCCAACGCCGCCGAAACTTTGCCACTGCCCCGATTGGAGCCTCGCCATGACCAGCCAAGCACCTGCCTTACCCGATGCCGCCATCCGCATCCAGGGCTTGACCAAAACCTATGGCGGCAAGCTGCCCAAACAGGCGCTGAAAGGCGTCGATCTGACGATTCCGCGCGGCTCCATCTTCGGCCTTCTGGGGCCCAACGGAGCAGGCAAATCCACCTTGATCAATATTTTGGCTGGGCTGGTCACCAAGACCAGTGGCCAGGTCGAGATCTGGGATCACGACATCGACCGCAAGGCCCGCATGGCGCGCGCCTCCATTGGCATCGTGCCGCAGGAGATCACTTTCGACCCCTATTTCACGCCCGAACAGTCCTTGAACCTGCAAGCCGGGCTCTATGGCGTGCCGCGCAGCGAGCGCGACATCGCGGGTTTGCTGGACATCGTCGGGCTGGGCGACAAGGCCAAGGCCTATGCCCGCGCTCTGTCGGGCGGCATGAAGCGGCGCTTGATGATCGCCAAGGCCATGGTTCACCAACCGCCTATCCTGGTTCTGGACGAGCCCACCGCAGGCGTCGATGTCGAGTTGCGCCGCCAGCTCTGGGAGCAAGTGCGCATGCTCAACAAGCAGGGCGTGACCATCTTGCTGACCACCCACTATCTGGAAGAGGCCGAGCGCCTCTGTGATGAAATCGCCATCATCAACCACGGCCAAATCATCGCTCAGGATACCACCGAGGGTCTGCTCAAGCTGTTTGATAACAAAGTCTTAGAGGTGCGCTTGCCCGAGCCGCTGGCCGAAGTGCCCGCGCTTCTGGAGCCCTGGGCGCCGGATCTGCGCGGCAACAAGCTGATCTTCACCTACAAGCCCAGCCAATCGCCGGTCAACGAGATCTTGCGCGCCATCCGTCACGCCGATCTCGACATTACCGACATCTCGACCAAAGAATCCGATCTGGAAGATACCTTCGTCGAGTTGACCAAAGAAGCGGCTTAATCCCTCCAAAATTTTTGCTATAACAGAAGCCTCAATGGTGCTTGGGCTCACAAAGAGCCTAGCTGGTGAGACCTCGGCGCTGCCGCTGGGCCTCACACTGCTCAAACACGAGGCTTTTGCATGTTCGGATCTTCGCTCGTCGCCACCTTTCGTTTTCTGGGCCAGGCTTGGCAACAGCACCGCCAAACCCGCTATACGCGCGCGCGCGTCCACGAGCTGCTGACCGTTACCCGCGATCCTGAAGACAAGCTGTCGCGCTTGTTCGACATCGTGCTGGTCAGCATGATCGTGCTGAATATTTTGGCGGTCATGCTGGAGAGCGTGGCAAGCATTTCGGGATCCTACCAGCAGCCCTTCTTTGTCTTCGAAGCCTTTTCGGTCGCCATTTTCGGTCTAGAATACCTGCTGCGGGTCTGGTCCTGCATCGAACAAGAGCGCTATCGTCGCTTGGGGCCGATTTGGGGGCGCCTGCGCTACATGATCAGCCCCATGGCGCTGACCGATTTGGTGGCCATCCTGCCCTTCTTCATCATTCTGTCGGGCCTCGACAGCTTCGTTGATCTGCGCTTCTTGCGGATCTTGCGTCTGCGCCGCGCCTTCAAGCTGACCCGCTATTCGCCCAGCATGGACAACGTGTTCGGCGTGCTGCGGGCCGAGTTGCCGACGCTCAGCACCATCGGCTTTATCTTCCTGCTGGTCATTATCATGGCCGCCAGCACCATCTTTGCGCTTGAGGGCAAGAGCAACCCCGCCTTCACCTCGATCCCATCGGCCATGCGCTGGGCGGTGGCCAGCCTATCAGGCTTTGGCGAGACCGGCGGCGCGCCGCAAACCGTCATGGGGCGGGTCTTTGGGCTGCTGATCTCGGTTGCAGGCGTGTTGTTGGTGGCCATGGTCACCGGCGTCTTGGCCTCGGGCTTCACTTTCGCGCGCTTCAAGCGCCAAGACGCCTTCCGCCGCTCGGTCGAGATCGCGCTGGAGCGCAACGGCGGTCAAGATATCGACGCTGCCGCGCGCGCCAAGCTGGACTTTGAGCGCAAGGCCATGGGGTTTACCGCTTTGGATGCCCAGCTCATCATCAATCAGGTGATGGAGGAGCACTTCAAGCACGACCCGGACAAGCTTGAAGAGCTGCGCCGGATCGAAGAAGACCTGCTGGGCTAGAACAGGGTGCAAAGATTGGACCCAACCCAGGCCCTGGTGTTCGAAAAAGAGGCCACCCAGTCCACCAATGACGACCTGCGCGCCCTGGCCGAGCAAGGCGCCGCGCCCTTGTCTTGCGTCTGGGCCCACCAGCAGCTCAAAGGCCGTGGGCGGCACGGCCGGGTTTGGGTCTCGCCGCCGGGCAATGTCTATTGCTCGATCCTGTTTCGCCCGCAGCCCGGCTGGCCGCCCGTGCCGCAACTGGTCTATGTCGTCGCTCTGGCGGTCCACGAGGCCTTGAGCCAGCACTTGGACCAAGACCAGACCCTGGCCATCAAGTGGCCCAATGACATCCTGCTCAACGGCGGCAAGCTGACCGGCATGCTGCTGGAGGCAGGCCCGCTGGCACGCACGACACCGCCGCTGCCCAGCTATGTCATCGCGGGCATTGGCATCAATCTGCGCCACGCGCCCGAGGCGGCAGAGGCGCTCTATCCGCCGACCAGCTTGCTTGCCCAAGGCCAGATCCCGCCCGATCCTGCACTGCTGGTGCAGAGCCTGCGCCAAGCGATAGCGGTCAATCTCCAGACCTGGGTTGCCAGCGGCTTTGAGCCCTTGCGCCAGCGCTTCTTGAAGCGCGCGCACAAGCTGGGCCAGCGGGTGCGCCTGGGCACCAGCCCCGACAAACAGACCTATCAAGATGGTGTCTTCGAGGGTATCGACAGCGAAGGCCAACTGCTGCTGCGCTTGGACGATGGCGGCCTGAAGCGCCTCTATTCGGGCGATGTACTCATGCCGGGTTGAGCGGTCTGATGGCGCGCGCGTCGATCGCGGACCGCCTCACGCCAGCTCAGCAACAGGCCTGCGGTCAGGATGATCGCAACGCCGATCCAAGACCGCGCGCTGGGCAAGGCGCCGAACACCCACCAGTCCAAGCCGCCGGATACCAGCAAGGTCGCGTAGGAAAACGGGGCGATAAAGCTGGCTTCGGTCAGCCGCAAGGCGGTGGTGAAGAAGGCTTGCGCCGAGACCATCGCCAGGCCAACCCCCGCCAGCCCCAACCACTGTTGCGGGGTCGGCCAGACCCAGACAAAAGCCGCCAGACTGCTCATGACCAACAGCGCGATCAGATTGTTGAGCAAGAGAATTTGCGGCAGCGGCTCGCGCCCAGACAAGAACTTCAGCGCCACAACCTCACCCCCCAGCAAGGCGGCGGCGGCCAGTGCAACCAGCGCCTCGGGGCGTAGCTGGAAACCCGCCTTGAGCACCAAAACAAAGGCCCCAGCAAAGGCCAGCGCCGCGCAGGACCAGCGGATCCAGCCCACCTGCTCGCGCAGCAACAGCGCCGCCAGCACCATGGCGAAGATGGGGTTCAAAAAGGTGATGGCTGTAGTCTCGGCCAGGGGAATCAACAGGGCGGCGGTAAACATGAGCCCCACCCCGCTCATGCCCAGAAGCGAGCGCAAAACGTGCCAGCGCCAAGCCGGGCGTTGCAGCTTGGGCCGCGCAATCAGCACAAAACCGGCAATGCCCAGCGATCCAAACAGGAAACGCCCCGCGGTCACCTGAAGCGGGTGCAGGCCCTGTCCATCAGCCGCGCCCCAGCCGCTGCCGACCAGTTTGGCCATCAGCAAGGACGTCGCGATGAACAGCGTGGCGGTCAGCATGCTGGCAATGGCCAAAATCCGAGATCGGTCCATGTGCGGTCGCGTCCTTTTTGGTTTCTGCTCAAGCCAGCCCACAAGGTCTGCACCGAGCGAGCGCCTTGCTCGCGCGGATTCAGGTTACCCCCAAAATCGGTGGATAAGTCTGTGATTAATCCTTGGCTTAGCCGAGAGAATCGCGTGATTTCAAAGGCTTGCTTTACTCTGCTCAAAAATTGAGCATCGAAATTAATGCATTGATATTAAACAATAAATTTTGCCAACGCAAAGAAAATCGCGCCAGATCAAGGGAATCACTTGTCAAAGCCAGGCGCGATTCCGCCCGAAAAAACGACTGTGCACAACTCGATTGGCCGTCAACATAATCGAGCGGTGTCAAGCCCCTTCGCGTTGCCATTGCAAAGATATTCCAACGCTTGCCACCCCCTCCAGGATATCTGGCTTCCGCAACCGCAACTCAAGCGTGCGCAGCAGGGGGTAGTCCTGTGCCAAGCGCGCGCGCAGGGCCTCGATCAGTTCTTCCAACAAGGGCCAGTGGCGCTCGGCCACCACGGCGCTCAGGGTCTCGGCCACCGCCGCATATGAGACGCTGTCCTCCAGCGCCTCCAACGGCCAGCGGGCCGGTACCACCGCGCCGTCGCAGTCGATCAGCAGACGTTGCGGGGCCGCGTACTCCTGCGGCAGGATACCAACCCGGGCCTGCAGACAGAGCTGCTCGATGTGAATTTTCAAGATCATGGCGGCCTTCGAAGCTGCGACGGCTAAGGCCGCCAGTTGAGATGTTGGCCCGCGTCAGGAGCGATCACCTGGCCGGTCAGGCTGGGCGCATCAACAAACGTCAGCAAAGCCGTAACGATATCAGCCGGATCAACCGCAGCCCCCAGGGGCTGGCGGCTTGCACGCTCGTCGAACTGCTCTTGGGTCTGGCCAGGGCTGGGCAAGGTGAAGCCCGGCGCTATGCCGTTGACCCTTACCTGCGGCGCCAAGGCCAGCGCGAGCGTTTGGGTCAAGGTGTGCAGCCCCGCCTTGGACAGGGTGTAGCTGGTAAAGTGCGGGGTCAGGTTCAGAACCCGCGTGTCCAGCATATTGACGATCAGGCCGGTTTCGGTCTCGGGCAGGCTGCGCGCCAGGGCTTGGCTCAACACGAAGGGCGCGCGCAGGTTGATCGCCATGTGGCGATCCCACAATGCTTTGTCGGCGTCTAAAGCCTCGTCGCGCTCGAACAGGCTGGCATTGTTGACCAACAAGCTGATGGGCTGACGCAAGGCCGCAGCCGCCTGCGGCAACAGCGCCTGCACGGCCTCCTCATCGCTCAGTTCGGCGGGCAGAGCCACAACGCGCGCGCCCAGAGCGGCGATATCCTTGCAGGTGGCGCGGGCGGCTTCGCTGCTGGAATGGTAGTGCAGGGCAATGTCAAAGCCACGCTCGGCCAGGGCAAGGGCCATGGCGCGCCCCAAGCGCTGCGCCCCGGCTGTGACCAAAGCCGCTGGCATCAGGAACCCTGAACCTGGAGAACCAAGAAACCGGCGTAGCCCAACAGCATCACCGGCCCCGACCAGCGCGGCAGCTTTTGCAGCACCAGCAGCAGCAGCAAGGTGACAACGGTGGCGCCGCCCATGATCCACATGTCGCGCTCCACCACGCCTGCGGGCATGGACTGCTTGCCAGAAATCAGCGAGACGACGCCCATGATGGCCAAGATATTATAAATGTTAGAGCCGATCAGGTTGCCCAGCACGATGTCCGCGCGCTTGCGGCGCACGGCCGCCAACGAGGCGGCAAGCTCGGGCAAGGAGGTGCCGACAGCCACAACGGTCATGCCCACAACGGCCTCGGAAACACCCAAGAAATGGGTAAAAGCCACCGCGCCGAAAATCAGAAACTTGCCGCCGAAAAACAGCAGCACGCCACCCAGGGCCACCCGCCACGCCGCACCCAAAGGCGGCAGCAGCGGCTCTTGCAGCTCGTCGGGCAGCTGGCCCTTGCACAAGAAGCAGTCAACCGTCATCCAAAGGCTGTAGGCCAGCACGGCCGCCAGCATCAACAGGCCCTTCCAGACCGCCAAGTGCCCGTCCAAAAACAGCGCAATGAACAGCACGGTTGCCAGCAGCAGAACCAGGCCATCGCGCCGAAACTCGTCCCTGGACAGCCCCAGGGCCATCAGCGTTGCGCATATGCCACCAATTAACAAGAGGTTGGCGATGTTCGACCCAACCAGGTTACCGATGGACACGCCAGGATGACCGGTCAAGGAGGCCTCGACCGACACCACCAGCTCGGGCGCCGAGGTGCCCCAAGCCACCACGGTCAAGCCGATGATCAGCAAGGGCACGCGCCAGCGTCGCGCAAGCGAAATTGCACCCACGACCAAAAAGTCGGCTCCGAAGGCCAGCATCACCAAACCGGCCACCAGGGCCAAGATGGTCGAGAGATCCATGGATGTGTCAATCCGCTACGACTGGGTTAAGGCTGCATAGCCCCGCCATGGGGCGGCCTGCAGGCAGGCGCTGGGGTCTCATATGACCCTGCGGGCGGCGGGAATCAAGGCGCAACCGCCTAGCGATCTTCGCCGC
>CAZHYF010000136.1:0-7819 GCA_964536635.1 uncultured Rhodospirillaceae bacterium | reverse complement strand
GGCTCCAGCAGATCGACGATGCCCTTGTCGATGTCGTCGGCGGTTGCGCCCGACCAGGCCACCGACACCCGAATAATTTCGCGCGAGGCATCGGGGAAGAACTGGGTCTGAATGCGCGTCACGGCCCAGATACCGGCCATGATCAGCAACACCATCAACAGGTTGGCGGCCGTGCGGTGACGCGCCAGACCGCTCAGAATGCCGCCTCTGTGGCTGGCGCGCTCTATGGCTTGATCCACGACTTGTTTGAAGGCGTCGCGCGAAGCCTGCTTGTCGGGCGCGGGGCTGTCAGGCTGATTGTGCTTGGGATCGCTCATGGTCTTTGTCTCCTGGCGAACGGTGCCGCGACCGAGGCCCGATGGGCGCTCCCTGGCCACCGCGGGCTGGGGCGCTTAGTCATTCGCAGCCGCCACATCGCCTTGGTTTCCTCCTTGGCCTTGGCGCTGGTCTTGGCTCTGGTCTTGGCTCTGGTCTTGGCTCTGGCCGTCACCTTGGCCTTGGCGTTTGCCCTGGCGGTCGCCCTGGCGCTTGCCTTGCCCGTCGCCTTGGCCTTGGCGTTCACCCTGGCCCTGGCCTTGCTCCCGGTTTTGGCTCGTCGGCTCGTCCACCCTTGCGGTCAGATAGTCGCAAGGATCGCCCAGCTCGGGTTGTGCGGCGCCAAAACCAGAGCGACCTTGGCCCCCCTGGGGTCTGCCGCCCCGCTGCTCTCCTTGGCCGCCAGCCTGCTTTCCACCCGGTTTGCCACCTGCCTGCTGCTCGCCCGCAGCGCCGCCGGGCCGATCACCAGCGGAATCCCCGCCAGGCCTTCCTCGCGGGCTTCCTCCCGGACTTCCTCCTGGTCTTCCACCAGGTCCGCCCGGACCAAAGGCCCGCGGGGCAGGATCACCCACCATGGCCACCTTGACGCCATCACCGGCCACCGGCAGGTTGGTGGTCATGATGCAGGCCCCCTCGGGCAGCGCTTCCACGCGCAACACCACAGTCGCCCCCTCATCGCGCAGCCGCACCGCCTCATAGCCGGTCAGCCGCCGATCCCGGCCCACCGCAAAGACCCGCGAGCCCGCATGCAGCGCCGACTGCGGCAAGCGCAAAACATTCTCATAAGGCCGGTCTTGCAAGGTTACCTCGACAAAAGCCGCCAGCGGCGGGCTCGCTTGCCCAGCCTCCAGCTTTAGGCTGGCATAGACCAAGACCCCAGCGGTCTGCTGGTTCAGCGCCGGAGCGAAGCGTTCGACGGTCGCAGCATAACTAAGCGGCGTTAGACCCGGGCTCCAAGTCACGGTCACCTTCGAACCCACCAGCAAATTCTGTCCGCTATCCGGATCGATGAAGCGCGAGAAATCGCGCTCGGACAGCTCGAACTCCACTTCCAAATCACGCACGCTTTGCAGCCGCGCCAGCACGGAATTGGCGTTGATTTCCTCGCCCTGGGCCACCGCGACCTCGCTCAAGACGCCTGCGATCGGTGCCAGAATGCGGCTGTCCTGGGCCCGGTCCAACGCCTCGTCGCGCTGGGACGTGAGCCGCAGCTTGGACTGCTCCAGTTGCAAACTGCGCGATTGAGCCTGCTCGATCGCTTGCTCGCGCTGGAACACGGCCTGTTCGGCGCTGAGGGCCGAACGGCGCGCCTGATCCAGTTGGGTCGTGGTGGCAAAGCCCTGCTTGACTAGGTCTTCCGAACGCGCCTCTTCCTTTTGCGCCAGCGCCAATTGCGCCTTGTCGCGCTCCAACTGGCCCTTGAGCAAGCGCAGGTTCAAGCCCGCCTCGGCCTGCTGGGCTTCCAGTTCCGCGAGCTGGGTCTTGATCTGCTCCACCTGACGATTGAGCGACACGGGGTCGATTTCGACCAAGACCGCATCCTTTTCGACCTGGCCGCCGTTGGCCATGGCAGGGCTGAGGCTCACGGCGGTGCCGGACAGGGGCGCGCGCAAAGCCAAAGACCGCGCCGATTGCAAGCGGCCGTAGGCGCTGAGCTGCGCGCGGTAGTCCCCCGGCTCGGCGCGTTGTCCATCGACCGTCCAGCTCTTCTCAGAGCGCGGGAAGGAAAAGCGCCGCCCCTCTTTGGGCTCGAACATGTTGAGGATGACATAGCCGCCGACCGCAACCAGCGCGATAACCAGCACATTGACCAGGATTTGAACAAGTGAGCGCATGAAGGTCTCTATTCGTGGGCAGAACCGCCTTTGTAGGCCAGCTTGCAGCCAAGGACTAGCGCTGCAACGCCATTGTGGGCGCCTTGCGACAGAGCCGGGCAGCAAGGGCGCCCAAAGGCTGCATTTTAAAAAAATCTAGATCGGTTTTTGCGCTTGGCGAGCGCGCAGATCGCCTCGCCCGGCCATTTGCCGCCCCAAGACTCCGGCTTCGCGGCCCGGGTCAGGGCTGCCAGAAACGCGGCAGCAGCAAGATGAAGACCGAAAAGACCTCTAGGCGGCCGACCAGCATGCCGATGGCCATGAGCCACTTGGCCGTTTCGTTAAGACTGGAAAAATTGCCAGCCGGCCCCACGACGTCACCAACCCCTGGCCCCACATTGCAGATCGCCGTCGCTGCCGAGCTGACCGCTATGGTAAAGTCCAAGCCGGTCGCCGCAAGGGCAAGGGACAGCACGCCAAACGACAAGATGAAGAGGAAAAAGAAATAGGTCACCGACTGCAGCACCGAAGCATTGACCCGGCGCCCGTCATAGGAGGCCACGAAGACCCCGCGTGGCTCCAGAAGTTGGGCCAATTGCATGCGCGCGCCCGCCAACAAGACCTGCAAGCGAAACACCTTGATCCCGCAAGTGGTCGAGCCCGCACAGCCGCCGAAGAACATAATTACCACAAAGAAAGTGGCCGGGAAGGCGCCCCAGGCATCAAAGTCGGCCGAGGCAAATCCGGTGCCCGTCATAATGCTGGTAACGTTGAAGGCTGATAGGCTGAGCGCGTGGGGCAAGCTGACGTCCAGGTTGAACCAAACCCAAACCGTCATCAAGGCCACCAAAGTCGCCAACAGAATCAAGAACCCGCGGCTTTGGGCATCAAAACGCATGCCGCTGAGGCCATTGCGCAGGTAGGAGATGTAGAGCGCGAAGGGCAGCGATCCCAAAATCATCAGGGTAATGGCCACCACCTGAACGCCGGGTGCTGCCCAATGGCCCAGGGATTCATCCGAGGTTGAAAAGCCCCCGGTCGAAATCGCGGTCATTGCATGGATCAGCGCATCAAAGCCCGTCATACCCGTCAGATAGAGCGCCAAGATCCCGACCGCGGTCAAGCCGACATAGATCAAGGCCACAGACGCGGCGATTTCCGCAGCGCGGGGCAACTGCTTGTCGGACTGCTCGAAGCCCTCGGCCTTGAACATCTGCATGCCGCCGACGTTCAGCATGGGCAGGACCGACAGCGCCATCAAAACCACCCCGACCCCGCCAAACCACTGCAAAATCCCCCGCCACAACAAGATCCCGTGCGAGGTGGTATCCAGGCCCGTCATCACCGTCGAGCCGGTGGTGGTGATGCCCGACATGGCCTCAAAAAAGGCATCAGCCAAGCTCATGTCGAGGTCGGCAATCAAGAACGGCAGCGCGCCAAAGCCCGCAATCGACAGCCACAAAAAATTGGTCATCAAGAAGATCTGGCGCAAGTTCATCTCGAACTTGGCGCGCCAACAGGCCAAGATCAATGTGACGCCGAAAAAGCCGGTCACGACCGCCGAAACCAGAAAGTCGAACAGCCGATGCCCGCTGACCCAGTCCGCAAAGGCTGGCGGCAACATGGCCAGCGCCAGAACGCAAAGCAACGCGCCGACAACGAAGAGGATGGGCTTTAAGTCCATGCAGGCGGGCTCCCAAGCAAGGCAGTCGGCTGGCGCAAAACCCGAGCAACTGGAGACAATTGCGGCGGTCGATTTGCAGAAAAATCAAACAAATAACCCATGCGCGCTCCGGACGGGCGCAGCGCGCAGGTGCTAGTTCAACACCAGACTATCAAAGGGGGAGTCGAGTGAAAAGGCCGGAATGGCGACCTTGAGCAAGCGCCCGTCGGTTGTTTGCATTTCGTAGTGCCCCTGCATGATGCCCGAAGGGGTCGCCAGCGGGCAGCCGGATTGATAGCGAAACGACTCGCCGGGGCGTAGGACCGGTTGTTCGCCCACCACACCCTGTCCGCAGATCTGTTGGCGGTTGCCGCTGGAATCGCAGATGTTCCAGTGACGTGTAATGAGCTGCACTGTCAGCGCACCTTGGTTGTCGATCAAGACATCGTAGAGCCAGACGTAGTGCTGGTCAGCAACGCTTGAATGCTCAGCCAAAAAGACAGGGCGCACCGATACGGCTATACCGGAGGTTGTCGCTACATACATAAAAAGGCGCTGAACCCTTGCTTGCAACGCATGATGGCTGCCTCATCCAATTCCAAAAATCTGCGAATCAAGCTATTGATTTTGTGCTTTTTAGCCTTCGCACTGCGCGAGCAGCGGCACTATGCCATGAAGCCAAAGGTCGGTTCAAGCCCCTGCACGCCCAAAAAATCCATTTCTGGCAACCCAGGGGATAAGCGACGACACTAACGCCTAGATTGAAACGACAGCACATCGAGACACTGACCGCCAAGGGCCTCTGCGTCCTGGCTGTCGTGGGTGACCTGCACCAAGGGGAGGCCCGCGCTTCGGCTCGCCTCCAGCACAAAGCCGCGAAACGCCTGGCGCAAATCGGCGTCCAGCTTGGAAAAGGGCTCGTCGAGCAGCAGCGCGCGCGGCTGGGAAACGAGCGCGCGCAACAGAGCCACCCGCGCTTTCTGCCCCCCCGATAGGGTCGCTGGATCACGGTCTTCGAAACCGGCCAGACCGGCCGCCTCTAGCGCCGCGCTGACCTGCTGACGCTTTTCAGCCGCGCTCAAAGCACGCGGCATGCCAAAGCGCAGGTTCTCAGCGACGCTCATGTGGGCGAACAGCAGCGGATCTTGAAACATGAGCGCGACTTGGCGTTGTTCTGGGGGCAAGCGCGTGATGTCACGACCATTCAAAAGAACCTGCCCGCGCACGCGAAAGGCCTGCGGCAAAAAGCCTGCGATAAAGGCCAAAAGGCTAGATTTGCCGCTGCCGCTTGGCCCCATGAGGCTCAACGCCTGCCCGCCTTCAAGGCTGAAGGACAGATCGCGCAGCAGGCAGTCTTGGCCCAGCGACAGGCTTTCGACTTGCACCTCCAAGCGATTGGTTGGCGCTTGATCTTGGCTCATGACCAGACCCCCTTGCGGTTCCAGAAGATGAGGCGCGGCGCCAGGCTGGCAAGCATCAAGGCCCCAAAGGGCAAAGCCGCTTGGCAGAGCGCGAAGACCGCCAAGACCCGCCGGTCGCCGCCAGCTGAGCGCCCCACGGTCTCGGTGGCCAGGGTCTCGATGCGCCCGCCAGCCAGCAGCAGGGTCGGTAAATACTGGGTCACGCTGACCGCGACACCAATTGCGACTGCCGCCCAAATGGCCGGGCTCAGCAGCGGCAGCTTGATGGCCCAAAAGATACGCCAAGGCCCCCGCCCCAGGCTCTGCGCGGTCTGCACCAGGCGCGGATCGAAGCGCTGATAGGCCAGGCTGAGCGAGATAAAGCCATAGGGCAGCACGTAAAGAAGGTGCGCCCACACCACCAAAGCCCAGCGCCCCAGCGCCCCGTCCGACAGGCCCAGCGCCAGCGCCAGCACCTGGAAGCCGAACAGAAAGCTGGTTTGGGGCACCAACAGCGGCAAATACTTGAGCAACGCGGTGCCCTGCCCGCTCAGCCGACGGCCAAAGCGCGCCTCCTTTTCCAGGCTAAGCAGCACCAGCAGCACCGCCAAGACCGTCGCCAGACCTGCCAGCAGCAGGGTGTTGGCCCAGGCCGTGCCCAGCGCCTCGCCCTGGCTTTGCCAGCGCTCCAGCGACCAGCGACTTGGCCAGGCATGGGGGAAGCGCCAGCGCCGCGCCAGGCTCCAGACCAGAAGCGGCAGCAAGGCCAGCGTGCCCAGCGCAATCAGCGCCAGGGCGGGCACCGCGGTCAAGCGTTCCAGCAAGCGCCCTCCGCGCCGCGGTGGATGAGCCCCCCAGGACAAGAAGGGCCGCGCGCTGCGCGCAACCAAGCGCTCGGCTGCCCGCCAGACCAGCAGGCAGGCCAGCATGACCAAGCTGAGCAAGCTGGCCCCCGCCGACGCCTGGAGGCGCAAGCTCAGGTCCGGGTCGGAAAACCAGCGCAGGACCTGCGCCGCCAGGGTCGGCGGCGTGTTCGGCCCCAAGATCAACGCCATATCGACCACGGACAAGGAGAAGGCCAAGACCGCCATCAGCGGCAGGCGCAAATGCGGGTAGAGCTGGGGCAAGAGCACGCGAAACCAAGCCGACAGCCGCGTGTGACCCAGCGAGCGCGCCACCATCAAAGAGCGCTCGGCAGGCAACTGGCTGAGCGCGGCCAGGCTCATGAAGATCAGATAGGGCAGCTCTTTGATCACCAGGCCCAAGATGAGGCTCAGCCCCCGGGCATCGCCGATGATCAGCCAGTCTGGCGGGCGCTGAAAGCCGGTCAACCCCGGCGACATCAGGCGCATCAGCCAGCCGCTGGGTGCGATCAGAAAGACCAAGCCAACCGCCATAGCGGCGTGTGGAATGGCGATCACCGGTGCCGTCAGAGCCGACAGGCGCGTCAACCAACGGCTGCCGATCAACATGGCCAAGGCAAATTGCGCCAACAAGAACGAGGCTAGACTTGCCGCCAAGCCGGTCCACAAGCTGAGCCCCAAGGCCTTGCCCAGCCCTGGCCAGGCCAGCACCGCCTGCCAGGGTTGCAGGCTGGGCGTCGTCGCCCCCAGGGCTGGCAGATAGCCGAAGGCTGGCAGCAGCGTGCCCAACAGGCCGCCAACGATGGGCAGCAGCATCAAGATCAGCACGCTCAAGGGCGCGATGCGCAACAGCATGGCGTCTTTCTTCTTCAGCGCGCGGCCTTTCCCTGCGCGCGATAGGACCTTGTGAACCTAGAGCAAGGCTGGAGAAATGAAAATCATCTTTGTTTGAGCGTTGCCCCGGAGGAGCAAACACGCGCCCAAGGATCAGCGGCGATGGGCATCTTCCTCAGCCTGCACGCGGTAATAGTTCCAGCCATAGTAGACATTATCGAGCGCCTCGACCGGGGCCGTCTTGGTGTAATAGATCAGCGGCTGGCTGAACCAGAGCGCGCTGGCGCTCCCGGACATATCATCGTTGATCCCAACCACCATTTGCGCCTCGGCCTTGGCACCAAGGTGCAGGCCTTGTAGCACGGCGGGATCGCGCGCCATGGCTGCAACACTGAGCAAATTGCCCGCAGCATCGCGGTAGAACTCTCCGCCTGATAGCGCATTGGCATCCAGCGCCAGCCAACGGCCCTCAATCCTAGCCTCGGCGATGGTGTGGCCCCGCACCTGCACCAGACGCCCGGCGATGCCTAAGGTCTCTAGGCCGTCGATGACCACGCGATTCGCCTGCCCGCAGTGCGCCTGACCATAGCTCAACAGCCAGATCGGATCATAGGCCGCCTGCCCGTTCTCCAGCAGCGGCACCAAGGGCGGGTGCCCCAGGCGATCTTGCAAAAACCGGGTCCAGGTCATGGCCTGTTCAATGGGCGTCACTTGAGGCCTGGCAACGCGCGCAACGATGGCCTGCAGCAGCGCCCGGCGCTGGTCATACTGCAAAATGTCAGCCTGGCGGGCGACGCGCTGGTGGCGCGCATCGACGTCGCTCAACAGGGCGCGCGGTCCTGGATTATGGCTGAGGCGCCGCACGAGAACAGCGCGCTGCCAGCGCCGCCACCGGGCGCTCGGCAGACCGCGAAAGCGGCCAAGACC
>CAZHYF010000135.1:0-7954 GCA_964536635.1 uncultured Rhodospirillaceae bacterium | reverse complement strand
GCGGCCTGAAGACTGGTCTCTTGGCGCTCGACCTGGTTGAAGCCGTGTTCGGCCAGGCTGGTCGCTACATCGTGACCGCCGCGCAGCAAGCTGGCGTCCAGATCGGCAAAGCGGCGCACGCGCAAATAGTGGTTCGATAGGCACAAGGGTTCGCTGCCCAGGTGCGTGAGGATGCGCAGGTGCCAAAAGGCCTCGGTCTCTCCGGCGCCAAACAGGTTGCGCAGCTCGGGCGTCGGCTGGATCTTCTCAAGCAGTAGGCGCTGGTTCGTTGCTTTGGCCTCCGCAGTGCTTAGGCGTTGCAGGCCCTCCAGCGGTCGAGAATCCAGGCTGAGGGCAATGCGTTCGGCAGGGCGATGGGTGACGCGGGTGTCGGCGACGAAAGTGCCGCGGCCTTGCTCCATCGAAACCAAGCCCGACTGCTGCAGGGAATCCAGGGCGCGCCGCACCGTGTGGCGGTTGACGCCAAAGCGCTCGGCCAAAATCACCACCGTCGGCAATTGATCACCGGGCCGGTAGAGCTGTCGATCAATTTCAGAGCGGATCACATCAGCGATGTGGCGCCATTTTTGTGTCAGGCCATAGGACATAGGCAACTCCTGATCGGATCACGCGGGCGACGCGAATTTGGTGTTTGCGCTGCCCCGTTTGGGCGGGCGCACCAAGCAGAGCATCAGGGCAGACGCTGGCCACCAGGCCGCAAATGGGATTTTTGTCTAGAAACGTCTCGCGACAAATGGGCAAATTAGCACGCCCCGCAGGCTTTAACGCAGTCGGCAGGACCCAAAGTTGATATAGATCAAATGTCTGCATTCTTACGGATGCGCAAGCCCGTGTTTTGGTTTCATCGATTTACTTGGGCGCTCTGGGTGCAAAAACAGCGCGCCAGCGGCCCACCGCCGCCCATTTGCCCGCTAGCGTGGAGAGACTCCAAGCTGCCGTCTACCCTAAGGCAGATGCGCAAGTGCGGTACTCGGCGCGCTTGGGCCCGCAAAACCGCGCCTGACGGCAGAGGTGTAAAAAAAGCGTGTATGACTTGTGCCCAAACCCTTGGCGCTGGTCTCAACGTGCTAGGCTGGGGCGTCTGTGGCCCCGCGCCCGGCTGTCCTTGGCCCCATAGCCCAAGACGCTCTGGGGCGGCCTAAAAAGGAATGCATGCATGTTCGCTTCTCGCTGCTCTGCTTGGCTTTTCGCCCCAAGAGGGTTGGTTGTTGGTCTGGCGGCCTTGGCGCTTGGGCTGGTTGCTAGCCTGCCGCAGGCCGCCCAAGCCGGTGAAAGCGGTGGCGATTTTGGCGACTACGACCAGACCGACCCTGGTTTTGATCCCTACGGCTTGGATGATATGGCGGGCGCCTACCCGCTGACCAACAACGACACCCGCATTATCCTGCAGGGCGGTCCCAGCCTGGTGCGCGAGAGCAGCTATCAGCTCAGCACGACCTACAGCGCCAGCTTCGATCCACGCTATGCGCGCGGCTTCGCTTTGGGGCTGGAGCAGGACCTCTTCTCGGGCTTTGGGGTGAATCTCAAGCTGTCCAGCGTCACCATGAACTTTGATCAGGTCACCGATTCCAGTGCTGCCACCTGGAACGTGACCGGCGGCGACTACAGCGCCTTTTCGATCACGCCGGGGGTTCACTACCGCCTGGAGAACGACGTGCTGGAGCCCTATATCCACCTGGGCTTGGGCCGTGCGAGCTATGATTTTTCCGGCACCTGGAACGCGACCAGCTATAACAACGGCGAGACCGCCTTGCTCTATGATTTCGGCATTGGCGTCGATTATGTCACCGAAGGCGGGCTGATCATCGGTCTCTATGAGCACAGCCAGATTTTGGACGATCCCAAGCTGACCGACGGCGGGGGCACGCATACCTTTGGTATTCGCCTCGGCTTTGAGATGCAAAACCAGTTCTGGTGATCCGGCGGCTGACGACCCTGCAGTGCCGCCGGCCCCTTCAGAGCGTTCCTTGCGCATAACAAGCCGCATAACAAGGCTTGAGCCGCGCGCGGGCCTGGGCCATGCTGGAGCCCCAACCTTCAGCATGAAAGCGCCCCTATGTCCGCAAGCGTCTCGCCCCTGGCTGTCTTTCCTTTGCAAGACCGCCTGGACGGACCCGAGCCTTTCAGCGGCGGCGATGAGGCACGCGCTGGTTTCTTGGCCGACAAGCGCCGCATCCAGCGCGACTATATCGCCCGCGACGCCCAGGGCGAAGACCCCGAGAGCCTCGGCCACTGGTGGTCCGATCAAGCCGACCGCATGCTGGACGAGGCGCTGGCCGCCGCCTGGCGACAGCCCGACATGAAGCGCCGCACCACCGAGCTACCCGAGCAAGGGCCTGTCCCTGGCCTCTTCATCTTGGGGCTGGGCAAGCTGGGCGGCCAAGATCTCAATTTTTCCTCAGACGTGGATCTGGTGGCTTTCTATGAGCCCGAGTTGGTGCCGGTGAAAGCCTTTGAAGGCAAGACCGATGTCTGCGCGCGGGCGTTGCGCAATCTCAACAAGCTGCTAGACGGCTCCAAGACGGGGCCCTTTGCCTGGCGGATCGACTGGCGGTTGCGCCCCGATCCTTCGGTCACCGACTTGGCCATGTCGAGCGCGGCGGGGCTGGACTATTTCTTCTTCCACTCGCCGCCCTGGCGCCGCCTGGCCATGATGAAAGCGCGGGTGGTGGCGGGCGACCTGGAGGCCGGCCGGCGCTTCCTGGCAGAGCTGCATCCCTTCATCTGGCGCCGCTCGTTAGACAAGGGCGCCATCGACGAGATCAACGCGCTGCACACCAAGATCCACGCCGAGCACCCGGAGCTGAAGAGCGAACGCTCGCTGCAAGTGCCGCTCGACCAAGCGGCGGGCTTTCATACCAAGCTGGGCCGCGGCGGCATCCGCGAAATCGAGTTCCTGGTCAACGCCCACCAGCTGGTCTGGGGCGGGCGCGATCCGCGCTTGCAGACCACCAACACCCTGAGCGCGCTGCGCGTGCTGGTGGAAGAAGGACTGTTGGCGCCCGAGCTAGAGCCCGCCTATAAGCGCTTGCGCGCGCTGGAAAACCGCGTTCAGCTCTGGGCCGACGGTCATGAGCATGCCTTGCCGAACGACCCCGATCAGCAAGCCTGGATCGCCGGGCGCTCGGGTCAAGCCGATTGGGCCAGCTTGGAGAGCGAGGTTGTGGCAATCCGTGCGCGCGTGCAGGCGGCCTTTCACGCCTATTTTGCGGCCAGCGATGCGCTGGGTGAGGCGGTTGAGACCGACATCGAGCTGCTCAACAACTGGCAGGCGGGCTTTCAGGCCTACGGCCTGCCGCAAGACGCCGACGCCAAATTCAAGGCTCTGGGGCGTGAGATGGCCCGGCTCTGCCTGGAGAGCGCCGACGCCGAAGCCGCCGCCAAAGCGACCCATGCCTTCTTGAAGAGCCTTGGCCCGAGCGCGGGCTCCTACTTGCGGCTCTTCGCCGAACAGCCCCGGCTGACCGCGCACGTCATTCGCCCGCTGATGCACTCCGGCGCCATGGCGATCTTGCTGCACCAATCGCCCTATGTGGTGGACGGGCTCATCTCCAACGGCGGCCGCGTGCCCGAGGTGCCCGACCTGGAGACCGGACAGGCGCTGGTCAGCGCTGCGCCCAACTATGAACGCCAGTTGGGGGCTCTGCGTGCCTTCGTCAACGAGCAGCTCTATATGGCCTTCCTGGCGGTGTTCGATGGTCAGAAGGATACGCTGTGGGCGCAGGGATTCTTGACCGATTTGGCCGACATGACCCTGGCGCTGGCGGCCGATATGCTCTGCAAAGAACAGGGGATCGAGGCGCTGCCGTTCAGCGTGCTGGCGCTGGGCAAGCTGGCGACCCGCAACATGATGCCGCTGTCCGACCTGGACCTGATTTTCATCGTGCCCAACGGCACCGATTTTGAGCAGGCCAACAAGGTGGCGCGCCGCTTTGTGGCTCTGCTGGATGCGCCGATGAAAGAGGGCCGAGCCTATCCCACCGACACGCGCTTGCGGCCATCCGGGCGCTCGGGTCCGCCGACGGTCAGTCTGTCATCCTTCGAAGCCTACCAGGCCAAGCAGGCGCACACCTGGGAGCACCTGGCGCTGGTCACCAGCCGGGTCGTGCTGGATCACCCGGGCATCGGCGCCGACATCCTGGCGTTGCGGCGGGCGATCTTGTCCAAACCGCGCGATGGCTTGCAGCTCTGTCAAGACGCTTGGAAGATGCTGGGCCGCCTGCGGCGCGCGCGCTATGAGGCCGCCCCCGGCGACGGCGAAGTCAAGCTGCGCCCGGGCGGTCTGATGGAGCTGGAGTTCTTGATCAATTTCCATGTTCTGGCGCAGGCAGCCGAACACCAGGAGGTCTTGGACTGCGCGCTGCCTGACTTGCCCGCAACGCTCGACGCTCTGCTGGGCACCAAGATGGCCAGCGACGCTTTGGCCTTGCAGCAGGCGCAGTTCTTCGCCCGCCTTTTTGGCGCCGATTGGCGCGCGCATCGCCCGCTGGAGGGACTGGAGGCCATGTTTGCCCGCGTCGCCAGCCAGGTTGAGAGCCAAATCGCCGAGCCTTCAGGGCTCAGCGAAGCGCAGCTCGTCGGCTATCAGGAGGCTGGGGTACGCTGGCAGGAGGCGGCCGACTGAAGCGGCGCCTTTCGAGGCCGCTCTTATTCGCCAGCGCTGGCCAGCGCCTCGGCGGGCTGGTGGTCCTGCGCGTCCTTTTGAGCCGCTAAAGCCGCCTCGCGCGCGCGCATGCGGTTGATACCTAGCATGAGCGGCCAAATGGCGATCGCCATCAAAGCACCGGCAACAACAAAGGGCGCGCCGGGGAAATAGCCCACCCGGGCCTCGGGATCGGTGAAGAAGAAGAAGATCCAGCCCATGCTGGGCGGCAAAATCATCATCGTAATGGCGGTGACACCCGCTGTTGCGCCTTGCAGCTCGCCCTGCGATTTGGCGTCGATCAGTCGGGACATCATGCCGTTGAGTGCTGGCGTGGCGATGGCGCCCAGGGCGGCCAAGGGCAGTAAGATGTAGGCCTGCCAGCCTTGGGTGGAGAGGCCGACCAACACCAGGATACCAGCGTTGATGGCAAAGCCTAGGAGTGCGGTTTTGGCCTCGCCCAGGATCGGCAGCAGCTTGCGGATCAAGCCGCCCTGCACGATTGCAAAGCCCAGGCCGACGCCAAACAGCGACAGGCCGATTTGCGCGCTGGCCCAGCCGTAACGCTCGGCGGCGAAATAGGCCCAGATCGCCGGGTAGACGAAGTGCGCCATTTGGAAAAAGAAGAAGGCGACCAGGAACCAGGAGACCGAAGGCAGCTTGCGCACTTGCGCCAGGGTGCCCAGCGGGTTGGCGCGCCGCCAGTCGAAGGGGCGGCGCTTATCTTTGGCCAGCGTTTCGGGCAGCATGATTGCGCCGAATGTGCCCGCCGCGACCATCAAAACAAACGAGGCATAGAAAGGCGCGCGTGGCCCCAGCTCGCCCAAAAAGCCGCCAATCAGCGGGCCGAGCACGAAGCCCAAGCCGAAGGAAGCGCCCAGCAGGCCAAAGCGTGCGGCGCGCTGGTCGGGCTCGGAGATATCGGCCACGACCGCGTTGGCGGTGGCGTAGGTGGCTGCCGATCCGCCCGCCAACATACGTGCAATGAACAGCAGGGCCATGGAGGGCGCCAGCGCCATCAGCAACTGATCGAAGGCCAGCATGAAGAGCGACAGCAGCAGCACAGGGCGGCGGCCAAAGCGGTCCGAGATATTGCCCAGCGTTGGGCTCATCAAGAACTGCATGGCGGCATAGGTGAAGGAGAGGCCTGCGCCCCAGGTGGCGGCCCGCGCCTCGTTCAGCCTCGGCATGATCTCTTGCAGCAGATCGGGCATGATGGGCAGGATCAAACCGATGCCGGTTGCGTTCAGCACCATAATCAGGGCGACGAACAGCAAGATGGTTCGGTGAGATCGAGCGGATGCGGGCATGGTGAAACCTTGATTGCGAGCGGGCGGTGCCGGGCGCTGGTGGCCGCTAGAGGCCGCAGCGCTCAAGAGGTCGCAAATCTGAGCTGAAAGTGCAAGCCTTGGCGGCTCACAAGCGCTTCAAGGGCGGCAATCGGCCTGAGCGCGGGCCCAAGCGCGCTTCGCAGTAGCGAGCACCCTTGCTGCAACCCTATTGCGCTGGTTGCGCGCTCGATCTGGAGCCCATTGGCCGAGGGGAGCCGCATTTAGGCTGGCCCCAGCGCGCAGGGATGGTCTACCTCTATGAAAGACGCGCGGCTGCGCCGAGCACCGCACTCTAGCCCAATGCACAAAGAGGATCGTGTGGCAGACCTGGACAAACGCGCGCTGCGCAACGCTTTCGGCTCCTTTATGACCGGTGTGACGGTGGTGACGACGCTGGACGCCAACAAGGCACCCATCGGCTTTACCGCCAACTCCTTTACCTCGGTGTCGCTGGACCCACCCTTGCTGTTGATCTCGCTGGCCAAGTCCTCCAGCAACCTGGCCAATTTCCAGGCTGCCGAGGGCTTTGCGGTCAACATCCTCAACGAACAGCAGCGCGATGCGGCCAACGTCTTTGCCTCGCGGGTCGAGGATCGTTTCGCCAAGGTGGCCTGGTACCGCAGTCCCCAGGGCCGCCCCTTGCTGAAAGATGTCTGCGCCTGGTTCGATTGCAGCATGCACCAGCAAGTCGAGGCTGGTGATCACCTGCTGTTGATCGGCCGCATTGAGGCCTTTGACCAAGACCTGGAACGCGACGGCCTGGGCTATGTGCGCGGCGCCTTCTATCACCCCAGCTTGATCGAGCGCGCCAGTGCCTCTTTGCGTTCGGATCAGCCGGTGTCGGTGACCGCAGTGATTGACCGCGAAGACAAGGTCTATCTGGAAGAAGAGGGCGACGGCACCCTGCGCCTGCCGCGTTTGCCGCTCAATCCAGGCGAGGGCCACCCGCAGGCCTACCGCCGCTTGCTGGGCAAGCTGGGTCTGACCGCCTCGATTGGCTTCCTGTTCTCGGTCTATGCCGACGCCGAGGGCCATAGCCAGACGGTGGCCTATCGTTGTGTGTCTGAAGACGGCACGCCGCTGGACGGGCGCTTCTATGCTCAGGAGGAGATCGACTTCGATCGCCTGGCCGACGCCGACACGCACTTTGTGCTGCAACGCTACTTTGGCGAGCGCAGCCGCGGCAACTATGGGGTCTATTTCTCCAACCATGTCCTGAGCCCCGGCCAAGCCTAGCCCGCGCGCCCGTCTTTCCTTCGCCGGCGATCTGCTCTAGGCTGAGCCACCAACCCTTCTATCTCAAGAGGCCCCTTGCATGACCGACGACGCGCCCAAGCCCGACAAATACGCTGGCTGGAGCCAAGAGCAGATCAACGCCCACTTCAACGAGAAGGCGCGCAAAAAGAAGGCCGCGCGCGACAAGATGCTGGCCGACAAGACCAAGGAAAAGGGCCTCTTGATCGTCCATACCGGCAAAGGCAAGGGCAAGTCCACCGCCGCCTTTGGCCTGGCCGCGCGCGCCATCGGCAACGACATGCGCGTTGGCGTGGTGCAGTTCGTCAAGGGCAAGTGGGAGACCGGCGAGCGCAAGGTGCTGGAGGCCTTCCCCGATCAGATCGTCATCAAAACCATGGGCGAAGGCTTCACCTGGGAGACCCAGGACCGCGAGCGCGACGTGGCCGCTGCCAAGCGCGCTTGGGAAGCCGCCAAGGAGATGATCGAAGCCTGCCGAGGCCCAGAGCCCGCGTATGACATGCTGGTCTTCGACGAGCTGAATATCGTGCTGCGCTATGATCACATCGACCTAGACGAGGTCGTCGCTACCCTACAAGCTCGGCCCGAGGATCTGCACATCGTGGTGACGGGCCGCAACGCCAAGGAGGCCTTGATCGAGGCCGCCGATCTGGTGACCGAAATGACCCAGATCAAGCACCCCTTCCGCGAGCAAGGGGTCAAGGCGCAAAAGGGCGTGGAATTCTAG
>CAZHYF010000134.1:4048-7958 GCA_964536635.1 uncultured Rhodospirillaceae bacterium | reverse complement strand
GCCAGCCCTTTGCTGCGCACTGGCTCGGCCATTTGGGGGTCAAAGCGACGCTCCAAGCGCCAAGAGCGGGTCAGGGCCGACAGGTCGGGCATCAGCCCCGCTCCCAGTGCGGCCAGTGCCGCTGCGCCTAGCGCCGTGGTCTCGATATTCTGCGGCCGTTCGACCGGGCGATCGAGGACATCGGCCAGAAACTGCATGGCGTAGTCGTTGGCCACCAGGCCGCCGTCAACCCGCAGCACGCCGCCCAAATCTGCCAAATCGGGCCAATCGCCGACCATTGCCGCCATGAGGTCGGCGGTCTGGTAGCCAATGGCCTGCAATCCGGCCTTGGCGATCTCGTTGGGACCGGTGTTGCGGGTCATGCCCAGCAGACTGCCGCGCGCCTCGGCTTGCCAATAGGGCGCGCCCAGGCCAGTGAAAGCGGGCACCAGGTAGACGTTTTGGCTGGCATCGGCGGCCTCTGCCATAGCCTGGGTCTGGCTGGCGGTCTCGATGATCTTCAGAGCATCGCGCATCCACTGCACCAAAGCACCGGCAACAAAAATCGAGCCCTCCAGCGCGTAGGTCGGTTTTCCCGCGATCTGATAGGCAATAGTGGTCAAGAGCCGGTTCTTCGAGGTCACCGCCTGCCTGCCCGTATTGAGCAGAGCAAAGCAGCCGGTGCCATAGGTGGACTTCAGCATGCCGGGCTCAAAGCAGGCTTGACCGACGGTGGCCGCTTGCTGGTCGCCCGCGACGCCACGAATCGGCACGGCCGCCCCCAGTATCTCGGGTGCGGTGGTGCCAAAATCAGCCGCGCAGTCCAGCACCTGCGGCAGCATAGACGCCGGAATATTCAAGGCCTTGAGCAAGTGCGCGTCCCAGCAGCCCTCGTGGATGTTATACAGCATGGTGCGCGCGGCATTGGTGGCGTCGGTGACGTGGCTTGCGCCGCCCGTCAGGTGCCAAATCAGCCAAGTATCTACGGTGCCAAAGGCCAGCGCGCCCGCCTCGGCCAGGGCCCGCGCGCCCGCAACCTGATCCAAGATCCAGGCCAGCTTGGTCGCAGAAAAGTAGGGATCCAGCAGCAGGCCGGTGCGCGCCTGCACCTCGGCCTCTAGGCCCTGGGCCTTCAGCGCTTGGCAGGTGGCCGCCGTCCGCCGGTCCTGCCAGACAATCGCTGGATAGATGGGCTTACCGGTGGCGCGCTCCCAGACCAGCGTGGTTTCGCGTTGGTTGGTGATGCCGATGGCGGCGAGGCTCGCTGCGTCGGTCTCGGCGCGCTCCAACGCCTGGCGCATGCAGGCTTGCACGCTGAGCCACAGGTCGCTGGGATCGTGTTCGACCCAGCCTTCTTGCGGATAATGTTGAGCAAATTCTTGCTGCGCACTGGCCAGCGCGTTCAGCGCGCCGTCATAGACGATAGCCCGCGAGGAGGTGGTGCCTTGGTCGATTGCGAGCAAGAATTCAGACATGGAGCGCCCCTTTGGATACAGCGTTTCAAAGCGCAGTATGGGGCGATGAGGCCCGCCCTCGCAAGTCGGAATCCCGCGCTAGTTGCGGTCGCGGTCATCCTTGCCATAGCCCGCAGGCAGCTTGAACAGATCTTCTGTCATGGGCACGCCGTAGGACATGAACTCCAGTTGCAGCAAGGTGGTCACCCCCTGGGCATCGACGGTGCGCCAACCCAACAGCGCCTTGGTCTGCGGGTGGAACAGCAGGGTCAAGAAGCCCTCGTCCTCGCGGCCTTGGCGCTGGACGGTGATCTCCAACAGTTGGTTGCCCAGAACTACGTCCACCAAGTTCAGGCCCTTGGTGAACTCGACCCGCTCGTCGAGCAGGAAATACAGCGGTGAGCGCGAAATGCGCTGGTGGGCCACGTTCTCAAGCTCGCGGTCAACGCTCATGACGAAGTAGCCGTCGGCCAGAATCAGCGTGGGGCTGGGCGCGTCGTAGTCAAAGCGCAGGCGACCTGGGCGCCAGATCGCCACTTCGCCACTGGCTTGCCCGCCCGAAGAATCCTGCTGGGTGAAACGACCCTGCGCCGTGATCACGTTGTTCAACACCCGTTCGGCCTCGATCACCGCTAGCAGCTCGGTGTCGGTGATGTCTTGCGCTTGCGCCAGGGGCGCGGCCAGGCTCGCCAAAGCGGCCAGAAGCACCAGAGCAGAGCGCAGCGCTCCAGCGCGAAGGGGCAGTGTGAAGGTCATAGCAAGCATCCTGCAAGCGGGGGGTTTGACGTGTCCAAGGTGTTAGATCTCTGCAGAGTCTCCGCCGACCAAAATCTGGCGGCGACCGACGTGGTCCGAAGCAGAGATCAAGCCCTCCTCTTCCATGCGTTCGATCAAGCGCGCGGCGCGGTTATAGCCGATCTGCAATTGACGTTGCACAAAGGAGGTCGAGGCCTTCTTGTGCTTCAAGACTATGGCCACAGCTTGATCATAGAGATCATCCCCAGAGTTGCCGAAGCCATGGCCAAAACCCTGGCCGACGCCAGCAGCCTCGTCGTCCACATAGTCTTCACCCTCATCGCCGCCCTCGGCTTCTTCGGTGATCGAACCGATGTAGGAGGGCGCGCCCTGGGCCTTCAGGAAGGAGACCACCTTTTCCACTTCCTCGTCGGTGGCAAAGGGGCCGTGGACGCGCTTCAAACGGCCGCCAGAGGGCTGATAAAGCATGTCGCCCATGCCCAAGAGCTGCTCGGCGCCCATCTCACCCAAGATGGTTCGCGAGTCGATCTTCGAGGTGACGTGGAAGGAGATGCGGGTCGGGAAGTTGGCCTTGATGGTGCCGGTGATGACATCGACCGAAGGACGCTGGGTCGCCATGACCAGGTGCAGGCCTGCGGCACGCGCCATCTGCGCCAGACGTTGCAAAGCCGACTCGATGTCTTTGCCCGCAACCAGCATGAGGTCTGCCAGCTCGTCGATAATGATGACGATATAGGGCAGCGGCGTCAGGTCCATTTCCTGCTCTTCGAACAGCGCCTCGCCGGTCTCGGGGTTAAAGCCGGTCTGCACGCGGCGCAAGATCACCTCGCCCTTGGCTCTTGCCTCGGCCAAGCGCTTGTTAAAGCCTGCAATGTTGCGCACGCCGACCTGGCTCATGGCCTTATAGCGGTCTTCCATCTCGCGCACCGCCCAGTTCAGCGCCACCACGGCCTTCTTGGGATCCACCACGGTGGGGCACAAGAGGTGCGGAATGCCGTCATAGACCGACAATTCCAGCATCTTGGGGTCGATCATGATGAATTTGCACTGCGCAGGCGACAGACGGTAGAGCAGAGACAAGATCATGGTGTTGACCGCCACCGACGTGCCCGAGCCCGTGGTGCCCGCGATCAGCAAGTGGGGCATCTTGGCCAAGTCCACGGCCACCGGCTCGCCGCCGATGTCCTTGCCCAAGGCCAGCGGCAACTTGAAGCTCGGCTCGCGGTAGACGGGGCTTTCCAGCATTTCGCGGAAATAGACCGTCTCGCGGCGCGGGTTGGGCAGCTCGATACCAATGACGTTACGTCCGGGAACCACCGCGATGCGCGCCGACAAGGCCGACATAGAGCGCGCGATATCATCGGCCAGGCCGACAACGCGGCTGGTCTTGGTGCCAGGTGCGGGCTCCAGCTCATAGAGCGTCACCACCGGGCCCGGCTTGACGCTAACGATGGCGCCCCTGACGTTGAAGTCGGACAGCACGCTTTCCAGCATGCGCGCGTTCTCGTGCGCCTCTTCGGCGGTCAAGCGGTTGGCCAGCTCGCCAGGATCGGTCTCGGACAGGTAGTCCAGATAGGGCGGCTCATAGCGCCCTTGGTGGGACTGGACCGCCAACTGGGCCGAGGAGACCGCCGTGACCTTGCGCTCTTGCGACAGGGGTTCGGGATCGGGGCGATAGGCCGGGCGCTGGGGAGCCTGGGGTTGGGCCGCCTGGGGTTGGG
>CAZHYF010000134.1:0-3948 GCA_964536635.1 uncultured Rhodospirillaceae bacterium | reverse complement strand
CTGAGCGATCGCCTCTTCGTCCTGCGCCTCATCATCAAAGGCGGCTGCATAGGGGCTGTGATCGTAGGCCATGACCTGCGGATGGCCGAGCGCGTCGGCTTGCTCGACGCGCGTTTGCTCGAACTTGGCCGCCGCTTCATCGGCCGCCTCGGCATCGAAATCGTCATCATCGTCGAGCGCATGGCCAGTCAAGTTGATCGCGGGCTCAGGATTGGCAAAAGCCTGCCAGCCCTGCTCCTCGTCGGCGTCTTGCGCGTCCTCACCGTCCTGCCAGGCGTCTTCGTCCAATAGAGCATGGCTTCGCGCGGTCAATTCGGCCTCATGCAGACCCAAGGGAGCCTCCTCATCCTGGGGTGCAGGTCGGCCATAAGGTGACAGGAAGGCAGCGCCAGAACCGCCTGCGGCAACAGCCGCGACACTGGCCTCAGCGCTGGTCGCAGCGGGCGCGGTCGCGCGCAGGGCTCCGGCAGGGCTCAGGGCTCCGGCAGGGCTCAGCGGCGCTGCCGTGGCACCCGCCATCCGGGCCGCAAGCGCTGCTTCGCGCTGGCGTGCGATCTGACGCGCGTTCTCCTCCATGGCCGCCAGGGCGCGGCGACGCTCTTCTTCTTCGGCCAGGCGGCGCATGGCCGCTGGTTGGCTCTGATAATCCTGATAGCTAGCAGCGTGGGGACCGACGGCAGCGTGCTGAACTTGATCCGCCTGTGCCAAATGCTGCGGGCGCCGCGCCAGCTGCACCGGCTGCTGACCTGGGCCCCAACCTGGCGGTGGGGTCTGCAAGTGATTGGGCCGCGCTGACGCTGTTGGGCGCGCCATAGCGGGTTGAGGCGCTGGCTGATGCGCTGCTGGCTGCGCAGCGGGGCTCGGCTGACGCCCCTGCGCCGGACGTTGTTGCTGGCCTTGCTGCCGGCCCTGCTGCTGCCCACGATGCCAAGCCGCACTTAATCCTTGCTCGCTGGCTTGGCCACCCGCGCGCTCTGAGATGGGGAGACGCTTGCGCAGCGCCGTCGCCAGCGCGCGCGCCATGCGCTGCCATTCGCTGCCTGCAACGCCCATGGCCGAGCCCAACAGCATGACCGCCGGGACCAGAGCCAAGACCGCCGAGGCCCAAAGCGGCACCCACAGCCAAGTCTTCAAGTTATACTGCAACAGGTAACCTAAGGCACCGCCCCAGCGATCGGGCCGCCCCCAATGGCTGGGCATGCCAGTGATGTTGAGCGCAGCCGAGAACAGCGCTAGGCCCGCCGCGGCATAAGCGAGGCGGCGCACAAGGCGCGGCACATGACCGTGAGAGAGCACCTGAAAGGCCAGGACAATCGCCAGACACGGCAGGAAAAAGGCGGCATAACCAAAGAGTTGGATCAGCATATCGGCCAGAACCGCACCGGGCTGGCCCAGCAGGTTTTGCGTGTGCAACGCGCCAGAAGAGTTCCAGGAATTGTCGGCCGGGCTATAGCTGCCAAGCGCCAGGATCAGCACCAGGCCCACGAGGCCGTAGGCCAGCGCGTGCCAACGCACCCAGCCCACGCGCCACTGCGAGGCGAAACCCTCGGGCAGCAGGCGGGTCTTGCGCGGCGCGCTGGGGTGGTGCCAGGTCTCGCTGGCGTTCCAATCATCGACGTAGGAGGCATAGCCGTAGCCGTCTGCTAGCTCCTGATGCGCGCCGGTCGAGGCGGCCTGGTTGGTGCGCGCATCGGGTTTGGCAAAGGGCCGCATGGTGCCGAAGGCCTCGGGGCCAGAGGCGGCGCGCTGGGCGTAGGCGTTGGCCTCGGCGCTCAGGTCATGGCCCTCGTCATCGTAGGGGCCGACTGCTGGCGTTGGCCGTGCCTGTTCTGATTGTGCCTGCTCAGGCTGGGGCGCCTCGGGCACGACAAATTGAGTGGTGGGCGTTCGCTGGGCAGGCTTTGTTTGCGGGTGGCCTGCAGCACCGACGCGTCTTTGCGCTGCCTGATCGAGCAGCGCTTGCTCTGAGAGATCGGCGCTTTGGTAGTGACCTTGGGGGCGCGTTTGAAAAGCCGGGTAATGCTGGGCCATAGCTGCGAACAAATTCCATAAACCAATGATAAAGCAGATAAAAACTCTGCTGTCTCACGCATGGCTGTCGCCGCTTCGCTGCGCTGGCCGACCCCGAGACTTGGGTCAAAATCGGACCCAAACCTCTCAAGGAGGCGGTGGCTAGCGCAACTGGTCTTTCAAGCAATGTGCCACGCGTTGCAACAAGCTAGGCAGCAAATTGGGCTCAATTACGAGAGCCAGGCGCAAATATTGTGAACCCGGATTGTGGCCACCCTCGCCCCAGGCCACCGAATCCCCCGGCAGGGTGCGGATCCCCTCTTCGATCCAGAGTTTGAGGCAGGCCTCTTCGGCCGAACGCACTGGCAACCACAAGAAGAAGCCACCTTCTGGAATGGCGCAATCAAAGGCCTGCTGCGCCGCCTGGAAGGCCGCGTTGTAGCGGGCTCGGTTGGCTTCGACGTGGGCCTCGTCGCGCAACAGCGCCGCTGCACCCGCCTGCAAGGGTGCCGAGATGGCCGCCCCGGTGAACTTCATGATTGCCGCCACGTCGTCGATGGCCACAGGATCGCCGGTAATAAAGCCGCAACGCAGGCCCGCCGCACTGGAGCGCTTGGACAAAGAATGCAGCACCAAGACCTGGCTCAGGTCGCCATCAAGCTGGGACAGCACGCCTGGCGGCGGGCTGGTGCGATAGATATCGGCATAGCAATCGTCGAACAGCGCCCAACAGTCCTGGCGCCGAGCCTGCTCGACCAACGCCTTGAGGTAGCCCGCTGGCGCCACGCTGCCCTGGGGGTTGGAGGGCGAGCACAAGATCACCGCCGCCGCGCGCTGCCAGATGGCATCGGGCACCGCTTCGTAGCGCGGCAGGAAGTTGGTGTCGGCTTCGGCGTTGACCACCACCACCTCGGCCCCTGCCGAGATCGAAGCACCAACGTAGGTGTGATAGAAGGGATTGGGCGTCAGAATGATCGGCTTGGCAACACCTTGGGCCTGCTTGCGCGCCACCGCGGCACGAATAGCCATGGTCATGCCTTCGCGGCTGCCCGCTGAAGCCAAGACCTCGCGCTGAGGCTTGAGCTCCAGCCCTTCGAGGCCATAACGCCACTTGGTCCAAGCGATTTGCGCCTCCAACAGCTCGTCCGAGCCCTGATTGGGCGGGTAGCGGTTGAAGTCCTGGTCGTGGGCCGCGATCACCTCGGCCAAAAAGGCGGGCGGTTGATTTTGCGGCTCACCGATCGTCAGCGCCACCGGCGGCTTGCCCGGCTTGTGCGGGTCCAAGAGCGCGCGGGTCTTGGTAAAGGGATGCATGCGGCGCGAGGCCTCAAGCAACGACATGGCGGGAATGGTGAAATATGCAGGTTCCATCCTTTGCCCATAAAAGGGCTTGGCGAGGAAGACAAGTGAAGATCATCTGCCTCGCCAAGTTTAGGTTGGGGGAACGCAACTTGGGGAGCGAGCGGGCGGAGGGCTGCCCCGCCAAGATCGCCGAATTTCTTGGCTCTGCCTGGGCTTAGAGGACCAGCAAGAGCGGTTTTTTGAGAACCACGGAACCAAGGTGAGCGACCGCTAAGGTTCCGTGGCTCTCTGGGCAAGGCGTCTAGCGGTTTGCCTCCCTGCTATACGGTAGCCTTGCCCAAGAGGGTTGGCTTCAACGCCTTAGAAGGAGTTCTTGCCAAACTCTGGGTAGGCCTGCAGGCCAACTTCGGCCTCGTCCAGTCCAGAGGTCTCTTCTTCGGGGGTCACCCGCAGACCGATGGTGCGGTCAATCAAGAACCAAACAATCAAAGCGCTGATGGAAACAAAGGCGCCAATGGCAACAATGCCAACCGCTTGCACCCAAAGCTCTACGCTGGGGTTGAAGATGCCAACCGCTAGCGTGCCCCAGATGCCACAAACCAGGTGGACCGAGATGGCGCCGACAACGTCGTCGAT
>CAZHYF010000133.1:0-7966 GCA_964536635.1 uncultured Rhodospirillaceae bacterium | reverse complement strand
TAGACGCCAGCCCTTACCCTACGGTCCGGTCAGGCTCCTGGCCGCTGGATTCGCGACCAGGGCCAGCGGTCAGGGCTCTTTTGGCGGTTGCAAAGCGGGGACAAGTCCGCGCCAAAGCGCCGCGTGCCTGGCCCCAAACCGGGGCCAAATCGCACAAGTTGGCAGGCGAATCGTCAAGCGCCAGCCCGCTGGCTCGCTGGCTAGACCAATTGCGCCGGTCCTTGCGTCAAATTGGCGATAAACGGGTTCTTGGCACCGCTTGACGGCCCAAACCCTTGCAGGCATAAGGACGCTGCGTTTGCAGACCTGGCTCGCCGAGCTAAACGCGTGTCCGCAAACCCCACCATCCGAGACATGCATGTCTGACCCAAAGTTTGACGACTTCAAACAACGCCTTGAAGCGGCGCAAGATGCGCAGAAGCCCAAGGAGCGGAAAAGATCGGCCTCAGCGGCCGGTATGGGCGCAGGTATGCGGATCGCCATCGACTTCGTTGTCGCCGTGGCGGTTGGCTTTGGCATCGGACTGGGGTTGGATCGCGTGTTTGGCACCAAGCCTTGGTTCATGCTCGTTATGTTTGCTTTCGGCATCGCTGCCGCCTTTCGCAACGCCATCCGCACCGCTGAGAAGCTGGACGCGGAGGCCAAGGCAAAGCGCGACGCCGAACGGGCCAAACAGGCGGGGTCAGACGTCAGCCATTCACCTGCAAGCGATGCCAAATCGCAGCAGAGACACAAGCGCCAGGACACCGGCTGGTCGGACGATGAGGACGACGAGAACGAGCCCTGGATACACGAGACCAAGGATTAGGAGCGCGCTAATGGCCGATCCCATGCACCAGTTCCAGGTATCAAAAGTCTTTGATACCGCGCACCCCACCGAGTTCGGCGCATTCGACCTGAGCTTCACCAACTCTGCTTTGGCGATGGTGGTGGTCGTTGCTTTGGCCCTGTTGGTTATGGGCGCTGCAGCCGTGCGCGCCGCAGTCGTCCCTGGCCGCATGCAGGCCGTGGGCGAAATCTTCTATGACATGGTCGCCGGCATGGTGCGCGAGAATGTGGGCAAAGAGGGTCGCCCCTACTTCCCCTTCTTCATGGCGCTGTTCCTGTTCATCTTGTTTGCCAACGTCCTGGGCATGTTCCCGATCTTCTTTACGGTAACCAGCCACGTTGCACTCAACTTCTTCATCGCCCTGGTGATCTTCTTGGCCGTGACCGTTATCGGTCTGGTGCGCCACGGTGGTCACTTCTTCAGCTTGTTCTTGCCGCACGGTACGCCTTGGTACATGGCGCCGATCATCATTCCGATCGAAGTCATCTCCTATTTGTCACGCCCCATGAGCCTGTCGGTTCGTTTGTTCGCCAACATGTTGGTGGGCCACGTTCTGTTGAAGGTTATCGCGGGCTTCGTGATTTCGCTGGCGGCTGGTCCTTTGATGCTGCAAGCCCTGGGCGTTGTAACCTTCTCTGCGCTGCTGCCTATCGTAGCGTTGGAGTTCTTGGTGGCAGGCTTGCAAGCCTACATCTTTACGATTTTGGCGACCGTGTATCTGCACGACGCCATCCACTTGCACTAAGGGTCGGTCGGCTCTTCATTTGCACTTTTTCTCACCTTAAAACCCCTTCTTATGGAGATGACAATGGACGGTTCTATTGCCGAAATGGGTAAGTACATCGGTGCTGGTCTGGCCGCTGCAGGCATGATCGGCGCAGGTATCGGTGTTGGTAACATCTGGGCTTCTTACTTCAACGCACTGTCTCGCAACCCTGCGTCTAAGGACGACATCGGCGCGAGCGTATTCATCGGCTTTGCGGTAACAGAGGCGATTGCTCTGTTCGCACTGCTGGTTGCTCTGATCCTGTTGTTCGCGGTTTAATCTGCGAACAATCGGTTAGACGATTGCGACGGTCCGGCCGGATCGCCGCTGTTTCGCACCCGCGAAATATCTGCCCCGGCCGTCCCTTCCTCTCACGTCTGTGCCGCAACTTGCTCGTGCTTGTTTTGCTGTTGAGGTTTGGCGCAAGGCCCCTGGAAGCCTCTTTAGCAAAACAAGCCGCATCGCTTGCCCACGCGTGCAGCCCTTGGCTGACGCGCTTGCTGCAAGCACGCAGCTCCAGGCCCCGCGCCTGGCATCCCAACACCTGGTGCCGCCCTGGCTGGTGACGCCGATGAGAGCTCTGTTCAAAGGAGACACCCATGCCTCAGTTTGATCAAGTCGATACCTTTATCGGCCAAATCTTTTGGTTCATCATCACCTTCGGCGTGCTCTACGTGGCGCTGGTCGCCTACGTTCTGCCCCGCATGGCCGCAACCTTTGAGCAGCGCTCAAGCAAGATCGACGGCGATCTGGCCACCGCTGAGAAGATGCGCCAAGAAGCCGAAGATGTGCGCGCCGACTACGAGGCCCAGCTGGCCCAAGCCAAGGCCGAAGCGCACGAACAAGCCCGCAAAGTTGCTGACGAAGTGGCCGCTGAAGCTGCTGCCCGCTCCGCCGAGCTGAATGCGCAATTGGCAGAGCAAGCCGCCAAAGCCGAAGCCACCATCCGCGCCGCGCGCGACCAAGCCCTGGCCGAACTGCCCGCTATCGCTGAGGAGACCACCGTTGCTATGGTCGATAAGCTGATCGGCGGCGTTGACCGCAGTGCCATTTCTGGCGCGATCTCAAGCAACGCCTAAGGCCCAAGACAAAGGACATCACCTGATGAAAAACGCGATGAAGTCTGCTTCAAGCCTGGTGTTTACCGCCCTGACCATGGGCCTAACCCACTACGCCCTGCTGGGCAGCGCCGCAGCCGAGACCAACACCCACGGCGAAGCCGCCGATGCCGCGCACGGTGAAGCTGCTGGCGAGGCCGCTCATGGCGCACAGGGCGCAGCCGCCGATGCGGGCCACGCGGTCGACGCCGCGCACGGTGCCGGCCACGGCGAAGAAGGCTGGTTTGTTGCCGAGAACATCGTTCTGGCCGCAGTCCTGTTGTTCGTCTTCGTTGTCATGTTCAAAGCCGGTAGCTCCATTTTGGCCATGCTGGACGAGCGCGGTAACAAGGTGCGCAGCCAACTGGCAGAAGCGCAGAAGCTGCGCGAAGAAGCCCAAGCAATCCTGGCTGAAATGAAGGCTAAACAGGAAGCTGCGAAAGCGGACGCTGCCAAGATCGTCGCCCAGGCCAAGGCCGATGCTGAGAACGCGCGCGCCAAGGCCATGGCCGACCTGGAAGCCTCGATCGCCAACCGCCAGGCTGCGGCTGCTCAAAAGATCCGTCAGGCAGAAATCTCAGCCGTTGACGAAGTCAAGACCAAAGCAATTGAGCTGGCAAGCCAAGCGGCCGCAAAGGTGCTGGCCAACCACATGGCCGCTGGCAACGCCAGCAGCTACATGGACGGCGCGTTGAAAGAAGTGCAATCGCGCCTGGGCTAGGCCCGAAGCCCAGCGCTGCAGGGCCGGCTTGCACAGGCTGACCATCGCAAGAACAAAGCCTCGCCCTGTGCGGGGCTTTTTTTTATGTTCTAACGGGACACAACCTCGGCTAGCATGCGCGCCATGCCTCCCGATGGGCCTGCATCCTTCAAGAGCCTAACCCCGCGTGTTTCAGTCCTTCGTCCGCTCTGCCCTTGCTGTTTGCTCGCACGCGCGGAGCGTGGCGGGGGCTCTGCTATGGGCTGCAACCGGGCGCAAGCTGTTGGTTGCGTTCCTGTCCTTGCTGGTGTTGGGGCTCAGCGCCAGCCAGGCCAGCCGTCCACCCAAACTGCCAGACCAGCTCAGTCTGCGGGCCGCGCCAGTGACCTTCATGCCCCGCATTCCGGGTCAAGTGCAAGTTGGCGCGCTAACCTATCTCAGCGGCCTAACCCTGACCTCGCCCAACCCAAATTTCGGCGGGCTGTCCGGGCTTCTGGCCGACGAGCCCAACGGCCAGCTCACCGTGGTCACCGATCGCGGCTACCTCTTGAGCCTGGCCCCGCGCTACAGCGCCGAGGGTGTGGTCCTGGGCTTGACCCAAGGCAAGATCGGTCGCCTACCGCTAGAAAGCGGCCTCAACCAGCGGCGCTTGGCCAACAAGGACGCCGAATCGCTGGCCCGCAGCCGCGACGGCCAGCTCACCGTCGCCTTTGAGCGCAACGACCGCGTGCGGCTCTATGACCACAACCTCAACGCCCGCACCCTGCCCAAGCCAGTCGCTTTGCAACAGAGCCGCTGGAATGGCATCGAGGCCCTGACCGAGCTGCCCGATGGTCGCTTGTTTGCTCTGTCCGAAGGCATCAAACGCGGCGGCGGGCTGCGCGCCTGGCTCTATGAGAACGGCCAATGGTCGGTGCTGGTCTATAAATCCAAGCCCGACTTCTCGCCCACCGGGGCCACCTTGTCGCCCGACGGCAAGACGGTCTTCATCGTTGAGCGCCGCTTTATCTCTTATTTTCAGGGCTTTGAAGCGCGGGTGACCCAGATCGCCGTGGACAAATTGCGCGCCAATGCCGTCTTGTACCCGCGCACCGTGGCCGACTTCCCGGCGGGCTCCATCGCCCAGGCCAACCTGGAGGGTATCGCAGCCAAGCCCTTGCCAGACGGACGACTGAGCTTGCTGCTGGTCTCGGACAACAACTTCGTGCCCTACTTGCAAGCCAACCTGTTGCTGCAGTTCGCCTATGACCCGGCGCGCTTGCCGGAAGACCCGAACCAGCCGCCAAAACCGGTTGCCAAACCCCAAGCGCTGCGGCTATAGCAAGCCTCCGATTGCAGCTTGCATTCGATCCGGCCTCGGCTCCCTGAGGTTCGGTTCCAGCCGCCTATCTTGCGGCCTGATATTTCTTGGAGACTTCGATGCGTCCTCATCTGATCGCCCTGGCCGTGGCCATGGGCTTTGTCGTGCTGGCCTCAAACCTGTTGGTAAGCCACAGCATAGACATCCAAGCCGACTACGTTTGGTTCGGCGTCCCCGGCAGCGTGAACTTTGCCAACTGGTTTACCTTCGGCACCTTTACCTTCCCGCTGGCCTTCTTGATCACCGATGTGACCAACCGCCTGTTCGGCCTGGCCTTCGCGCGCCGCGTGGTGCTGGTCGGCTTTGTGGTCGGCGTTGCCATGTCCATCTATTTCGGAGACTTGCGGATCGGCATCGCCTCGGGCACAGCCTTCTTGGTCGGCCAGATGCTGGACGTGACCATCTTCGACCGCCTGCGCAACGGCGCGATCTGGCAAGCGCCTGTCATCTCCTCGCTGGTGGCCTCCTTGGTCGATACCTTCTTGTTCTACTGCCTGGCCTTTGCGCCTCTGGGCGTCTTCGGTTTGACCGGAGCCGACTTCCCCTGGGCCCAGGTCGGCTTGGGCGACTTCGGCGTCAAGGTTGCCATGGCCTATGTGCTGTTGCCGATCTACCTGGTGCTGATCAGCCTGTTCGCCAACGGCCGCAAGACCGAGGCCTAAGCAGCCGTGCGGATCGAGGCCTTCGACTTCCCGCTGCCGCCCGAGCGCATCGCGCAAGTACCGGCAGAGCCGCGCGATACGGCGCGGCTTCTGTCCTGCCTGGGTGGGCGGCTGGACGATCGCGGGGTCTTGGATCTGCCCGATCTCTTGTTGCCAGGCGATCTGTTGGTGGTCAACGACACGCGGGTGCTGCCTGCGCGCCTGACCGCCATGCGCGGCGAAGCCAAGATCGACCTTACGCTGCATCAAGACCTGTCCTTGCTGACGCCGGGACAGAACCCACGGCTTGATCCTCTTATCGCGGCCAACCGCTGGCTGGCCTTCGCCAAGCCCGCCAAAAAGTGCCGGCCGGGCGATCAGCTCGTCATCGGCCCGCGCCTGACCGCCGAGGTTCTGGCGCGCGATGGCGGCGAGGTGGCGCTGGCCTTCACCCACGATTTCGACCATCTAACCGAAGCGTTGGAGGCCTACGGGGCCATGCCGCTGCCGCCCTACATCAAGCGCGCGGGCAAGGAAGCGGCCGACGATCAGAGCTACCAGACGCTGTTTGCGGACCGCCCTGGCGCGGTGGCGGCCCCTACAGCGGGCCTGCACTTTACGCCGCGGCTGATGGCAGCGTTGGCGCGGCGCGGCGTTGGCTCGGCGCAGGTCACGCTGCATGTCGGCGCGGGCACCTTCTTGCCGGTCAAGGTGGAGGACACGCGCGATCACGTCATGCATTCGGAGTGGTGCGAGGTCAGCGAAGCCACGGCCGAAGCGCTGCTGCGTACCCGCCAGGCGGGCGGACGCATCGTAGCGGTCGGGACCACCAGCCTGCGCACGCTGGAGGCCACTCAGGGCCAGCCCGGCTGCATTGATACTGATATTTTCATCACTCCCGGCTATGACTTCGGCCAAGTGGACCTGTTGTTGACCAACTTCCACCTGCCGAAATCGACGCTGTTCATGCTGGTCTCAGCCTTTACCTCGCTGGACTTCATGCAGCGCGCCTATGCCCACGCCATTGCCCAGGAGTACCGTTTCTTCTCCTATGGCGATGCCTGCCTTTTGGAGCGCCTAACATGAGCCTGACCTTCGACCTGCTGAGCCAAGACGGCAAGGCCCGCCGCGGCCGCGTCAAGACCGCTCACGGCGACATCGAAACGCCGTGTTTCATGCCGGTTGGCACGGCCGGTACGGTCAAGGCCATGCTGCCCGAGAACGTGGCAGGCACAGGCGCCCAAATCATTTTGGGCAATACCTATCACCTTATGTTACGTCCGACCGCCGAGCGCGTCGCGCGCCTGGGCGGCCTGCATGCATTCATGAACTGGCCGGGGCCGATCTTGACCGACTCAGGCGGCTTCCAGGTCATGTCGCTGGCCGAGCTGCGCAAGCTGACCGAAGAGGGCGTCACCTTCCGCAGCCACATTGACGGCTCGCGCCACACGCTGACGCCCGAGCGCTCGATGGAGATCCAGAACCTGCTGGACGCCACCATCACCATGGCCTTCGATGAGTGCACACCCTACCCTTGCAGCAAAGAGCAAGCGGCGTCCTCGATGGAGCTCTCCATGCGTTGGGCGGATCGCTCGCGCTCTGCTTTCCAGCAGCGCCCAGGCTATGGCTTGTTCGGCATTCAACAGGGCTCGGTCCACCCGGACCTGCGCCAGCAGAGCGCCGAGGCGCTGACCCAAATCGGCTTTGAGGGCTACGCCATAGGCGGCCTGGCCGTCGGCGAAGGTCAGGAGCTGATGTTCAAGACCCTAGATTTCTGCGTCGATATGCTGCCCAGCGACAAGCCCCACTACCTGATGGGCGTCGGCAAGCCCGACGACCTCGTGGGCGCGGTGGCGCGCGGCGTAGACATGTTCGATTGCGTGCTGCCAACCCGTTGCGGTCGCACCGGCCAGGCCTTTACCCGCCGAGGCGCGGTCAACATCAAGAACGCACGCCACAAGGACGACCCGCGCCCGCTGGATGAAGCCTGCGGCTGCCCGGCCTGCCGCCAATATTCGCGGGCCTATCTGCACCATCTGATCCGCGCCGACGAGATCCTGGGCCTCATGCTGATGACCTGGCACAATTTGCAGTACTATCAGGACTTGATGGCCGACATGCGCGCGGCGATTGAAGCCAAGACCTTCGACAGCTTCTACCAAACCTTCCACGAGGTGTATCGCAGCGGCGATATCGACCCTATCTAACCCAACCCGAGGATCACCAACATGAGCGACAGCTTGCCCCCCTGCCCGGCCTGCGGTTCGGCCTATGCCTACGAAGACGGCGCGCTGCTGATCTGTCCAGAGTGCGCGCACGAATGGGATCCGCAGGCAAGCGGCGACAGCGACGACGAGGCGCTGGTGATCAAGGACGCAAACGGCACGATTTTGCAGGACGGCGATACCGTCACGGTGATCAAGGATCTGAAGGTCAAGGGCTCGTCGCTGGTGATCAAGGTCGGCACCAAGGCTAAGAACCTGCGCCTGTTGGGCGGTGATCACGACATCGAGGGTAAGGTCGATGGCCAGGGCACTATGGGGCTCAAGTCGCAGTTCGTGAAGAAGGTCTAG
>CAZHYF010000132.1:5999-8035 GCA_964536635.1 uncultured Rhodospirillaceae bacterium | reverse complement strand
TGAAGCTGGTTGGTGGCCTCGCCCGCAGTTCCTGTGTCGCCAAAGGATAGTTTGCCAAGGGCTGAAGTCACGAACACATAGCCATCGTTGAATTCAACCAGATCGCCGATCGCAATATCGCTGCGGTAGACCAGCTTGAGGGGCAGCGCGCGACTGGTTGGCAGATAGAGATCGTCGTCGGACTGGTAGAGATCCAGCTCAAAGTGTGCACCGTATTCCAGGCCGGACCGAGCGGTGGTGACGAAATCAACACTCAACTGGCCGTCAAGGGCTGAATCAAGCGGGGTGACCTGATCGGACCCTGCGGCGGCGGTGATATCGTAGTTCTGGCCGAAGTGGCTCTCGAATTCCAAAAAGCCCGAGACACGCAAGTCCTGGGCTGCCGCGCTGTGGGGGCTGGCGACCAGGATGCCGGCCACCAGGGCGCTGGCCATATTGGCGCTGGCCCAGAAGGCGCTGGCCCTAAAGGCTCCGATCCTGAAGGCGCGGGCATCAGTTGCAAGCTCTACTTGGCTCATGTGGATCTCCAGCTCGGCGAACAGTGACGATCACCGCGCCAACCAGCTATGCATAAACTTGCTCCATCGCCGAGGGTTGACTACTTAGCCCTGCGGCGATGGTCTAAACCAACTCGACTCCTAAACGCAGGGTTGTAGAGGCGCCGGGTTGCGGATCGCGGAGTCGCAAAGCTCCGCAACCAAGGGTTGCTTGCCCGGAGACCCGCCCCGGAGACTCGAAAAGAAAAGGGAGAGCCGCGCGGGCCCTCCCTTGTCACAATCCCCAGCCGCTTCGTCCAGGCCTACCGAAGTCAAGCCTGAGCCGTGCGGGCCTTCTTTGTTGTTGTCGTGTTAGAACGCAACCGTGACCGATGCGATGCCGTTCAGCTCGCGCGCGGTGTTGGCACCGTTCCAGTTCCAGGCCGAGTCATTGTCCAGGCTGCCAATGGCGGCGCCAAAGGTCAGGCCGTCGGCCAGCTCATAAGTGGCGCCGGCAAAGATGTTGGTGATGTAGGTCTCGCCAACGGCGACCGCGTGTTGAATTTCGGTCTCTGTACCGATGCCCAAGCTCAGCGGTCCGACTGCATAGCCAACGCCTGCCGCGATGTATTCGCTGGTGGCGCCCACTTCTTCCATGGCGTAGGTCACGCCGGTGGACAAGCCGCCAACGCTGGCGCCCAGAGATCCGGCCAGGCTCTCGTCTTGTGCGGTCAGGCCGACGTGGACCAAAACGCCGCCGACGGGCTGTTGGTAGGAGACGCCCAAGGACCAGTTGGAATCATCGTCAACCGAGGCCTCGAAATCGACGCCCAAAAAGCTGTTGGCATAGAAGACTTGTTCGGCTTCCAGCACGCTAAAGTGGGTGCGCTCAAGGGCGCCCAGCGGCAGGATGGGCACGTGCAGGTGGTTCAGCGTCTCGGCCGCATCACCGGTATCGCCCATGGAGATGTTGCCCAATGCCGAATTGACGAAGACGTAGCCGTCGTTGAAGTAGACCGCGCTGCCATCCACGACGTCGGGCTCCTTGATGTCAGAGCCATCTGAGCCCTGCAGGTCCAGCTCGAGGTGCATACCCCACTCCAAGCCCGCCTTGGAGGCGTTGGAATAGTCGAAGTTCAGCCGCCCATCGACGGCAAAATCCAAGTCGCGCACCTGGGCGTCTTCGGCGTCGTAGGCCTCGCCGTAGTGGGCTTCAAACTCCAAGAAGCCGGTAAGGATCAGGTCTTGCGCCGCAGCCTGCCCAAACCAGGCCAAGGTCGCCAAGGCGGATGCAGAGAAAAGGAGCATTGTTTTCATGGCTGGTGTCTTCCTTAGGGAGGACGCGACGGCTGCTGGCTGCGGTCGCTAAGTCGAGTGGTGTGCCCAAAAGAGACCATTTGCCCGCCTAGGTTGCAACACTAAAACTTAAGGTTGTGATAAATTAGAGCCTGACGTGACTTATTTGTCACGCTCGCCCCGCCGGTTTCACGCCATCAGCGCGGCGTCTGGCGCTTCGAATGTCGCCCGATGACCCAGGCTGGCCGACAACCACGGGCTGCG
>CAZHYF010000132.1:3504-5899 GCA_964536635.1 uncultured Rhodospirillaceae bacterium | reverse complement strand
GGACGCTCAGTTTGCCAAGGTGCCGCGCCTGATCTTGCACGAGGTGCCCAGCTCACCCGCCCTGGCCGAGATCTACCGCGCCGAGGTGATCGACAAGGTGTTGCCCGCGCTGATCAGCCTTCTGGATCGCGGGATGCAGGCGGGCGTGATCCGCCGCCTTGATCCCGAGATGGCGGCGCGCTCTGTGGTCGGTCCCATCCTGGCGCACCTGCTTCTGGCCGAGATCTTCGGCCTACAGCCTGCCGGAGGGCTGGGCTGGCAGGCGCTGCTCGATACCCAACTGGCAATACTAGAGGCGGGGCTTTTCCCCGAAGCATCCCATGGTCCAGTCCCTCATTGATGGCGTTCTATCCCTGCTGGTGGCCGTGATCCCGGCGCTCGGCCCCGCGCAGCCGCCGGTCTATGCGGGCTACCTGGAGGGCGAGTTTCGCTATATCGCGCCCGCCGCGCCCGGGCGCATCGTCGAGCTGGCGGTGGTCGAAGGCGAACGTGTTGACGCTGGTGCGCTGTTGTTCCGTTTGGAGGACGCCAGCCAGCGCGCTGGCCTGCACGCCGCCGAGGCGCAGGTCGCCGTGGCCCAAGCGACACTGGACAACCTCAGGACCGGCAGCCGTGACGAGGAAATCGCGGTGCTGCGCGCCAGCCTGACCCAGGCCGAGGCCGACCGCAAGTTGGCCCAAACCAACCTGGAGGCCAGCCGTTCCTTGGTCAAATCCGGCGCTTTGGCCTCGACGCGGCTGACCAGCGATCAAGCCCATTTCGAGGCCGCTACCGCCCGCGTGGCGCAGTTGCAAGCCCAGCTCAAAGTGGCCGATTTGCCCGCGCGCAGTGCTCAGCAAGCCGCTGCCGAGGCCGCCTTGCACGCCGCCGAAGCCGAGCGCGAGGCCGCTCAAATCGCGCTGGCTGATCGCCAGGTGCTGGCGCCGGTGGCCGGGCGCGTCGAGGCCACTTGGTACGATATGGGCGAAGTGGCCAGCCCCGGCACGCCGGTGGTGTCCTTGCTGCCGCAAACGCCCCTGACCGCGATCTTCTTCTACCCCGAGCTCCAGCGCGCGCGCCTCAAGCTGGGCGCGGTCTTCCAAGTTGACTGCGACGGCTGCCCCGACGGCCTGGAGGCCGAGGTCACCCGCATCGACAGCCAGCCCCAGTTTACGCCGCCCATCATCTATAGCCGCGAAGAGCGCCAGCGCCTGGTCTATCGCGTCGAGGGCAAACTGCGGGGCACAGAAGCCGCCCAGCTCTCGGTTGGGCAGCCGATCAGCCTTGAACCCCTCAACCCGGACCAAGAGCCATGAGCCCGGCGCCCCACACCGCTGAGGATTGGGCCATCTCGGTCACCGGCCTGACCAAGATATTTCAGGGCCGCAAGGTGGTGGATGCCTTTGATATGCAGGTGCCACGCGGCTCGATCTATGGCTTCATCGGCCCCAACGGTTCGGGCAAGACCACCACCATTCGCATGATGTGTGGCCTGTTGACCCCCGACGGCGGCCAGGGCGCCTGCCTGGGCTTCGACATCCAGCGCCAGCAGGCTCAGATCAAGGCGCGGGTCGGCTACATGACCCAGCGCTTTTCGCTCTATGAAGACCTGACCATCCGCGAGAACCTGGACTTCTTCGCCCGCATGTACCGCGTGCCCCAGCGCCGCCAACGGGTGCGCCAAGCGCTGGAGGAGCTGGGCTTGACCGGTCGCGCAGGCCAGCTTGCCGGCACCTTGTCGGGGGGCTGGAAACAGCGGCTGGCGCTGGCGGCCTGCCTGATCCACGACCCGCAACTGCTGCTGCTCGATGAGCCCACCGCAGGCGTTGATCCCAAGGCGCGGCGCGACTTTTGGGCCGAGATCCGCCAGCTCGCGCGGCGCGGGGTGACGGTGCTGGTCTCGACCCACTACATGGACGAGGCCGTGCAGTGCGATTTCATCGCCTACATCGCTTATGGCAAGAAGCTGATCGCGGGGCGCTCGGCGGACATCCCGCGGATGATTGGGCTGTCCACCTGGCGCGTGACCGGGGGCGATCTGACCCAACTGGAGGCCGAGCTTGCCCGCTTGCCCGCCGTTGAGCAGGTGGCGCGCTTTGGTGCTGTGCTGCACGTCTCGGGCCGCGACGGCGGCGCGCTGGAGGCTCTGGCGGCCCAACGTCAGGGCCAGGACGGCCAGCGCTGGAGCCTGAAAGAAACCGAGCTGGAGGAGTCCTTTATCTACCTCATGGCCAGTGGCACCGATAACTTCAAACCCAGCGAGGCGGCCTGATGTTGGGATTTTCGCCCGCGCGCTTTGTGGCCGTCTTGGTCAAAGAGTTCATCCAGATGCGCCGCGACCGGGTGACCTTCGCCATGATGATCGGCGTACCCATCATGCAGTTGATGATCTTTGGCTATGCCATCAACGCCGACC
>CAZHYF010000132.1:0-3404 GCA_964536635.1 uncultured Rhodospirillaceae bacterium | reverse complement strand
GCCGACCTACGTCGAAGTGCAGGACGACGGCCCCCTTTCGCGCGCCATTGTCCAGAGCATGCGCGCCTCGACCTACTTCGATTTTAAGGGCGAAGTGCGCGGGCCAGCGGCGGGCGACCGCCTGTTGCGCGATGGCAGCGCCAGCTTTGTGCTGGTCATTCCCCGCAATTTCGAGCGTGATGTGCTGCGCGGCCTCAGCCCGCAACTGCTGTTGGCCGCAGACGCCTCGGACCCGGCCGCGGCGGGCGGCGCCACCAACGCCATCGCCCGCATCGCCGAGCAAGCCGTAACCGCCAGCCTGCGCGGGCCGCTGCGCAGCGCCGTTCCTCAGCTCAGCGCCGGACCGCCTGCCTTTGAGGTGGTGGTGCACCGCCAGTTCAACCCCGAGGGCGAAACCGCCTTGAACGTGGTGCCGGGCCTTCTGGGCGTGATCTTGTCGATGACCATGGTGCTGATCACCTCGGTGGCGATCGTGCGCGAGGCCGAGCGCGGCACCATGGAGGCGCTGATCGCGACCCCCGTGCGCCCCGCCGAGGTCATGTTGGGCAAGATCATCCCCTATGTACTGGTGGGCTATGTGCAGACCGGGGTCTTCTTGCTGGCCTCGCGCGCACTGTTTCAAGTGCCCTTCTTGGGCAGCCCGCTGGCTTTCTTTTTGGGCTTCAACCTTTATATCGTCGTCAATCTGGCGCTGGGGTTTTTGATCTCGACCTTTGCCAAGAGCCAGATGCAGGCCATGCAGGTCTCCTTCTTCTTGCTGCTGCCCACCATCTTGCTGTCGGGCTTCATGTTCCCCTTTGCCGCTATGCCCGCATGGGCGCAGACCATCGGCACCGCTATTCCTGCCACGCACTTTTTGCGCCTGGTGCGCAAGGTCATGCTGAAGGGCGCGGGGCTGGCGGACGTCTCCGCCGACATGGGCGCCATCTGCCTGATTATGCTGGTGATTGTCGTGGTGGCGCTGCGCCGCTATCGCCAGACCCTGGACTAGGGGTAGGCAGCGCAGTCACCTTCTGCAACACGGGAGCGGGCTCGATCGGCATGGCGGCCAGCTTGCCCTTTTCAGGCTTGCCGGTGGGGGTGCGCGGCATGTCCTGCAAAATTGTCACCACGGCGGGCACCATGAATTTGGCCATCCGTCCGGCGCAGTGTTGGCGGATCTCCTCGGGCGTCAGGAGCGCGCCGGGTTTCAAGGTCACGAACAAGCGGATATCCTCTTCGCCCAAAGGCGCGGGCATGGCGACAGCGGCGGCATCCTCGATCAAAGGATGGCTCAGCGCGCCTTCTTCCACCTCATAGCCCGAGACCATCTCCCCGCGCACCCGGATGCGCTCGGCCTTGCGGTAGCGGAAATAGAAGTGCCCGGCCGCGTCCAGACGGCCGATGTCGCCGGTGTGGAACCACAGGTTGCGGCGCGATTCCATGGTCTTATCGGGCATGCCGACATACTCGTCGGACATAACGCCAGGCTCGCGCGGGCGGATGACGATCTCCCCGTCTTGGCCCGGCGGCAGAGGCTCGTCATTGTCGTCTACTATCGCCAGCTCGTAATGCGGCAGCACCAATCCGCCTGGATGATCCCACTGGGGCACCACCACCCAGCCCGCATCGGTCGAGCCGTAGCCGCCGCCTGGGATCAGGTGTAGGCCAAAGCGGGCATCGAAGTCGGCCTTGGGCACAGGCGCGGGAGTAGCCCAGCAGCGGGTTACCTTGTGTTGGCGCTCCTCCGGGCACGGCGGCGCTGCGTAGAGCAACTGTTGCACCGAGCCCAAACACATGAACCAAGTGGCGCCGAATTCGGCGACCTCGGGCCAAAAGCGCGCCAGACTGAAGCCATCGCGCAGCACCACGCGCCCGCCCACCAGCATCATCGGCAAAATGTCGTAGAAGGCCGGGCCAGGATGCGACAAGGGATAGGGCGTATAGTTGACATCTTCGCTGGTCAGCCGGAAGGGTGCGATCATGTTTTCAGCCGTACGCACGGCGCAGCGGTGCGACAAGAGGCAGCCCTTGGAGACCCCTGTAGTGCCCGAGGTAAACATGATCACCGCAGGCGCTGTATCGGGGGCAGAGCTCGGTATGTGCGCCTCTTGATCGGACAGCAGCGCTTCATAGGCCAGGATCGTCAGCGCCGGAAAACGTCGGCGCGCAGCATCAAGCGCATCAGTGACGATCAGCGTGCGCAGGTGGGGTAGCTCGGGCAACACCTCCTCTAGAGCATCGAAGTGCGCCTCAGAGGTCAGCATGACCGCGCAGTGGGTCAAGTTGATCATGCGGCTGAGCGCAGGCCCGCGAAACGCGCGATTGATCGACACCTCGACCGCGTTCAGTTTCTTTAGGGCATAGGACATAGCCAGGTAGGCAAGACTGTTCTCAAGCATGATCGCCACGTGGCCAAGCCCTGGGCCAAGCCCTGGGCCAAAATGGCTCAGCAATCCGTGTCCCAGCCGGTTGGTCAGGCGCTCCATCTCGCCATAGCTTACCGTCTGCCCGCTGGGTGCCATGGTGATAAAGGGACGCTCGCCAAAGCGCTGCGCGCACGCGTGCAGCAGCTCCCCCAGAGTGATTCGCAGTGCCATAACGTCTCCCCAGATCCAGCGCTTGTCATGTTCTGGGTGGAACGAGATCAAGGTCGTTGGCCGGGGTCAAGGCGCCTTGCGCCGATTGAAAAAGACGCGACCTGCCCGCAGCGCGTTCAGAACATTTTGAACGGCTCGTCGCTTGCCCAAGGGCACGATGCGCTGGCACCGGGAGGCAGAAACGTCGGATTCGCGCCAGCTTTGGCGCATCGATCTTGACGCAGCCTTGCCTCTAGGCGCAGCCTCGGAGCGTCTATGTCACCCCGGAAGAGATCGCGTCGCCATGACCAACCTGCCCAACATCCTTTTGGTCATGGCCGACCAGATGACCCCCTTTATGCTGGAGGCCTGCGGCTATCCCATGGCGCGCACGCAGCACCTGAAGGCCTTGGCCCAGCGCGCCACCCAGTTTAGCCAGGCCTATAGCCCCAGCCCCATTTGCGTGCCCGCGCGCTCCTGCCTGATGACCGGGCTCTACACCTCGACGACCGGCTGTTATGACAATGGCGACCCCTATCACAGCTTCATCCCGACCTTTGCCCACTACCTGACCAACGCGGGCTATGAGACCATCTTGAGCGGTAAGATGCACTTCGTCGGTGCCGACCAACTGCACGGTTTCAAGCGGCGGCTGAACACCGACATCTATCCTTCGGGCTTCATCTGGTCCTACCCCTTGTTGGACCCAGACGACCCCGAGGCCAGCGCTTTCGACTTCGCCCCCCAGTACCAGGCGCAGAACATCGGCCCCGGTTGGAGCACCGAGCTGCAATACGACGAGGAGACCCACTTTCGCGCGCTGGAGTACCTGCGTCACGCGCCGGA
>CAZHYF010000131.1:5336-8093 GCA_964536635.1 uncultured Rhodospirillaceae bacterium | reverse complement strand
GCTGGTGCAATTTCCCAACAATATCAGCGCACTAAAATAGAAAAATGGCGGAGAGGAAGGGATTCGAACCCTCGATGCAGGGTTAACCGCATACTCCCTTAGCAGGGGAGCGCCTTCAGCCGCTCGGCCACCTCTCCAGAGGCGCGCAAACAACCACGTTTGCGGCCTTTGGTCAAGCCTTCTCGTAACGCTGGCGCGCGGCTTTTCTTGACCTCCAGTCGGCAGGTCGCTTAGCGCAGCCACGACAAAGCAAAACGCGCTGCCTAGTGATGGCCTGGACCTGCGCAGTCCTTGCACCATGGCGTGTGCGGCAACACGGCTAGGCGCGCCTCAGAGATGGGCTCGTCGCAACCCTGACAAAGCCCAAAGGTGCCGGCATCCATGCGCGCCAGAGCGGCCTTGATCTGGGCCACCTCGACCAGGCCCTGCGAGCCCATGCTCTCAAGCATTTCGTCGCCTTCGCGTTCGATGGCCTGATCGTCCCAATCGCGCGAATGCGGTTGATCCAGGTCATCCTCGATGTGGTGCAGCCGCTGATCCAGAGCCGCAAGCCGCTGCTCCAGGAGCTGGCGGTAGTGTTGAAGATCGGGTTGTTTCTCAGACATGTTGCTCTCCGCGCAGGCTGTCGTGGCCCCACCATTGCCAGCAGGCCGCAAGCCGCGCTTGCCCGCATTGATCCAGCGCAAGCCTAGACCTTTGCGCCGATCCAAGCCGCAGCAAAGACCGGCGCCGGGCCAGGGCGCTAGTCGCAAGCAGCGGTGACGATGATCTCCACCTTCAGGTCCGCGCGCGCCAGCTTGGCCTCGCCGCAGGCACGCGCCGGTGCGTGACCTTCGGGCACCCAAGCGTCCCAGACCGCGTTCATTTCCGCAAAATCCTGCATGTCGGCCAGCCAGATGATGGCCTGCAACATCCGCTCGGGCGCGGAGCCCGCCTTGGCCAACAGAGCCTCGACCCGTGCGATACAGTCGCGGGTCTGCTCGGTAACGCTGTCGCCGTCGCCGACCTGGCCACACAGATAGGCCACGCCGTTGTGCTTGACGATTTTGCTCATGCGGGTTCCGACATCCATGCGTTCGATCATCATCTCATCCTTTTCGTTCGTGAGGGGCTTGGAAGCGCGGCCGGTCTGCGTCGGGCACGGGTGCGCCTGCCAGCATCTGGGCCAAGGTAACGGGTTTCAGCGGCATGCGCTGGCTTGCGGTGCCCAGCGCTTCGGCAGAGCGCCCTTGGGCGGCGGCCATGACGCGGGCGATGCTGGCTTGGCACTGGCGGCCCATGCAGGGGCCCATGCCGGCTCGGGTGAAGGCGCGCGCCTGATTGAGCCCCATGCAGCCTTGTTGAGCCACGCTGCGGATCTCGCCCGCGGTCACCGCCTCGCAGCGACACAGCAGCGTGCTGTCGTCGGGCAGGTCAAAGGCAGGGGCAGGCGGATACTGAGCGTCCAGGAAACGGCGCAAGCGGGTCAAAGGCGCCAGCGCCGCTTCGGCTTTGGCTCTGGCCTGCAACTGGGCCGGGCTCGGCGCGCGATCCAGCGCCGCCAACAAGCCTGGGGTCATCAGAGCGCCTTGCAAGCGGGCGGCCTCTGCGCCCAGGATGCGCGCAGCATCGCCAGCCAGCCAGATGCCCACCTCAGAGCAGCGGCCCGTGCCGTCGCGTTGCGGGCGCCAGCAGGCCTGCGGAGCGTCCCAAACCAGTGCGCAGCCCAGCGCCGAGGCCATTTGGGTTTGCGGCACCACGCCGTCGTGGACCAGCAACAGGCTGGTTTCCAGCCTTTGCCAGCGCCCAGCCTTGCGATAGGCGATCTCAGCCAGGTGATTGCCGGCGCTGTTGGGTTTGGCAGTCAGAACCTCGACGCCAAAGACCTGCGGAACGCCACTTAGCGCGAGCTGCGCGCGCCACGCTAGACCCTTGCCAAGGCGACCAAGGTTGCCGGGCAGCGCCGCCAAAAACGGACCCAGCGCACCGGTCCCTTGAGCACCGACATGCAGTCCGCGCGGCCCGGTATGCAGCACGGCTTGCGGCTTGATACCGGCGTCCAGCATTTGCTTGGCAAACAGATAGAGCAGTGGTCCAGAGCCCGCCAGAACAAAGGGGCCGTCGGGCAGCAATCCCCCGTCCTTCAACAGGGTCTGCGCCGCGCCCAGGGTCATGACGCCTGGCAGCTGCCACCCAGCAAAGGGCGTCGGCCGCTCCATAGCGCCGGTGGCCAGCACCACCTGGCGCGCAGTCAGCGTCTGGCTGGTGCCGCCCTGCTCGATGGTCAGGTTGAACCCTTGCGCGCAGCGCTCGACCGACCAGAGACTGGCAGCCAGGTGAAAGTGAACATCGGCCAGGCCTTGCACGGCTGCCAACCAAGCGCCGCCTGCTTGATAGTCCCGGCCCAGCGCCTTGGCCACCAGGGGGTCTTGCTCGCCCGCGCGGCGATAGACCTGCCCGCCCGGCTGGGGCTGCTCGTCGATGACAGCAAGCGCCAGGCCTTGGCCCGCCAGGGCTTCTGCCACGCTGAGGCCCGCCGGGCCCGCGCCAATAATGGCGATGTCCAGCACTTGGTCCAGGACTCGGCTCATGCCTCCAGCTCCCCAGGCACGAGAAGATCTTCGGCAGTGGGCAACCCCGGATGCGCGCGCAGCTTGAGGCCGGGTCGGACCCGCTCGCGGCAGGCCTGGCGGCTGCCCAGTCCCTCGATCCAGACCAGGCAGTCAAAGCAGTTGCCGATCATGCACAAGGGGCCGCGCAGCGAGCCGTCTTCGCCTG
>CAZHYF010000131.1:3234-5236 GCA_964536635.1 uncultured Rhodospirillaceae bacterium | reverse complement strand
GAGGCCAAGGTCACGCCGCTGTGGCAGGCAAAGGAAAAGACGCCGGGGCAGGCCTCGGACTGCTGATAGACCGGATAGCCGTCGGGGGTCATGACCCGCAAGGCCCCCCAAGCACGCTGCAGGCGCAGGCGGCCCAAGAAGGGGAAAACCCGCAAGGCTTCGTCCGCGATCTCGGCCAACGTGGCCAGGTCGGTGCGGGTGTGCTGGGCGCCGGGCTTGCTGGAGGCCCCCAGCAAGATGCTGCCGTTATCGGTCTGGCGGATGGTGTCCGAGCACCAGGGCAGAATGGGCGCCACCTTTTCGGTTACGAGGATCTGGCCTTGATCGGGGTGAATGGGCAGCGTTAGACCCAGTGCCTCAGCCAGCTTGCCCGAGCCGTGGCCTGCTGCCAGCACCAACTTGCCTGCCTCGACCAGCACGCGGCCCGCAGCGTCCAACACGGCGTAGCCGCCGCCAGGCAAGGGCCGGATGCCAGCGACCGGGGTCATAGGGCGATAGGCTGCACCCAGGCGCTGCATATCCTGCTGGAGCGCACGCAGCAAAACCAGTGGGTTGCAGTGGCCATCCACCTCGGTATAGGTCGCGCCGGCAATCGCCCCAACCATGGGCAGAGCCTGGCGCAACCGCGCGCCCTGCCAAACCTCAAAGTCATAGGCCGCCTCGCCCATCAGGCCCTGGATGGTCTCAAGCTGGGCTACCGCGCCCGCAAGGTCCGCCTCGTCCAGCGCATAGCGCAGGCCGCCGCGACTGTAGGCCAGATCGAGCCCGGTGGCTGCCTCCAGCTCGGCGGCAAAGGCGGGCCAAAGCTGTGCGGCCGCCAAAGTCCAGAGCGCATAGCGGCCCATGCTGGCCCCCTTGCCCTGCACCCAGACCAAGCCGAAATTGCCGCGCGCGGTGCGCAGCGCGGTGTCGCCCTCGTCGAAGACCTGACAGGTCTGCCCGGCACGCGCCAGGCCCCAGGCCAGCGCCGAGCCCACCAGCCCGCCGCCCACGACCGCCACGTCGCAAGGCGCAGATACCTCTGTATTTGGAGCCAAATTCGCCACCACTCCTACCATCGACGCCGTTTGCCCGAGCTTTGAGAACCGGAGCTTAGCGCCCTGTGCCTCGCCGTCTAGCGAATTGAGCGCGCATTGCCGCTCGCCGACACAATTTAGGGGGCAGAGTTAGGGCGCAAAGCTGAGGATATAGGTCTCGATTGCCTGCTTGTCGGCATCGGGCACATGGTCATAGGCGCGCGAAACGTGCGCCATAGCCGACTTGTCGCTGATGACGGCAAACAGGTCGATGGCATCCGAAGACAGAGCATCAATGATGACGCCCGGTTTGCGATCCACTAGCTTTTTGGCCGCCTTTTCTCCGGCCTTCAGCGCGGGCGCACCCTGGAAAGCGCGGGTTTGATCCTTGGTCTGCCAGGGCGTGCGCGGAGTGTGACAGAAGCCGCAATGGCCCAGCGCTTGGGTGAGGTAGGCGCCGCGGTTCCAAGCGTCCGACTGGCCGGGATCAGGCTCGAACGGGCTGAAATCCACCAGCAGCTTTTTGAAGGCCCCCACGCCTAAGCGAATATTGGCCGGGAAAGCCAATTGATGCTCGGGCGCCTGATAGGCCACCGGGTCTTGTTCATCGAGGTAGGCCTTGATGTGCAGCAGATCTTCGGCGCTGGCCTTGGCGTAGGCTGTGTAGGGCAAGGCCGGGTAGTAGGGCAGCCCGTCGGGCCGCAGGCCGCGTTGCAGCGCGTTCAAGAACTGGGTCTCGCTCCAACCACCGATGCCGGTCTCAGGGTCGGGGGTGATATTGCTGGGGTAAAAGGTGCCAAAGGGGGTCTCAAGCCCCTTGCCGCCCACCAGGCCTTCCGGCTTGTCGGCGCTGGCTTGTTCGTTCATGTGGCAGGAGCCGCAGCCGGCCGTATAGAACAAGACCTCGCCCTTGATGGGATCGCCAGCAAAGTCGGCGGGCAGGCTGGCCAACGCCTCGTCTTGGGTCATGGCGTTGGGCCAAACCA
>CAZHYF010000131.1:0-3134 GCA_964536635.1 uncultured Rhodospirillaceae bacterium | reverse complement strand
GGAGATCGCCGGGTTGGCAGCCGCAAGGCCAGGCCCCAAATGTGAGCCAGCGCCGCCCCGTGCGCCAACTAAGGAGCTTTAGCCATGAACGTCGGACTCGTTGACCGCAGCATTCGTGCCCTGTTGGGGCTGGTCTTGTTGGTTCTGCCCTTGACCGCAAGCGCAAGCATTGCGCTCTACGCGACCCCTTGGATCTATTGGGGGTCTGTCGTTCTGGGCGTCATCTTGCTGACCACCGCAGTCTTCAGCTTTTGCCCGCTCTATCGCATGATGGGTTGCAGCACACGGCGCTAGCTCGCCGCCTGCAAGAAACCCCAGGCAGCACCCCAGGCACCCCCGCCAGGCAACCCCTTCAGGGGGGCCTTAGGGGGCCTTGCCCGCCAGCAGGTTGGCTGAGGCCTCCAAAATGGCCTGCCAAGCCGTGCCCGCCTGCTGACTGCTGCGCCGCGCGCGCAAGAAGGAGTGCGGCAGGCCCTCGGCAGCCACAAAGCGCGCGGGAATGCCCGCTGCGCTCAGCTTGGCGACATAGGCTGGGCCATCATCAAACAGCGGGTCAAAGGGCCCGGTAGTGGCAAAGGTCGCTGGCAAATCGGCAAAATCCTCGGCCCCCAGCGGTCGGTCCGGTTCAGCCGATAGGCCCAGATCGCTGCCATAATAGATGGCCGCGTAGTAATCCATGTCGGCGCGGGTCAGCATGGGGGCCTCGGCCTGCTCCAGGTAGGAGCCCTGACTGCGATCACCACCCAAACTGGGATAGATCAGCACCTGGCCGATAATGCTTTGAATGGCACTCATGTCGCCCGAAGCGCGCCCGGCATCGCGCAGCGCATGGCTGACCGCCGCCGCCAGATAGCCGCCGGCCGAATCGCCCGCCAGCAGCAAGGGTCCAGCGCCCTCGGCCAACAGCGCGCGCACCACGGCAAGGCAATCCTCCAGGGCTGCGGGGTGGCGATGTTCCGGCGCCATGCGGTAGTCCACCGCCACCAGCTCTGCGCCCAGGGTCTCGGCCAGTTCCGCACAGACGTCGTCGTGGCTCTCCAGGCCGCCGACCACAAAGCCGCCGCCGTGGAAATAGACCAGGGTCGCGGCCTGATTGCGCGCGCTCGGCTGATAGCAGCGGGTCGGCACACCGGCCACCGCGCGATCCTGGCTGGAGATGCCCGCCGGGCGCGGCTGCGCCATGGCTTGGCACAGGGCATTGTAATAGCTGCGCTGCTCCTGGACGCTGAAGTTGACCGCATCGGCAGGATAGAAATCGGCACAGGCGTTGATATAGGCCCAAACGTCGGGCTGGATCAGGCGCTGATAATCGGATTGGGACAGAGGCTGGGACATGAAGGCGGCTCCGCTTCAGGCTGGCTTGGAGGCCGGCTTAGTGGTGGTGGTGACTGTGCGGCGCGTTGGTCGGCTCGGCCATGGCCTGCCCCACTTCCTCGCCCAACGAGTTGAAAATCAAGGGCGCGTGGTAGGTGGCCAGCGCGCTGCGGTCTTGCAGCGTCAACACCCCCAAATGATCCAGCGCCCACATCAGCGCGGTCTCAGCCGCACGCTTGCTGCCGTCCTGGGCCTTGAGCGCCAGGCCCAAGCCCAGCTCGGGCAAGGCCGCGCAATAGACGCCCTCAGCGCCCACCTTGGCCAAAACCCGCCCCTTCATCTGCGCGTTGACCGCCGTACAGCAGCGGTCCGATCCTGCGATAAAGAAGGGCTCCTGCCAGACCGCCTGCATGAGGCTCTGGCAAGCCTCAGCGCGGGCATCGGGCAGGTCTTGCGGCAGGCCAAAGCGCGCCATACCCAGCGCCAGATGGCCCAGGGGAACCCCCAAGGTGGGAATGCCGCAACCGTCGATGCCCAAGGGCGCCGTGCTCAGGTCGGTAGCACAGACCTGCTCCATGACGCCCAAGATGGCTTGTTGCAGGTCGTGGCGGGCCTTGATGTAGCCCTTGGCTGGCCAGCCGCGCTGTCGGCAGGCCGACAAGAAGCCCAGATGCTTGCCCGAACAATTGTTAGAGATGCGCCCGGCGGGCTCGACCTTGTAGCGCGGACCGCCGGTCAAGGGGTTGAGGGGCGCGTGGGCGCCACACTCCAGATCATCGTCGCCCAGTCCCAAGCGGCCCAGCCAGTCGCGCGCCAAATCCAAGTGGGGCTCTTCAGCGTTGTGGCTGGCGCAAGCAAAGCTCAGGTGGCGCGCGTCCAGGTCAAAGGCGGCCGGAGCACCGCATTCGACCATCACCAGAGCCTGCAACGGCTTGATGGCCGAGCGCGGCATGACCAGCGCTTCGGGGTCACCCAGCGCCACTGGGCACTGGCCCTTCAGGTCGCTCACGATCAACGCAACCTCGTGCTGGCTTTCCACCATAGGCCCGCGGCGGACCTTGACCACAAGCTGCGAGGTGTTGACGGCAGGGATAATCGACGGCATTCAAGGCGCTCCTATCGCTATTCATCGCCGGGCCGCGGGGCAACCCGCCCCGCCCGGCGTTCGCCCCAGAAGAGGAGCCAACCCAGCATGCGCGGATTTTTTGCCATTGGCGTGGAGCAAGTCTCCAAGTCCCGGAACCTTGGCAATCTGATGCGCTCAGCTCATGCTTTTGGAGCCTCATTTGTCTTTACTGTCAACGCCAGTTTCAAAAGGCGGGAGCTGTTGCAAGCCGACACCTCGGCCACCGTGCGCTCCATGCCCTGGTATGACTTCGACAGCGTGGAGGGCATCCTGTTGCCGCGCCACATGGTGATGGTGGCGGTCGAGCTGACCGACGACGCCGTGGACCTGCCCAGCTTTCGCCACCCGCCACAGGCCGCCTATGTCATGGGGCCGGAGCGCTCCAGCGTCTCGCCTGAGCTGATGGCGCGCTGCGATCATGTGGTGAAGATCCCGACCAAGTTTTGCGTCAATGTCGCAACAGCGGGCGCGATCTTGATGTACGACCGCATCCAGTCAGCAGGCTACTACCCGCCGCGCCCGGTGCGCCCGGGCGGGCCAGTTGCGCTGCACGGCGACCTGCGCAACGATCACAAGCACGGCGGCGTTTTCAGCCGCAAGGCCAAGGCCAAGCGCGCCGCGACCAACGACACCCCCGAGGGCACCCCGGAGAGCACCCCCAAGAGCACCCACCAGGGCTAGGCCAAGCTGGCGC
>CAZHYF010000130.1:2025-8100 GCA_964536635.1 uncultured Rhodospirillaceae bacterium | reverse complement strand
GGATAGGTGACGGGCTCGGTCTGCTTGACCAGCGTTAGCCGCGCCTCATTGGCGGGTAGGCCATAAAAGCCTGGGCCGTTGAGGCTGGCAAAGGCCTCCAGCTTGTCCAAAGCGCCCTCTGCTTCGAAGACATGGGCCAGGCAGCTCATGGTGTTGGGCGCGGTGAAGATGCCAGCACAGCCGCAGGCTGCCTCCTTGGTGTGGGTGGCGTGGGGGGCCGAATCCGTGCCCAAGAAAAAGCGCGCATCGCCCGAAGTGGCAGCGGCCACCAGCGCCAAGCGGTGCTCTTCTCGCTTGGCCACCGGCAGGCAATAATAGTGCGGCTTGACCCCGCCGACCAACAGGTGGTTGCGGTTGATGATCAAGTGGTGGGTGGTCAGCGTTGCCGCCAGCCCCTGCGCGGCACTGCGGACGTAGTCGGTGCCTTGGCGGGTGGTGACGTGCTCCATCACCACGCGCAAGCCGGGCAGCCGGCGGCGCAAGGGATCCAGAACCCGGTCGATAAAGACGGCCTCGCGGTCGAAGATGTCGATCGCCGGATCGGTGACCTCACCGTGGACGCAGAGCGGGACGCCCAGCTCGGCCAAAGTCTCGAGCACCGGCATGGCCTTGTCGAAATCGCGCACGCCAGAATCGGAGTTGGTGGTGGCGCCCGCCGGGTAGAGCTTGACCGCCTTGATCACACCCGCCTCAACGCCGCGCCGCAGATCTTCGGGCTGGCTCGCCTCGGTGAGATAGAGCGTCATCAAGGGTTCAAACGCGCTGCCATCCGGGCGCGCGGCCAAGATCCGCTCGCGATAGGCGGCTGCCTGCGCGCTGGTCACCACCGGCGGCACCAGGTTCGGCATGATGATCGCGCGGCCAAAGTGGCGCGCTGTCTCAGGGGTGACCGCCTGCAACATGGCGCCATCGCGCAAGTGCAGGTGCCAATCGTCGGGCTGACGGATGCTCAGGCGTGCGGCGGGCAGGGTCATGAGCGCTTATTTAACGAAGTTGTCGAGAACGGTCGCGATGCGGCTCTCGGCGAACAAGCCAGCTTTCTGATAGGGATCGTTGGCAAAGAAGGCTTCGACATCGGCGCGGCTGTCGGCCTCGACCACCACCAGCGAGCCGAACATGTCGCCCGCCTCGTTCAGCATGGGTGAGCCAACAACGATGCGCAGGTTGTAGTTTGCAGCAGCGGCCAGGTGCTCCAAGTGGGCAGCACGGGTCTGTTTGCGCAGTTCAAGCGCGCCAACCTTATCCAGCGCATAGAAGCTATAAAGCATGGAATCCTCCAAACGATGAGCGATTTGTCGTTCAGCCTGATTAGACGAAGCCAGCGCCGTCTGGCAAGGGCTCTGCGCGAGCGTCTGATATTTGTGCAAATTACTGCCCAAGTGGCGCTCTTTGCGATGAAATTTTAGCCAGCACAACAAAACAGGCTTTTCTGTTGCGCAAAATTACGGCACTGGCAGCTCAAAGGCTGGCCGAAGCGCTGCGCGCGCGGCTGGCGACTTCGACCTTACGCAAAAAAGGGGGACACACGATGAACGCAGCTGATACGGCCTGGATCCTAACCGCGACGGCCTTGGTCCTGATGATGACCTTGCCGGGCCTGGCCCTGTTCTATGGCGGCCTGGTGCGGGTTAAGAACGTCATCTCGATTTTCATGCAGTGTTTCAGCATTGCTGCGGTGGCCTCGGTCCTGTGGGTTATCTTGGGCTACAGCCTGGCCTTTGATGGCACGGGCGCGGTGATTGGCGGACTGGGCAAAGCCTTCTTGTTGGGGGTCAGGCCCGCCAGCGTGTGGAACACCATCCCTGAGCCCGCTTTCGTTCTGTTCCAGATGACCTTTGCCATCATCACGCCCTGCTTGATCATTGGCGCCTTCGTTGAGCGCATCAAGTTCAGCTTTGTCGTTGCCTTTTCAGCCTTGTGGCTGCTGCTGGTCTATGTGCCGGTGACGCACTGGATTTGGGGCAGCGGCTTTCTGGCCAGCCAGTTTGCGACCATCGACTTCGCCGGTGGCTTGGTTGTGCACGAGACGGCGGGTCTGTCGGCGCTCGTGGTGGCCTTCTTCCTGCGCGCGCGCCGGGGCTTTCCCAGCAAGCTGATCCCGCCCCACTCGCCGGTTTTGACGGCGGTCGGTGCGGGCCTGCTGTGGGTCGGCTGGTTCGGCTTCAATGGCGGCTCGCAATTGGCGGCCGATGGCGGAGCAGCCAACGCGGCGTTGGTCACCCACGTCTCGGCGGCGACAGCGGTGATTGCTTGGGTGGCGCTGGACGTGCTGCGCTTTGGCAAGGCGACGCTGATCGGTGCCGTGACTGGCATGGTGGCTGGCTTGGCGACCATTACTCCTGCCGCTGGCGTTGCAGGCGTGCCCGGAGCTTTGCTGTTGGGTTTGTTGTCGGGTGTTATCTGCAACCTGGCTTGCGGTTGGGTCAAAGGCTTGATGAAGATCGACGACAGCCTGGATGTTTTTGCTGTCCACGGTATCGGCGGCATGCTGGGCGCGCTGTTGGCTCCGCTGGTCGGTGCTGTCTGGTTCGGCGGCCAAGGCATTGGCTCCGCAAGCTTTTTGGGGCAAATCGCTTCGATCCTGATTGTTGGCGTCTATACGCTGGCCGTTACGGTGCCGCTGGTCTTGGGTCTGCGCGCGCTGATCGGCCTACGGGTCGATGACGAAGAAGAAGACCAGGGCTTGGATTTGGCCTCACACGGGGAATCGAACGCCTAGAGCAAGCCGCGAATGAGTGGCAACACGAGAGAGCATGGGCTTGCGTTAGAAATCAGTCAGCTAGAGCGGAAGGGCTGTTGCAAGACCAACGCCCGACGCTCTAGCCTGGTATTGCCTGGAGCAAGCCTGCGCGCAAAAAAGCAAAAGAGCCACCTTGGCGCGTCCAAGCGTGGCTCATTTGTATCCAGAGGGGCCAGGTTTAGGCTGCCTTTGTCTCTTGCAAATGCGGGAAGCTGGCCCAATAGCGGCTGTACATGTAGTCGCCGCAGGTCACCGGTGCATAGCGCGCCGGGCGGTCGTCGCTAACGCAAGAGAGCAGAGGTTCAAACACGGCGTCGTGGTCGGCCTCGACAAAGAAGGGCAGCGAATAGCGCGCGCGACCGCTGGTGTTGACCACCCGGTGCAAGGTCGCTTGGTAGAGGTCGTTGGTCAGGCGTTGCAGCAAATCTCCGATGTTGACCACAAAGGTGCCCGGGATGGGCTGCGCTTCGATCCACTGGCGCTCGCGGTTCATCACCTGGAGGCCGCCGACCGCATCCTGCGCCAAGATCGTCAGGTTGCCATAGTCCGAGTGCGCCCCGATGCCGATGATCCGCGGATCGATTTGGCCGGTCTGCGGTGGGTAATAGAGCAAGCGCTGGATGCTGATGGGATCAAGCATCTTGGCATCGAAGTAGCCCTGCGGCAGTTCCAAGCTCAGCGCCACGCCCGACAACAGCAGGCGCGAGAGGCGCTTCATCTCTTCGTGGTAGGCATAGAGCGTCTCACGGAAGCCGGGCACCAGAGCTTCGGCGGGCCATTGGTTGGGGCCAAAGAAGGGGCGAGTAGGCGCATTTTCCGGCCCCAGGTCAAAGCACTCCTTCAGGTCTTTGCTGTTCTCCGGGTCGGTATTTTCGCCAAAGGGCGGGGTGTAGCCGCGCAGCGCTGGGCCGGACTTGACGATCGCGAGCGCCATTTTATCGGCCTCGGGCAGGTCGAAGAAGGCGCGCGTGCGATCAAACGCACCGGTGATCAGCTCTGAAGCGATGCTGTGGTTTTTGACGTAGAAAAAGCCCGTGTTGAACAGGGCCCAGCGCATCGTGGCGGCGACGGCCTGCGGGTCGCTGCCGTCCACCAAAGGTGCAAGGTCGATGATGGGCAAGCGATCAAAGCTCTCGCGTTTGGCTTTCAGGGCTTGGTGCAGACTGATGGGAAGTTGGGGCTGCATGGATTGAGCGGTCCTTATAGGCATGATCGGGGCGCAGCGCTCATCACCTCACCGATGAAACGAATGCGACGCTTTGAGTACGTTTCGCGACGCCGAACTGCAACAAAGGAAGGCTGCGGGGCGTGCTGGATCGCCCCGGCAAAACGCCGCGTCGCTTCCCACCGCTGGGGCGGGGCTCAAAAGCAGTCGGCTAAAGTGTCGCGTTCGGCGCAGAGGCTCAGGAAGTCTTGGGTCTCCACCCATTCTTGGTCGCTCATCTCGGCGCCCATAACGTCGGGCAGGGCTTGGCTGCTCTCCAGTTGGTCCGCGGCGATGAGAGCCAGGAGGTAGGCCAGGGCAGGATTGCGTTCGACTCCGCGCCCCTCCCAATAGGCCAGCGCGAGGTTGTGGGCCGCTGCTGGTTCTTGCTTCCGCGCCGCTTTGTGGAGCAGGCGCATGGCTTGCGCTTCGTCGCGCTCCATCCGCTCGCCGTTTGCCAACATGATCGCCAGCAAGGTCGACGCTGGCGGCCAGCCCCCGTTCGAGGCTTGGTGCAGCAGTGCCACGCCTTCGTCAAAGCGCTGTTGGGATATCGTATCCGGGTCGGTCAGCAGCATGCCCAAGCGAAACTGCGCCTGGACATCCTTGATGTCCGCCAGGCGTCGCAGCCAGCGTTCGGCCTCTTCTATATCGGTCATTTCAAGCATCAGAGCCAGGTTCATCTGGGCATCGGCAACGCCTTGCTCAGCGGACTTGCGGTACCAGGCCATGGCCTTCTCATCGCTTTGCAGCAGCCCCGTGCCGGTGTCATAGAGGCGCGCCAGATTGAATTGCGCCAAAGGATGGCCCTGCTTGGCGACGCGCTCCAGCCACAGAGCGGTTTCGGTAATGCTGAAATGGGGGCTCTTGGGGGCCGACAAGGCTTGGCTGAGCTGGAATTGCGCGTCGGCATCGCCGGCTAAGGCCTCGGCGCGCAGCTCGGCAAAGCGGGTGTTTTGGTCTGCATTCTTGGCCGCAGGCTCTAGGCGCTTTTGCTCTGGGCCCTTTTGCTCCAGGTCTTTGCTCTGCCGGATGGTTTGGGAGGCTTGCGGTGTCGGGGGGGCTTGTGGGGCTTGGGACTCCTGGGCTGTGCAGGGCAGGGCGGCAAGGGTCAAGGCGCAGCAAAGAAAAGGGCCAAGGAGCAAGCGTAGAGGCATGGGGCTTTCCTGATCGCGAGTAAGAGACTGTCATGCACTATACGAAAAATATATCAGAAAATACCGCTTATATGAGCAGATGCTGTGCAAAACATCGTCAGGGCTGGGCAAGCTGCCGGTTCGGAGCGCCGCTGGCCAGCCGATCAGAAACAGTCTTCAGTCTCATCGGCTTCAAGACAGGCCCGATACATGGCGCGGGCCTGAGACATTTCTTCAGCGCTCAGCTCTTCTTCATAGGCCTCGCCCAAACCTTGTGCATCGCGGTAGCCCAGCGTTTCGGATAGCAGGCCCAGGTAGGCGGCTTGGACGCGATCAACGGCAAGGCCGTCGCCCTTCCAATACATCTCAGACAAAAGATACATCGCAGCCTCATGGCCCTGCTTGCTGGCGGCTAGATAAAGCTCAGCGGCCTTTGTAGGGTCGCGGTCGATGCCCCAACCGTGCTGGTGGATGCCGCCCAAAATGAGCTGCGCCATGACCTCGCCCCGTTCGGCCGCCTTTGCAAGCCAGGGCACGGCGGCGGCATAGGAGGCTGGGTCGCGACCGTCCTGCATCATGACCCGTGCATAGTCGAGTTGGGCGGGCGCAAAGCCTTGCTCGGCCGAGGCTTTGAGCATGGCGCGGGCAGTCTTGCGGTCAGGCTCCACGCCTTGCCCCACGATCAAGATGATCGCCCAATTGAATTGCGCTTCTTTCAGGCCCTGTTCGGCTGCGCGGCGGGTCCACTCGGCCGACTCTCCCAAGCGGGCATCGCGGTAGACCTTATAGAGCATGTTGCCCAGTGCGAATTGCGCCTCCGCCGAGCCCTGCTCTGCGGCCTTCACATACTAGCGTTCGGCGATGCCAAAATCTTGCGGCACGCCCTCGCCAAAGCGGTAGAGCTCCCCAAGCGCTTGTTGAGCGCCAGCATCACCGGCTATGGCCGCCTGCTCCAGCGCTTCAAGCCCAGCATGGGTGACTGGGGTGTCTTGGGC
>CAZHYF010000130.1:0-1925 GCA_964536635.1 uncultured Rhodospirillaceae bacterium | reverse complement strand
TGGCCGTCGGCAAAGGAGCGGATGTTGATGATCACCCGTTCGCCCATTTCCACCCGACCCTCGAAGGTCGCCGAGCCCAGGTGAGGCAGCAGCACGACATTGTTGAGGTCCAGCAGGCGCGGGGTAACGCGGGGCTCGTGCTCGTAGACATCCAGACCGGCGCCAGCGATCTTGCCGGCAATCAAGGCATCCGCCAGCGCTTCTTCGTCGATCAGATCGCCGCGCGCGGTGTTGATGACAAGGGCATGGGGTTGCAGTTTGGCCAGGCGCTCGCGGTTCAAGATATAGTGGGTCTCCTGGGTTGCCGGAGCGTTCAAGGAGATAATGTCCATGTGCTGCAACATGTCGTCCAGGTCCGCCCAATAGGAGGCCTGCAACTCGTTCTCGATGGACTCGGCCACCGGTGAGCGGTTGTGATAGTGGACCGCGATGCCAAAACCGTTGGCGCGGCGGGCGACGGCTTGGCCGATGCGGCCCATGCCGATAATGCCCAAACGCTTGCCCCAAACGCGGTGGCCCAGCATGGCGGTGGGCGACCAGCCCTCCCAGGCGCCCGAGCGCACGCGGCGCTCGCCTTCTGCAAAGCGGCGGGCAACCGACAGGAGCAAGGCCATGGTGATGTCGGCCGTGTCTTCGGTCAGCACGTCGGGCGTGTTGGTGACCAGGATCTTTTTGGCGCGCGCGGCCTTCAGGTCGATGTGATCGACGCCCACGCCGAAGTTGGCGATCAGCTTGAGCCGTGGACCGGCGGCCGCGATCACCTCAGCATCAATGCTGTCGGTGACCGTTGGCACCAGCACGTCGCAATTTTGCACCGCCTCCAGCAGTTGGGCGCGGGTGCAGGGCGTATCGGAGCTGTTCAAGGTGGTGCGAAACAGCTCGGTCATGCGGGTCTGCACGACAGATGGCAGCTTGCGCGTTACAAACACTGACAGACGTTCAGCAGTCATGCATGGCTCCTTTGGATTGCTCGGGTCCGCTTGGTGTTTGCGCTGGCCTGGCCTCGGGCTCTGCCGAGGCTCGAACGAGCGCGGTCACGCGGTTGCCGCTCCCTCTTGCTTGGGCAAATTTGGTAGCAAAGGTGCGCCAGCGCGTCTACTGGCTAGCGCAGCTCTGGGCGGTCTTGAGCGCAAAGTCGGGTGGCTTGTCGCCAAAGTTGGCGTCCCGCTCGCGTTCAGGCTGCCACGATTAAGCCCCGCCTGTGGCCAAAATATCAAGAAGGCTCCACCTTCGCGTGCCAGCACCATGCTAGTGCTCGCGCATTACTCTTGGGGCGGATGTGAATTGCCGCCGACATGATTTGCGAAAATTTATTTTTGTGGAGCTGTGATGCGCCTGGGTCTTTGTGCAAACCGTCCGCTGCGGTCCTATCCCAGCTTGTTGATCGAGCTAGCCTGTTTGGCGCTGGCCCTGATGGCCCTTCTTGTTGGTCCTGCCCTGGCAGCGCCGCGGCCCATGCCGAGCTTCGAGCAAGGACCAGTTACCAAGCTGCCGCTGCCGCGCTTTGTCTCGCTGGCGGACGCCCTGGCCAACGGACGTGCGGGCCCCGACAAGCGCCACCCGATTCACTATGTCTATACGGCCAAGAACATGCCGGTCGAGGTGATCGAGGAATACGAGAGCTATCGCAAAGTGCGCGACTGGCAGGGCGCTGAGGTCTGGATCTTCCGCCCGCGCCTGACCAACACCCGTTTTGTGCGCATCCAGCAAGAGCGCAGCCCCATGCGGGTGGCTCCGGACCCGACGGCGCAGGTCCGTGCGTATCTGGGCGAGGGCCTCTATGGCCGCATCCGCCAATGTCAGCCAGGCTGGTGTCAAATCGAGGCCGAGCATGTTCGCGGTTGGGTGGCTACGGACGCGCTCTATGGAACCTATGAGGGTGAAATTATCCCGCGCTGATGTTTCAAGGCGATCCTAGCACAGCC
>CAZHYF010000129.1:0-8201 GCA_964536635.1 uncultured Rhodospirillaceae bacterium | reverse complement strand
AGGCCAGGGTCTGGCCATTGATGCGCCCGGCTTGCACCAGGTCCACCATGGCCTCAGCATCGAAGGGGCCTTGGATCTCGCCGTCGATTCCCAGGTGGTATTCTAAATCTGCGGGCAGGCCTGATGGCGCAGCGGGCGGGGCTGGAACGGGCTCTGGCTGGCTGGCGCGCAGGGCTGCAGGCTCGGGCCTGGGTTCAGGCCTGGGTTCAGGCTCGGGTTCAGGTTCAGGCGCGGGTTGCGGCGCTGCGGGAGCTGCCTGCATCCCAGCAGCCAGGCTGGCGCCCAGAGCGGCGCCCATGCCTGCTCCCATTCCAGCCCCCATGGCATTGTCAGCAGAGGCCGCCGCGCCCAAGGCTTCGGCCTGTTGGAAGCGGAAATAGCGCGACAGGTCGCCCACCATCTCGACCGAAGAGCGCTGATCCAGGGCCTCTTCGACGCGTGGCGGGAAGGAGATATTCTCGACCCAGAATTCCTCCAGTTTGATGCCGTAGTCGGCGAACTCCTCGTCGAGCTGGGTTGCCACCAGCTCACCCAGCTGTTGGTAGTTGGCCGCCAGCTCCAGCGCCGGGATCTTGGCCCGCGCCAGGCTGGAACTAAACTTAGAGACAATGATGTTGCGCAAGCGGTCCGAGATTTCGTCCATGGTGAAATGGCCGTCGGTGCCCACCACCTGCACCAGCAGGGTTTGCGGCTCACCGATGCGCATCTCGTAGGTGCCAAAGGCCCGCAACCGCAGCGGCCCGAACTCCGGGTCGTTGAGCATAATGGGATTGCGCGTGCCCCACTTCAGATCGCCGAAGCGGCGCATGTTGAAGAAATAGACCTCGGCTTTGAAGGGCGAAGAAAAGCTGTGATCCCAATGGTTTAGATCGGTCAAGATCGGCAAGTTGGCCGTCACCAGCTCGTACATACCCGGGCCGAAGACATCGGCGGTCTGGCCTTGGCTGACGAAGACCGCCATCTGCCCCTCGCGCACGGTCAGTTTGGCACCGTTCTTGATCGCGTTGTCCTGGCGATCAAAGCGATAGACCAAGGTGTCGTTGCTCTCGTCCAGCCAGTCGATGATGTCGATGAATTGGCTTGTGAAGATATCAAACAGTCCCATAGGGCCTTTCCTTCGTTGCGTTGGGGGCAGCGCCTGACATCCTCAGGCGAGCGGAGGCCGAGCTCAGCTTGCGGCGGGTTTGCTGTCGTCCTCGTCGGCCACTGGCTCGCCTGCGGCCTCTGGCTCGCCTGCGGCCTCTGGCTCGGCTGCGGTTTCAGGCTCGGCCGGGCTCCCCGCGTCAGCCGCAATCTCAGCCACCGCTTCTTCAGAAGCTGGGACTTCTGCGACGGGCTCTTCAGCAGGGGCCTGCGAGGCGCGCGACTGCGAGGCCTTCAGCATGGCCTTCAACTCGGCCTCGCAAGCCGCCAAGGTGTCTTCGGCGTCGCGGCGCATAGCACGACCTTGCTCGTTGATCTGCAAGCTGTCCTCAATGGTGGCGATCAGTTGATCGTTGGCCTGCTTGACCGCTTCGATATCGAAAATGCCCCGCTCGATCTGCTCTCTGGTCTCGCGGTTGGCCTCGCGCAACTGATCGGCATTGGCGGTCAAAAGCTCATTGGTCAGGTCGCTGGCTTCCTTCAGCGTGTTGGCCGCATCGGCCGAACGCATAATGGTCACCGCGCGGGCCATCTGCTGGCGCCACAAGGGCACGGTGTTGGCCAAGGTCGAGTTGATCTTGTTGACCAGCGCCTTGTCGTTCTCCTGCACCAAGCGGATCGAGGGCAGGGACTGCATAGTGACCTGGCGGGTCAGCTTCAGATCGTGCACCCGGCGCTCCAGATCATCGCGTGACGTGCGCAGATCGCGCAGGCGCTGGGCGTCTACCACATCGCCCGAGGCTTCAACCTCTTTGGCGAAATCCGGGATAATGGCGTCGTCCAGCTCGGACAGCTTGCGCTCACCGGCTTGGATATAGAGCTCCAGCGTATGGAAATAGTCCAGGTTGGCTTCATAGAGACGATCCAAGCTGGCCACGTCGGTCAACAGGCCGGTTTTGTGGCGCTCCAGGTTGTCCGACAGGCTGTCGATTTGACCGCGCACCTCAGCGTATTGATTGAGGAAGGACTCGACCTTCGAGCGGGCTCCGAACAGCCGCGCCAGCCACGAGGGCCGCTTGGAGGGGTCGATGCCATCCAGCTTGAGATCGCGCAGGCGGCCCACCATGTCGTTGAGCGCTTGCCCCGCCTGACCGGTCTCTTTATTGCGCACGCCTTCAAGCATGAGGTCAGAAATTTCGGTCAACTGCGACTGGGCCTGGGTGCCAAAATAGATGATCGAATTGCTGTCATCCATGACGATCTCGGCCATGAACTTGCCCACCATCTCTTCTTCGCTGATGCCTTCGACCTTAGCGTTCAGGTCCAGCAGAACTTCGGGCGGCAATTCGGCCACGCCGCGATCGACGGCAGCGGGCAAGGCGATAATAGGCTGGGTGGGGGCGCTGGGGGTGTCGGTCATGAAAAGTCCTCTGGGAGCGCTTGGTTGGTTCTGAACCGCTAACAGTTAAAATGCAGGGCTCAGTTATCTTGATAATGTCGCAAATTTGAGCGGCGTCGCCTGTTTATATCAAACTAATCCTTCGCGATCCAACTGAGTCTGCAAGACCTCGATTTGCACCTCCAGGTCCATCAGATCATGGGCTTGCAGACGCTCGATTTGTTCGTGGCAGGCCGCCTCAATGGTGTCCAGAACGCGCTGGTAGGCGCCGCTGAGATCGGCCAAGCGCTGGTACTGCCCCAGATCGCGGGCTTGATCGGCATAAAGGCGGAACTTGTCGCTGACCTGGCTGACCTGATCCAGATAGGTGACAAAGAAGCGCCGCGCCTGGTTCAGGTCCGAAGGGTCTTGGCGCACCAGATCGACAACTCGCTGGGCCAGCTCGGCCACCCGCAAAATCTTCGCCGCAATGGCCGTGACCTGCGGTGCCAACGGCGGCTTTGTTTCATGGCGCGCAAAGCCAGCGGTCTGACGGTCCAGCGCCTCTGCCGTCGCCTTGAGGCCTGCGATCTTGGTCTCGGCCACCTCGATATGCTGCCAAACGCGCTGATTGGCGGCTTTGCTATCTGGATCGCGTTCAGGCGTCGAGGCCCCCTCTGGCTGCTTGTCGCGCAGAGGGTCCAGCCCATAAGAAAAGTAGGCCGCAGCCCCCGCAAGCGCGCCCAGCAGAGCCGCCAAGCCCCAAGACACTGGCGAGGCTCCGGCCAAGCTGGCGCCCACCGCCACAGCAATCAGCGCAAAGCCCAAGCCCTTGCGGGGCCAGGGTGCGCCGCGCGCCATGACCGCGGCGTCGTACCGAGCGTGGAAGGTCTGACCTTGGCGCACCAAAGCGGCTGCCGCACCCAGCGCAACAATAGACAGGCCCAGAACCAGGGCTTGATCCAAGCGGAAGGTAAAGAATTTGATCAAGGTGGCGGGCACCAGGAAGATGGGCAGCAGGGCCAGCAAGAGGCCCGAGCCGCGCCCGCTGAGGGTCTCAGCCGGGTGCTGCGCCTTTTTCAGCGCAGCCCCCTCGCCTGGCGTACCAGGGCGGGGAATTCGGCGCGCGGCCTTGAAGCGCTGTTTGTCGGTCATAGGGCTGCGATCCTTCTGTCTGGGATCCTTGTGTCTGGGATCAAATTGAAACGGGTCGGCGATGGCCGAGCGACTTGCTCACAAAGACCAGGCGACTTGCTCACAACAAACAGTACCAACCGGTTGCAAGAACGCAAAAGACCAAAACCGCTTGGGCAAGGCGGCGTTGAGCAGGGGACATATGGGGCTTCCTTTCGTGGCTTTCAAACTTAGCGTGCATTGCAAGAAACGACTCCTAGTCAATAGGATAGGAATCCTAATCAAAGGCCTATTTCAGTAACCTTGTGTTTTTTTCTTTGCAAAATTAGAGCTTTAACAACTGGTCGGTTTCCCCCTAAAACCAAGGGGCAAACAAAAAAAGGACCGAATCCCAACCGCATGGTTGCGTTGCAAAATCGTAATCACAACGCAGATGTTTCTAATCTGCGAATATGAAGCGATTGTCATTGCCTTAACCCCGCAAGTAAGCAACTCTGGGTAGAATTCCTTATCACAGATCGCCGTTTTTGTGAGATTTTAAGCGACTCAAGACGCCATAAATGCGGACTATTTAGTATGACCCTGGCCAACACGGTCCTCGGGCCTCTCCACACATCCCGCCCTTCGCTCGGTTCGGTGTGCCTTATCGCATTGGCGCTTGGTTGCGGCTGGATGAGTCTTGCGACACCGGCTTTGGCCCAAGACGCCAGCGCGCAACCCGCCAACACCGTACTGTCTAAAGCGGTCGCTCCAACACCTGCCCCTGTGGTCGCCGGCCCTCAGCCCTCGCCGTTTCAAATCAGCGTCGATGGCGCGGTTCAGTCCGGCAGTCAAGCAGGTGGTTCAAGCGCAAGCGGCACCGATATCAAGATCCAATTCGACGGCCTGAACGTTGAAAAGTCGGCCAACGTTGTGTTGCTCGGCCCCGACAGCGCCGAGCCTGCGGTTGACGCCAACCGCACTGTGATCAACACCCACTCTTTTGCGGCCTATTGGAACTACTCCTATTGGGTCAAGCGCGCTGAGGTGCGGATTTTCGATGCCAAGTCCTCGGTCAAGGGCCGTCCTGTCCAAGTGCTGCCGGTCGCCGAAGGCAAGGTCACTCCGCTGCGCCTGCTCAAGAGCGGGCTCCAGGGCCGCCAGTTGCAGTATGTTTTGCGCCTCTACGATGAGAACGGCACCTGGGACGAGACCGCGCCCAAGCTGCTGACCATAGCCCCCGACGGCGGCTTGGCGGCGGGCGACAGCTACGACGACCTGGGCGAGGCCTGGGATCAGAACACTCTGGCCGTCTCTAGCATCAACGTCAGCGGCGGCGCAGTGACCGTATTCGGCACCGGCGCGCCAGCAGGCCACCTGGCCTATGTGCTGGGCGAGCGCGTGCCGGTTGATTCGCGCGGCGACTTCGTGGCGCGCGAGATCCTGCCTCCGGGCTCCCATCAAGTCTCGGTTGCCGTGGTGGATCTCTACCGCCGTGGCCTGAACTTCAGCCGCGAGCTGACCATCCCTGAGGACGAAGTTTTCTATGTCGCCCTGGGTGATCTGACCATCGGTTCGTCCAACACCACCGGCCCAGCCGCTTTCGTTGGCAACACCTCGGGCTATTCGGACATTACCGTTGACGGCCGCGTGGCCTTCTTTGTGCGCGGCAAGATCCGCGGCGACGTGCTGCTGACCGCTATGGCGGACACCGGCCACGGCACCTTGGAAGAAATCGTTCAGAACATCGACAAGAAAGACCCGGCCAACCTGCTGGATCGCGTCGATCCCGACAAATACTACCCCGTCTACGGCGATGACTCGACCATCGAGAACCTGGCCCCCACCCAGGGCAAGTTCTATGTACGGATCGAAAAAGATGAGTCCTACGCCATGTGGGGCAACTACCAGACCAACATCACCGGCAACCAGTTCATCACCATCAATCGCGGCCTCTACGGCGCCAGCGCTCAGTACCTGTCGAACGCCAAGACCAGCAACGGCGACAGCCGCATCCAGATGCAGGCTTTTGCTGCCCAACCCGGCACCCTGCCCCAGCGTGACGAATTCCGCGGCACCGGCGGCTCACTCTACTTCCTGTCAAACCAGGACATCACCGTTGGCTCTGAAAAGGTGCGGGTCGAAGCCCGTGATCCCAACACCGGCGTGGTACTGAACAGCCGCGATCTGATCCCCGAAGAAGACTATGATGTGGACTACATCCAGGGCCGCATCATCCTGTCCTATCCGCTTCAGTCCAGCTTTGATGACAACTTCATCACCACCCTGTCGCCCAATGGCGGCGGCAATCCGGCCTTCTTGGTGGTCAACTACGAATTCACTCCTACCACCAGCCAGATCGGCAACAACTATTTGGCGGGCGGCCGTCTGGCGGGCTGGATCGGCGACAACGTAGCCCTGGGTGTGACCGGCCAGTACGACAACACCACCGGCGAGAACAAGAGCGTCGTCGGCGCAGACATCAAGGTTCAGGCCACCGCGGGCACCTACGTCAAGACCGAGGTCGCCCAGAGCGCCGGTACCGCCGTCACCACCACCGCATCAAGCGATGGCGGCTTCACCGCCTGTAACGCCACCAACTCCAATACAGCGGGCGGCACGACGTGTGCCAACACCAGCATCGTCGTCGCCAACCCCGAAGCGCGCGCCTATGGCGTGGAAGCGGCGGTGGATCTGGCGGACTTGGGCGTGACCAACGTGCAGGGCCGCTTGGGCGCCTACTTCCAGCAGCGCGACCAGGGCTTTGCTGGCGAAGGCAACTACACCGCCAACAACGAGCGCCGCTATGGCGTTTCGGCGGATATTCCGATCGGCGAGACCGGCAGCGCGGTAACCGCCAAAGCCACCCGCGTTGACAACCTGGACACCAACGAGAGCAGCACCTCGGCTCAGGTCGATGTACGCCAGACCTTCGGCGCGCTGGAAGCGGGCTTGGGCATCGGCTACCTCAACACCACCGCCCAGGGCTCCAAGACCGATGTCGGTGCCGAGCTGGCCTACAACATCGCCGAGGGCACCAAGGCCCGCGTCTTTGGTCAGACCACCATTGCCTCTGATGATCCGGCGCTGAAGGATACCATCTTGGGCGTTGGCGGCAGTGCCAAGATCAACGAAAAGCTGACCGCTGATGGCGAGGTCTCTTATGCCCTCGACGCCCAGCAGGTGGCTGCGCGCCTGGGCATCGACTACGCCCACAGCGACCGCACCAACTTCTATGCTGGCTACGAGACTGGCTTTAGAACGAACTCGGGCACTGGCAGCTCAAGCGGCGCTAAGGTCTTTGACCCCACCACCGGCAAGGTCACCGTCGGCGGCAAAACCCGCTTTACCGACAGCCTGTCGGTCTTTGGCGAAGAGCACCTGATCCACGAAGGCTGGGGTGTCACCGGCCTGACCCACTCCTATGGCGTCAACTACACCCCCAACGACAACTGGAGCCTGTCCAGCGCAGTCGAAGTGGGCAATGTCAAAGATGTCGTGACCGGCAACGACCTGCGCCGCATCGCGGCCAGCGGCTCGGTTGGCTTCTCGATCGAGAATAGCAAGATTGGGGCTGCTCTGGAGTACCGCTCAGACACCAACGCGGCTGGCGAAGAAGCCCGCACCTGGCTGGCCAAGGCCAACGCCAGCTATAAGGTCGATCCCAGTTGGCGCCTGTCGGCCAAGGTTGCCGCCTTCATCTCGGACAAGAACGGCCAGTTGCAGAACGGCAACTTCATCGACGGCGACATCGGCGCTGCCTACCGCCCGATCGACAACGATCGCCTGAACGCTCTGTTCAAGTACCGCTTCTATGCCGACCTGCCGTCGGACACCGTGGCCAATGCGGCCAACGGCGCCTACAAGCAGCGCTCGCACATCCTGTCTGCCGACGTGGCCTACGATGTCATGCCGCAACTGACCATCGGCGCCAAGTACGGCCTGAAGCTGGGCCAGCGGACACTGAACGCCGCCAGCAACAACTTCTATTCGTCAACCGCCCACCTGGGCATCGTTCGCGCCGACTTCCATATCGTCAAGAACTGGGACGCCCTGCTTGAGGGCCGCATCCTGCACCACCAAGAAAACCAGCAGACCAAGTACGGCGCTCTGGTTGGGGTCTATCGTCACATTGGCGATAACTTCAAGATCGGTGGCGGCTACAACTTCTCGAGCATCAGCGATAACCTGACCAACACCGACGCCAACGCTTCGGGCTGGTTCATCAACGCGATTGCGAAGTTCTAAAACCAGGCCCACTCTTTTGGGGGTCAAGGGCGGCGTTGGATTTGAAGCCAGGCAATTCGTTTGCAGCGAAGGGGGCGAATGCTCTTCGCCGTAACGCGCCCCAAGGTGACCGCAGCCGGTCCTGGGCGACCGCGGGCAGCAGCATCCAGCGCACCCAGCGGCACACAGCGGCACCTTGCAGCACCCAGCGGCGCAAAGATAAGAGCCAGGGCCTCGGACGGGGCCCTGGTTTTTCTTTCCCTGACTTGTGAGCGCGCCTCCTAGAGCAAGCCGCGAATGAGTGACAACACGAGAGAGCATGGGCTTGCGTTAGAAATCAGTCAGCTAGGGTTCGGACTCAATTGGCCCACCAGACCAGCGCAGCCGCGAGGAAGACAGC
>CAZHYF010000128.1:2067-8213 GCA_964536635.1 uncultured Rhodospirillaceae bacterium | reverse complement strand
CTATATCTTGGTGTGAAGCGCCGGTGAGCTTGCCCGCACGATAGCAAGAGCGCCTGGAGCAGCCCACGCCTGCGGCAAGCCATGCCCTTAAAACCCGGGCGCCCGCGGAGGTTTACCCCAGCCAAGAGCCTGAGCCGCGCTCAGCCTACCGGTCGTTCGCCGATCGAAACCAGTCGATAACCCTTTTTTATGTGTTTTGGCGCCTTGGCTTGGCGGGCGACGCGACGCTAGGGCGCAATCCCCGGTGGCAAAACCTCCAAAGCCAACTCTTGCCTGCCTTGCAAGTTTCTGGACAAATTTAGAACATTCGCGTCTAAACCGGAAACTGGGAAAAATTTTTTGCATCGAAATCAGGCGCTTGTCACGGTTAGGCGATCCGGTGGTGATCGGCCCATAGGCGTCGATCAAGCGGCTGCTCCAGGTCATAGGCACTCTGTCTTTGATCGCGCGAACGCGCCGCCACCGCTTGCCGACATTAAAGGTGCGCGCCGTCCATGGCCTACGATAGCAACAACATATTTGCCAAGATTCTTCGTGGCGAGATCCCTTGCAAGAAAGTTGCCGAGACCGAACACAGCCTGGCCTTTGAAGATATCGACCCCAAAGCGCCCGTGCATGTTCTTGTGATCCCCAAAGGCGCATACGAATCACAACACGATTTTGCTGAGAAGGCCTCGGCGGCCGAAGTGCAAGACTTCTGGCGCTGCGTGCGCCAGGTCGCCGAACAGACGGGCGTTGCCGCCAGCGGCTATCGCACAATTTCCAACCACGGCGCAGACGCGCTGCAAGAGGTGCCACACTATCATTTGCATGTTTTGGGCGGGCGACCGCTGAAAGTCATGATCCGTTAAAGTCGCTTTTGCGATCTGCGGTAGCAAAGCGTTTGAGCTGTCAAATTTTGGCAAGAATCTGGCATTCACACAGGTTCAGGGCCAAATATGGGCAGAAATTCTTGGCTTTTCAGAGGAAAGCCGGTAATGACCTGTGTCTGGGGACAAAGAACGAATGAGTAAGGCGCGAGACCTGATGCGCGACCATCGCTACGATCAACACTGGTATGCTGAGCCGACGGGGGACCAATATGTGTCTCATGCGGGCATGCAGACGCAGGAATACTACGATCTGTCGTATGATCCGTACAGCTACAACGCTGCCGATTGGCACGGCTTTAGCTTAGCGGAGATTTTGAGCTATTACCGTAGCCTCTACGAGCGCTCGATTTACCAAGTTGCCGAAGAGCTGCGGATCCGCGCAGCCTATCTGCAGGCGCTGGAAGAAGGCCAGTACCACGCGCTGCCCGGCGTAACCTATGCCAGTGGTTTCGTGCGCACCTATGCGACCTATCTGGGCTTGCCCGCCGACGAAATGGTTGAGCGTTTCAAGTACGAGGCCCGCGGTAAGTTTGAACAGCAACAGCCGCTGAAGCCCAACGCAATCACAACCGCAATCGCACAGCAAAGCCAAGCGCAAGCCAGCAGCAAAGCGCCTCAAGGCATCGCGCTTGTTGCCTGCTTGCTGATGATCATGGGCGGCTTTGGCACTTGGTGGCTGATGAGCCCCAGCGGACCCAGCATCACTATGCAACCGAACGGCACCGCCGTTCTGATCGACCCGCAATCCGGTGAGCGCCGCGCGTTGCCCGCGGTGGGCTCTTCTATCAACGACCGCTCGTTGCCATTCGTTCAGGCGGATAGCAACTTTGAGGCCGACAGCCCCACCGAATTGCTGGCCGCTTTGCAAGCGATCGACAACGACCCGCGCTTTGACGTGGACAGCACACCTTTGGATGCTGCCAGCCAGGATTCATTGGACGGCCTGGGTATCATTTCAGCCGCTCCGGCCGCTACTGCCGACGTCTTGATCAAAGCCAAGCGCTTGACTTGGGTGCAGGTACGCGATCTGCGCGGCAACACCATTGCTTCTGAGGTGCTGCAAGAAGGCCAGGAGTTCCAAGTGCCTCAGCAGCCCAATTTGCAGCTTATCTCCGCTGAGCGGGAGTTCCTTGAAGTCTTCGTTGACGGTGCCTTGGTGCCCAACCTGCGTGCGCTGGATTCCAGCGGCCGGGCCTTCTCTCTCGATCCGCGCGATTTGAAAGACGACGTGCTGGGCTAGCCAGCTTCAGGCGACATCAATAAGGGCGCGCGCTCCCAGGGAGGGCGCGCTTTTTCATTTCCAAGGCCGCGAAGGCACAGCAAGCAGGCGCCGGGCGCCCGCCCAGCGTGAATAGGGCTTTGCGAGCCGCGCTGGCATTGCTATGTCTGCGCGCAACACCTCCAACCACAAAGGCCTCGGCGTGAGCAAATTTCAGCCCCAGCGTGGCACGCGCGATCTGCTGCCCGACGAGCAGCGCAAGCACCAGTACATCATCGATACCGCGCGCCACATCACGCGCCGCTTCGGCTTCGAGCAGATCGAGACCCCGATCTTTGAATCGACCGAAGTCTTTGCGCGTGGCTTGGGCGAGGCAACCGACGTGGTCTCGAAGGAGATGTACACCTTCCCTTCGCGCGACGGCAGCGCCAGCCTAACCCTGCGCCCCGAGAACACGGCGGGCGTGGTGCGCTCTTTCGTCTCCAACGGTCTGTCCAACCAGGCGCCGGTCAAGCACTACTACGCCGGGCCCATGTTCCGCTATGAGCGCCCGCAGAAGGGCCGCTATCGCCAGTTCCACCAGATCGGCGTTGAGCTGATCGGCCAGGGCCAGCCGCAAGCCGATATCGAGACCATTGCCGCAGGCAACATGGTGCTGGCTGAGCTGGGCCTCATCGACAAAGTAACGTTGGAAATCAACACGCTGGGCGACACAGCCTCGCGCCAAGCCTACCGCGAAGCGCTGGTGGCCTACTTTAGCGACTTCTTCGACAAGCTGTCCGCCGAGAGCCAAGAGCGCCTCAGCAAGAACCCGCTGCGCATCCTGGACTCCAAGTCTGAAAGCGACCAAGTGCTGGTCGCCGATGCGCCCAAGTTCGAAGCCTATCTGAACGCTGAGAGCCAGGACTTCTACGCCGAAGTCAAGGCCGGTCTGGAGGCGCTGGGCATCGCCTATCGCCACAATCCCTTGCTGGTGCGCGGTCTGGACTACTACTGCCACACCGCCTTTGAGTTCACCACCACCCACCTGGGTGCGCAATCGGGCGTGCTGGGCGGTGGGCGCTATGACGGCTTGGTGGAGATGCTGGGCGGGGCTCCGACCCCCGGCGTCGGCTGGGCAGGCGGCATTGAGCGCATGGCCTTGCTGCTGGACCACGAACCAGCCCAACTCGAGACCGTGGCGATCGTGCCTTTGGGCGCCGATTGCCAGACCCCGGCCCTGGTGCTGGCACAAGAGCTGCGCCAGGCTGGCTTGGTGGTGGATCAATCCTATAGCGGTAATCTGAAAAAGCGCCTGACCCGCGCCAACAAAGCTGGCGCGCGCTATGCGGTGCTGCTGGGCAGCGACGAGCTGGCGCAAGGCCAAGTCGCCCTGCGCGACATGCAGGACGGCGGGCAAGTGGCGCTGGCGCGCGATGCGATTGCCGATCATCTCTTGAGCCTGGTGACCCGCCTATGAGCAGCCTGATTGCCAAACTTGAAACGGTGTTGGATCGCTTCGAAGAGCTGCAATCGCTCTTGTCCGATCACCCCAACCCCGGCAGCGAGGCCTATACGGCGCTGAGCCGCGAATACGCCGAGCTGAATCAGGTTGAACCCCAGTTGCGCGAGCTGATGACCCTGCACAACGACATCGAAGAGATGCAGGCCATCTTGGATGACCCGGCAGGGGATGCCGACATGCAGGAGCTGGCGGGCGACGAGCTGCCAGCGCTGAAGAAACGCTATCCCGAGCTGGAGAAGGCAGTGCAAATCGCGCTGCTGCCCAAAGATGAGGCCGATGCGCGCAACGCGATTTTGGAGGTCCGCGCGGGCACAGGCGGCGACGAAGCGGGGCTGTTCGCCGCCGACCTGTTGCGCATGTACGAGCGCTACGCCGCGACCCAAGGCTGGCGGGTTGAGACCCTGAGCCTGTCGGATACCGGCATTGGCGGGGTCAAGGAAGCCAGCGTCATGATCTCGGGCCAGAACGTCTTTCAGCGACTGAAGTTTGAATCGGGCGTCCACCGGGTCCAGCGCGTGCCCGAGACCGAGAGCGGCGGGCGGGTGCACACCTCGGCGGCGACCGTAGCAGTGCTGCCCGAGGCTGAGGAAATCGACGTGTCGATCAATCCCGCTGATCTGCGCATTGATACCTTCCGCGCTTCGGGCGCGGGCGGTCAGCACGTCAACACCACCGATTCTGCGGTGCGCATCACCCACATTCCGACGGGGATCGTGGTCAGCCAGCAGGACGAGAAGTCCCAGCACAAGAACCGCGCCAAGGCCATGAAGGTGCTGCTGTCGCGCATCTATGAGGTGCAGCGCGAGGAGGCCGACCGCGAGCGCGCCGACAGCCGCCGCCTGCAAGTCGGCAGCGGCGACCGCTCCGAGCGGATCCGCACCTACAACTTTCCGCAAGGCCGGGTGACCGACCACCGCATCAACCTGACGCTCTATAAGTTGGATCAGGTGCTGCAGGGCGAGGCCTTGGATGAGCTGATTGATGCGCTCATCACCGAAGATCAGGCGGACAAGTTGGCGGCTATGGCGGCCTCCTGATGGATGGCCCAAAGGATCGCTGCCTCTTATCGCAGATCTTGCAGGCGGCGGGCGATGCGCCCGCTGGCTTGGACGCGCGCGCGCGCACCAGCTTTGCGCTGAGCTTTTTGGGGCTCGACCGGCTTGCCCTGCTGCGCACACCCGAGCTGAGGATCTCGCAGGCCAAGGGCCAAGCGCTGACCGACGCCCTGGCCAAGCTGGCGCAGGGTCACAGCCCGGCACGCCTGTTGGGCCGCCGCGAGTTCTGGTCGCTCGATTTTGACCTCTCCCCCGATACGCTGGAGCCGCGCCCAGAGACCGAAATGCTGGTCGAGCAGGCTTTGGCCTTCCTGGCCAGACGCTGCGCGCCCAAGCTGGCCGACCTCGGCACCGGCACCGGCTGCATTTTGCTGTCGATCCTGCACGATTGCCCCAGCGCCACCGGGCTCGGGCTGGACCTGTCGCCTGGCGCGGTGGCCACGGCGGCGGGCAATGCCGAGCGGCTCGGCCTGAGCAGGCGCGCGCGCTTTCAGGTCAGCGATTGGTTCGCCGCGCTAAGCGCGCAAGATCCGCGTCCGCGTTTTGATTTGCTGGTCTCCAATCCGCCCTACATCGCCTCGGCGGTGGTCGATGGTTTGCCCAAGATCGTGCGTGACCAAGACCCGCGCTTGGCCCTGGAAGGCGGCGCCGACGGGCTGGAGGCCTACCGCATCTTGGCCGCAGAGGGGCAAGACTACCTGGCGCCTGACGGTGCGATCTTGCTGGAAATCGGCTACGATCAACAGGACAGCGTGGGCGCGCTGTTCCAGGCCGCGGGCTGGCGTGACGGGATCTGCAAACGCGATCTGGCTGGTCAACCAAGAACTTGGCTTTGGCATGCAGGCGGCATTTGACTTATGCCCGCAAAGTCACTAGCATGGCTGCACGTTCCGGCGACACGCTTGCCGCAACGAGAGAGCGCAGATGCTAGAATACTAACGAGAATAAGCGGGGCCGCCTTCGGCGCAAACGCTCCTCGTCAGGGCTTCTTGATTGGACTTGAAGCAACGGCGGCGCATCTTTACCCAACCTTGCGATTATACGTTTTCAACGCGCAGCTTTGCTGAGCGCGTTCCCCACAAAGGGTACTTCATGAGACCAGGCATGAACGGGCGCCGACCGCGCAACCGCAATAATAACAACCGCAAATCCCACGTTCCCAACCGTAATCAGGTCTATGAGTCCTCCGGTCCTGAGAACAAGGTGCGTGGCACGGCCCAGCAGATATTCGAGAAATATCAAATGCTTGCGCGGGATGCCCTGTCGTCGGGCAATTTGGTTCAGGCCGAAGCCTTCTTCCAGCATGGTGAACACTATCTGCGTCTGCACAACCTCGCGGTTGAAGCGGCCGCCGAGGCGCAGGAGCGCCGCCAGCAGCAGGAGCGGCAGCCGGGCCGCGACCAGCGCCCAGAACGCGGCGAACGCCCAGAGCGCGGCGAACGATCAGAGCGTGGTGAGCGCCCAGAACGCGGCGAACGCCCAGAACGCGGCGAACG
>CAZHYF010000128.1:0-1967 GCA_964536635.1 uncultured Rhodospirillaceae bacterium | reverse complement strand
CGCGGCGAACGCCCAGAACGCGGCGAACGATCAGAGCGCGGCGAGCGCGGCCAAGACAAGCGCCGCGACCGCAGAGACCGCAGAGAGCGTCCCGGTGGCGAGGAGGCCGGTGAGCGCGACTATCAAGATTTTGACAGCGCCGACGCGGACAACGAGCAGGCCGAAGCCCGCTCGACCTCAACTGCGCTGGATCCCTCCGAAATGGACCAGCCCGACCTGGGCCAAATGCCCGCTTTCCTGAGCGACAAGCTGCCCATTCCATCGGCCAGCGTTGATGAAGACGACGCCAAACCCGCGCCCAAGCGTCGGGGCCGCCCGCCCAAAGCCAAGGCTGGCGAAGAGGCTTCGACCGACGGGGAGAGCGAAGACGCCAAGCCCGCGCCCAAGCGCCGGGGCCGCCCGCCCAAAGCCAAAGCCAGCGAAGACGGCGAGGGCTCGGACGATCTGAGCGACGCCGCCTAATCCTGGCCTGCGCCAAATCCATGAAACCGCGTTCTGTCCGCAGAGCGCGGTTTTTTTGTCGCTGACACGCGCAATGTTCTTGTCGGGTTCTGCCCGGCTTCCTACATGGCAGGTGTCGCACGAGGCCGTGTGATCCTTAGCGCCGCTTCGGGCTAAGGGGTTCTAAATGACTCAGATTTTGCTGCCATGCGGGAAGTCTGAGCGTGTGGAGACGCCCATATGAATATTGAAATGATGACAGGCAAGGTGCGCCAAGCGCTGCAAGCCTGCCAAACCCTGGCGGTTCGTTTCGACCACCAGACCATCAGCGACCTGCACCTGCTGTATGCCGTGCTGGACGATGAGCAAAAATTCTCCAAGACCTTGATCCGCAACGCGGGCGCCGACCCTGAAGCGCTGGTGCGCGCGGTCGATGCGGCACTTCGCGGCCTGCCGCAGGTCACCGGTTCTGGCGTTGGCCAGGCCCAGGTCGACCGCGGCATGGTCAAGGTGCTGGACCAGGCCGAGACCCTGGCCAAGAAAGCGGGCGACAAGGTCGTCACGTTGGAGCGGGTCTTGCAAGCGCTGGCCATGAGCCAGGACAAGGCGGGCGCCGTCATGAAGCAAGCGGGCCTGACCCAGCAGGCTCTGGAGGCCGCCATTCAGGACATGCGCAAGGGCCGCACCGCCGACAGCGACAGCGCCGAAGAGGGCTTTGAAGCGCTGAAGAAGTACGCGCGCGATCTGACCGAGGTGGCCGCCTCGGGCAAGCTGGATCCCGTGATCGGCCGCGACGAGGAGATCCGTCGCGCCTTGCAGGTGCTCTCACGCCGCACCAAGAACAACCCGGTTCTGATCGGTGAGCCCGGCGTCGGCAAGACCGCGATTGCCGAAGGCATCGCGCTGCGCGTGGTGCAAGGTGATGTGCCTGAGAGCATGGCCGGAAAGCGCATCCTGGCGCTGGACCTGGGCGCCATGGTTGCAGGCTCCAAGTATCGCGGCGAATTCGAAGAGCGCCTGAAGGCCGTCTTGCAAGAAATCGCCGCCGCTGAGGGCGAAATCATCGTCTTCATCGACGAGCTGCACACGCTGGTCGGCGCGGGCAAAACCGACGGCGCCATGGACGCGTCCAACATGCTCAAGCCCGCCTTGGCGCGCGGCGAGCTGCACTGTATCGGCGCGACCACGCTGGACGAATACCGCAAGTACATTGAAAAGGACGCCGCCTTGGCGCGCCGCTTCCAGCCGGTCTTCATCGCTGAGCCCAGCGTCGAAGACACCGTGTCCATCCTGCGCGGCCTGAAGGAAAAGTACGAGCTGCACCACGGCGTTCGCATTGCGGACAACGCCTTGGTCTCGGCTGCCACCTTGTCGAACCGCTATATCAGCGATCGCTTTTTGCCGGATAAGGCCATCGACCTGATGGACGAGGCCGCCGCTCAGTTGCGCATGGAGGTCGATTCCAAGCCCGCCGAACTCGACGAGCTGGACCGGCGCATCGTGCAGCTCAAGATCGAGCGCGAGGC
>CAZHYF010000127.1:0-8302 GCA_964536635.1 uncultured Rhodospirillaceae bacterium | reverse complement strand
CTAGTGCAAACCCTGGCACTTAACCTGGTGCAGACCCCGGCGTTAACCCTGGCGCTAACCTTGGCGCTTGAGCAGAGCCTGGGCCGCCGCGCGGGCTTCATCAGTGATGGTCGAGCCAGACAGCATGCGCGCGATCTCTTCCACGCGTTCCTCGGAGCTCAGCAGGCGGACCTTGGTCTCGGTCTTGCCCTTCTTATCGGCCTTGGCGACGTGGTAGTGGGTCGAGGCGCGCGCGGCGACCTGCGGCGAATGCGTGATGGTCAAGAGCTGTAGGTGGTCGGCCAAGCGGTCCAGACGCTCGCCGACGGCATCAGCGGTGGCGCCTCCCAAGCCGGAATCGACCTCGTCGAATACCAGCGTTGGCACAGGGTTGACGCCTGCCAACACCACTTTGAGCGCCAGCAAGAAGCGCGACAGCTCTCCGCCAGAAGCGACCTTGCCGATGGGCGCCAGCGCCTCGCCCTGGTTCATGGCGACCAGGAATTGCACGCTTTGCTTGCCCTGTGGCCCCCAAGCCTCTTCGGCCAGCTCCTGCACGCGGGTTTCGACCTGGGCGCGCTCCAATTTGAGCGGCGCCAGTTCGGCCTTGATGGCTTTGTCCAGCTTGGCGGCAGCCTTGCGGCGTTTGTCGCCCAACTGATCGGCCAGTTCGTTGTAGCGCCGGCGCAGGCTTGCGACCTCATTGCTCAGGCGTTGCAGCGTTTCGTCGGCTTGCTCGATGGCGCTGAGCTGGCCTTCAAGCTGGGCCAAGACCTGGGGCAGCGCGTTGGGGTCACAATCGTGCTTGCGCGCCAAATCTTTGAGCAAGAAGAGCCGCTCGGCCACGCGTTCTAGTTCAAAAGGATCGCCGTTTTGCTCGTTTGCCAGCGCCTCGATCTGGCCCAGAGCTTCGGCGATGAGGTCGGCGGCTTGCTCCAAGGCGGTCAAGCTAGGCGCAACCTGGGCCGCGAGCAAGGAGGGCGCACGGCCCAAGACGCGCAAGGCCTGGTGCAACAAGCGCTCGATGCCGACGTCGGCCTGCAACATGGACAGGGCCTCTTGCAAAAACTCGGACATCTTGTCGGCCTGTTGCAAGCGCTGGCGCTGATCGGCCAAGGCGTCGTGCTCGCCGTCTTGCGGCGCGGCGTCGGCCAGCTCCTTGGCAACGTGTTGCAGGTAGTCCTGCTCTTGGCGGTCCTTGTCGAGCTGGGTTTGTTCTTCGGCCAACCGCTGAGCCGCTTCCTTCCAGTCCTCAAAGGACTTGGCGACGGTCGAAGCCAGCGGTTCGAGGCGTGCGAAGCTATCCAGGACGGCGCGATGGCGGCTCGGGGCGAGCAGGCCGTGCTGCTCGAATTGGCCTTGGATCTCCACCAGCTCGCTGCCGAGGTCGCGCAGCACGCGCGCCGAGACCGGGGTGTCGTTGATGTAGGCGCGCGACTTGCCGTCGGCGTTCAGAACCCGGCGCAAGCGCAGCTCGTCGTCGTCGTCGGGGATCAAGCCCAGGGCATCGAGTTGCTCGGCCAGGCCGCGCGGGTGGAAGACGGCTGTCACGCTGGCCTGGTTTTGGCCGCTGCGGATCAGCCCTACGTCTGCGCGTCCGCCCAAGGCCAGTTGTAAGCTGTCGAGAAGAATCGATTTTCCCGCGCCCGTTTCGCCAGTCAGGGTCGATAGCCCTTTGGAGAAGTCAAGCTCTAAGTGGTTGATAATGACCACATCTTTGATAACCAGACGCAGAAGCATGACTGCGGGGACCTCAGGCGCTCGGGGCGATCAGAAGAACAGGAATTTGCGCTTGTCAGAGCGCTGGGTCTCACCGCTCATTAGGCGATAGGTCTTGGCGTACCAGCGGCTGCTGGGATAGTTGTGGCCCAGAATCTCGGCTGCGCGCGAGGCGTCGCTGCGCAGGCCCAGCGCCAAATAGACCTCGACCAAGCGATGCAGGGCCTCTTCGATGTGGCTGGTGGTCTCGTACTCTTCGATCACCACTTTATAGCGGTTGGCGGCGGCCAGCAGGCGGTCGCGCTTGTGATAGAAGCGCGCGACCTCCATCTCTTTACCTGCAAGCTGCTCCTTCACCAGATCGAGTTTGATTGCGGAATCTAGGCCATACTTGCTGCGCGGGAAGCGGTTGACCAGATCTTGCAGCGCCACCTTGGCACGCAGGGTCTTGGCCTGGTCCAGATCGGTTTCAGCGATCTGGTCGAACAGGGCCAACGCCTTGATGTAGTAGGCGTAGGCGATGCGATCATCGCTGGGGTGGAGCTGGATGAAGCGATCGGCTGCGTTCTCGGCCTCATCGTAGGATTCGATGTCGTAGAACTGCTTGGCTGCCAGCAACTGCGCGTCGCGGGCCAAGGCCGAATAGGGGTGGAGGCGCTCGATCTCCAGATAGAGGCTGGCTGCACCCTCGGCGTCCTTGAGGCGCGCTTTGCGTTGGGCCTTGGCGAAAATTTCCTCAGCCGACAATTTTTCAATTTCCTTGGGCGCGCTATCAACGCCCATGATCTCCTTGAAGCTGCGATCACCGCAACCCGACAGCAGGCCGACTAGTATCAAGGCAATTAGGGGCGCTAAGCGCAAGGTCACGATCTAAGATCCGTTTTTTGGGCGCGCCCTGGGGCTGCAAGTGGTTGCAGAGGGCGCGATGCAGCACGATCAAACAGGCCCGAGCACCCCGGCGCTTGCGCACCAAACAGGGCTGCCCAGCAGCGTCCGCTATAAATAGAACGCAGGAGCGCACCAGGCAAGCCAGCACTGGAAGGAACTGCAGGCAACTTGGGGACAAGTCTCACGCGCGCCATATGTTGGGCTCAGCGCTACGCGAGCGTTGGGTGCTGCCGTGGCGCCAGCCCTACCGCTTTCGCGCATCGCTATCAGCGATGTTGCTACCAGCTTCTGGATATGTCGTCCAAGGGGAATGTGTTACGCAAACCGGATGCGCTCTGCGTACCTTCAGGCGCGCTGTATCAGTGATTATTCAGCAGGTGTCGCAGCGACCAGCGCGACGTCTGCGTCACCGAGGTTGTAAGCTGCAGGGCGCGTGCGATTGCTGGGGAAGGCAATGACGTTTGACAGGGTTTTGTGCTCGGCCGTCTTGGTGGTCCAGCGCCACGCGGTTTCGTCTGCCAGCAGGCTGTGCAAGATCATGTTGTTGAGCTGATGGCCGGCCTTGTCTGCGGTGAAGCGACCCAGGATCCGCGCACCTGCCAGGTAGAGATCGCCAACCGCGTCCAAAACCTTGTGGCGAACGAATTCGTCAGAATAGCGCAAGCCGGTTTCGTTCAAAACACGGTCACCATCGACGACGACTGCGTTGTCCAGGCTACCACCGCGCGCCAGGCCCATGCTGCGCAGGTGCTCGACCTCGTGCAGGAAGCCGAAGGTGCGGGCCTTGCTGTAACGGTGCTTGAAGCCGCTGGCGCTGACATCAAAGCTGATGCGCTGCTTGCCGATAGCTTCGCTGGCAAACTCGATGGAGAAATCAATGACGAAGTTGCTAGAGGGCTCCATGGTCACGGCTTTGCCGTCCAGCTCTAGGGATACGCTCTTCAGCACTTCGATGTAGCGACGCGGCGCGTCTTGCTCGCGCAGACCAACGGACTCGATCAGGAATACGAACGGTGCCGAGCTTCCGTCCATAACGGGAACTTCCGGGCCGTCAATTTCGACCAGCAGATTGTCGATTTCCAGGGCGGCGATGGCGGCCATCAGATGCTCGATAGTGCCGACGCTTGCGCCGTGTTCATTGGCGATTTTGGTGCAGAGCAGCGTGTCGCAGACGTTCTGATATTCGGCCTGAATCTCGTTTTTGCCCGCTTCCAGATCGACGCGCACGAAGCGCACGCCGCTGTTGGCCGGTGCCGGCTTGAGGGTCAAGGTAACAGAGGCGCCGGAGTGGAGGCCCACACCCATACAGCTGACCTCGGACACAAGAGTCTGCTGCATTACCAAGGGCTGTTGCTCAGCGCTGTTCGATACTGTACCCATAATCCCCTCGTTTAACTCCTTGAGAGCGGCCGTTTTTTAGCGCTCAATTCGAAACCTGCCTTGACGGCCTTTTGGATTACACTCTGCATTGTGATCGGCAGATGTGTCTTGTTGCTTCCTTATAGGCGGCAGAAATGTGGCCAACGAATCAATCATTGTTACCTTATGTAACGAATTAAGCGTCTTGCCCGCGCAGTTGCGCGACCAACCGATAAGTTAGCTTCGCGCCAAGGGCGCTCGGGCGAACCCCGCAACGCCGAGGCGTTGCAATTTGCAGGGCGCTTGCGGGCCAGAATCGGGGCGCTGCCCGCAAACCGCCACATTTCCAAGCTGCGTTGCGCGCAAAAAAAAAGGGGGCCAGAGCCCCCCTTTGTAGTTGTGCGCACAAACCGAAGTCTGCGCTGAGTTCCCCTGTAAGCAGGAGACGGACCCTTCCACCGCAGCCTAGTTGGCTTGGCGGCGAAGGAATGCGGGAATGTCGATCAGCTCTTCGTCCATGCGTGACAGGTCGTTGTTGTCGACAACCAGACCAGGCCAGGACTCCGTTGGCGCAGGTTGGACCTGTTGAACGGGCTGGGGGCGCGGAGCGAAAGTGGGGGGCTGGCGACGCTCGTGGCCTTGCGCGGGGCCGCGCGTCTGTCCACCGCCGAACGGCAGCATGCGGGCGGCAAAACCACCGATCCCACCGGCTCTGCTCGGGTTCGGTTGCGGCTGTGGCCGTGCTTTGTTCACCATTGGATCGACCGACGCCGAGGCGCGCAGCGGGTTGAGCTGGTCCGGCTCAATGTCGTAAGACTGCTGGTGAGCCCAGGCATCGGCGGCCTCTTGTTCGATTTGGGGCTGCTCCGCGCCGGGCTCTGCCCAACGGTTCATGCGCTGCGGAGCCGGGCTGCGGGTGGCCTGGCCGCCTGCGGTGGCCTGACCGACGAACGGCGTCTGGGGTTGGGCGGGAGCGCCGGACTGCCCGTCATACCCGCCGCCGTAGGAGGCCCGAGCGGCCTGCGGTGCCTGGTCATAGGCGCCACCCAGGTGGGGCTGGCTGGTATTCGCGGGATAGGCCGAGTTCTGCCCGTAGAGGTTGGGTTCGCCCGCGCCATGGGTCTGTCCGACCGCGATGGGCTCATAGGCCTCGGCGACGCTCGGCTGTGGGCCCATGCCCGGCAGGTTCATCAGGTCATCGTCCTGCTGATCGTCGGGATCGTAGCTATAGCTGTTGGGCTCCGCGTAGGTGGCGACCTGCGCTGTTGCGGGAGTCTTTTTGCTCACGCCGAACGAAGCAAAGGGGTTGGTCGCAAGGCCCAATTCCTCGTCGCTCGCGAGCAGGGGTTGAATGGGCTTGCTGGTTTGCTCTGGCTGTGGTTGCGCTGGCGTCGCGAAGGCGCGCGCAAGATCAGCCTGGACCGCTGGTGTTGCCTGGCGCGGCGCGCTGCTCATGACGGCCAAGGAGACCATGTTGGCGCTGCTGGGTGCATCTTGCGCCATGGCCGCTTCTTGAATACCGGTTGCCACCAGAGAGACGCGGATCTTGCCATCAAGCTCGCTGGATTGAGACGCTCCGAAGATCACGTTGGCGTCGGGCGCCAGCACGTTCTTGATCCGCGATGCAGCAGCGTCTACCTCGAACAACGACATGTCGCTGCCGCCAGCGATATTGATCAAGGCACCGTTGGCACCATTGATTGATACATCGTCCAGCAAAGGGTTGAAGATGGCAGCCTCGGCGGCCTCGATGGCCCGGCTCTCACCGCTGGCCTCTCCTGCGCCCAGCATGGCCTTGCCTGCCATGGTCATCAGCGAGCGCACATCCGCGAAGTCCAGGTTGACCAGACCCGGGCGGGTCATGAGGTCAGAAATGGAGCGCACGCCGGTGTAGAGAATTTCGTCGGCCATGCGGAAGGCGTCGGCGAAGGTGGTCTGATCGTTGGCCACACGGAACAGGTTCTGGTTCGGGATCACCAGCAGCGTATCGACGTGGTTGGCCATTTGCTCGATGCCTTCATCGGCCAGGCGCTGGCGCCGCTGCCCTTCGAAGGTGAAGGGCTTGGTCACGATGCCCACGGTCAAGATGCCCATGCTGCGGGCAATCTGAGCGATGACAGGCGCTGCGCCGGTGCCGGTGCCACCGCCCATGCCAGCGGTAATAAAGACCATATGCGAACCAGACAGGGCCGCTGCGATTTCCTCGGCGCTCTCCTCTGCGGCTCGGTGGCCAACGTTGGGATCAGAGCCCGCGCCCAGTCCGGCCGTCAGTTGCCGGCCAAGCTGGATCCGCACATCGCAAGGGATGAGCTGCATGGCCTGCGCGTCGGTGTTGGCCAGCATGAAGTCAACACCCTCAAGCTGAGAGCGGATCATGTTGTGCACGGCGTTTCCACCCGCGCCGCCAACGCCCAGCACGACGATGCGTGGCCGGAAGGAGGCTTGATCTTGGGGAAGCGAGACGGAAATGCTCATGGGAATTCTCCTTGATGAAAAGGATCTGGCTTAAAAATTAAATGCCGAAGAGTTTGCGAATAGGGTGCCAGGCCGAGCGGTCGGTTGGCGCGTTCAATACAGGTTCAGCCAGGGGCGGCGCTTTGGGGCCGCGATGCTTGGGCAGTCCGGCTTTCAGCAGGCCTGCGGCCGTTGCCCACTCAGGTCCGGCGCTCTCCAGGATGCCGCCCATGTTGAAGGGGCGGCCAATGCGCACTTCCTTTTGCAACACCCGGCAGGCTTCATCTTTGATGCCGGGCAGCAGAGCGCCACCGCCGGTCAGGACTACGCGGCGACCGGCGTAGCGCGCGATCTGCGGGATCTCCAGGCGTTGGGCCACCAGCTCGAAAATCTCTTCGACGCGGGCTTGAATGATCTGGTTCAGAAAGCTGACCGAAATCTTGCGCTGTTCTGCCGTCTGCGGATCGCCCGAGGTAGGCGCTTCGATGATGCTGCGCTCGTCGCCAGGTTGGATGAAGGCGCGGCCAAAGGACAGCTTCAGGCGCTCGGCATGGACCAGCGTTGTGGGCAGCACGTTGGCGATATCACTGGTGATGTTGCGACCGCCCAGGGGCAAGACTTCAGTATAGCAAGGCTTGTTACCGCCATAGACCACCATGCTGGTAGTGCCGCCACCCAGGTCAATCAGGGTGGTGCCCAGCTCGCGCTCATCGTTGGTCAGGCAGGCATCGGCCGCAGCCAGCGAGGCGATGGAAGCGCTGCGCATCACCAGATGGCAGTTCTCCAAGCAACGCGCCAGGTTGGTGAAGGAGGACAGGCTCGTGCTGATGACGTGACAGGGGGTGCCCAAGGTCGAGCCCACCATGCCGCAGGGATCGCTGATGCCGCCTTCGCCATCGACGACGAATTCCAGCGGAATGGCGTTCATGACGTGCAGAGCCGCAGGGCTCGCCCCAGCATTGCCAGCTTGGCCATGGCCCAGCACCGCTTTGCGTGCAAAAGAGGTGAGCTGCTGGATATGGCGGGCCTCGATGGTCTCGCCACGCAGCGGCATTTCAACCGGCAACAGGGTTGAGCGCACCTGGCCTGACGACAGGCTGACATGCACTTCTTTGATTTGGGTCTCGGCTTGTTTTTCGGCCGCACTGACGGCCTGCAAGACGCAATAGCGCACCAGGTCCATATCAATGATTTGGCCCGCACGAATGCCTTTGGCGCGATAGGTGCCAATGCCGATGATGTCCAGGCTGCCGCTGTCGGCAACTTCAGCAATCATACAGGTGATGCGCGACGAGCCGATATCCAGCGCAGAAATCACGCGCGAGGAGGATACAGACAGTGCGTTTGGCATCGAAATAGGCGCCACGGTCAACTTCCAAATCAATGTTAGAGGTTGGCCGCAAAGCGCGAACAGACCTCAATGAAACCCTTGTTCCGAGCTTACGCCCGGTAATTCTTACAACCCCAAAACGGGGCGGGGTTCATTAGGCCGCTGAACCCTTGCGGTTAAGCAAGACGCGTGAGGCTTCAGCCTCCCGCAATCTCAAGATCAATCTGTCGTCCAAGCGTAAGTCGATCAATTCGACGTCTTTGGACAAAAGATCGTTGGCTTCGTCGGTCCGCGCCAGCGTGCTGAAAGCAGCCGCAAGGTCGTGATCGGGCAACTTGGCCGTGATGTTAGACCCAAGGCGTATGTCCCACCTGCGCCCTGAAATGAGGACGGCAGCTTGAACCAGAGGCTTTAGGTCGGGCTCATGATCAAGTGCGTCGAAAAATGCAGCGGCTTGTTCAGGAACCTTGTCTCCATCCATAAGGATCAAATTGGCGTATTTATCGACCGGGGCGCCGTCAATTGTGGTTCCATTGCGATCAATCAAGACGAATTCTTGGTCGCGCTTCCAGA
>CAZHYF010000126.1:0-8308 GCA_964536635.1 uncultured Rhodospirillaceae bacterium | reverse complement strand
CAGGCGGGGCTAGCCGCCTTGAAATTCGAAAATCAGCGTTGAAAGCGGCGGCAAGGTCAGGGTCAGCGAAAAGGGCCGCCCAGAGGCCGCCACCGCTTGCGCTTGCACGCCGCCCATGTTGCCGCGCCCGCCACCGCCGTAGTGGTGCGAATCGGTATTGATGCGCTCGGCCCAATAGCCCTGGCAAGGCACGCCGATGCGCCGGTCGCGCCGCTCGACCGGGGTGAAGTTGCTCACCACCAGCACCGGGCGCTGGCGCGCCACGTCGTAACGCAGCCAAGCGAAAATCGATTCTTCGTGCGCCCCTTCCTCGACCCACTCGAAGCCCTGCGGCTTGCTGTCGAGCTGATGCAGCGCCGGGATATCGCGATAGACCTGGTTCAGATCGCGCACCAGCGTTTGCACGCCCTGATGCCAAGCATGGGCCAACAGGTGCCAGTCGAGGCTCTGGTTGTGGTTCCACTCGCCGCCTTGGGCGAACTCGCCGCCCATGAACAAGAGCTTCTTGCCAGGATGCCCCCACATAAAGCCGAAATAGGCGCGCAGATTGGCGAACTTCTCCTCGCCGCCGCCCGGCATGCGATCCAACAGCGAGCCCTTGCCGTGCACCACCTCATCGTGGCTCAGCGGCAAGATGAAGTTTTCCGAAAAGGCGTAGTAGAGCCCGAAGGTCATCTTGTGGTGATGGTATTTGCGATAGATCGGGTCTTTCGACATGTAGGACAGGCTATCGTTCATCCAGCCCATGTTCCACTTGTAGCCAAAGCCCAGTCCACCCGCATCGGTGGGCGCCGAGACGCCACCGAAGGCGGTGGACTCCTCGGCGATGGTCATGATGCCCGGCACCTCGCCGTAAACGGTCTCGTTCATGCGGCGCAGGAAGTCGATAGCCTCCAGGTTTTCGCGGCCACCAAAGACGTTGGGCACCCACTCGCCCGGCTGGCGCGAATAATCGCGGTAGAGCATCGAGGCCACAGCATCGACGCGCAGGCCATCGACGTGGTGCTCTTGCAGCCAATAGAGCGCATTGGCGATCAGGTAGTTGGAGACCTCACGCCGCCCGTAGTTATAGATCAGCGTGTTCCAATCGGGGTGGAAGCCCTCGCGGCGGTCGGCGTGCTCGTAGAGCGGTGTGCCGTCGAATTGCGCCAGGCCGTGGGCGTCCTCGGGGAAGTGCCCCGGCACCCAGTCGATAATCAGGCCCATGTCGCTGGCGTGGCAAGCCTCGACCAGCGCGCGGAAGGCCTCCAGGTCGCCATGGCGGACGGTGGGCGCAAACATGCCGACGGGCTGGTAGCCCCAGGAGCCGTCAAAGGGAAACTCCGAGATCGGCATCAGCTCAATATGGGTAAAGCCCAGACCTTGGACATAGGCCACCAAGTCGCGCGCATGTTCGGCGTAGGACAGCGCACGGTTGCCATCTTCGGGCACCTTCTTCCACGAGCCCAAATGGACCTCATAGATGGAAATGGGCTGGTCGATATGGTTGCGCACAGCGCGCTTGTCCATCCAACCCTGATCGGCCCAACGGTGGTGATCCAAGCGCCGCACCACCGAGCCCGTGCGCGGCGGATGCTCGGCGCCAAAGCCGAAGGGGTCGGCCTTTTGCGGCAGCAACTGCCCACCGGCACCGATCAGCTCGTACTTGTAGACTTCGCCTTCCACCAGGCCTGGAATGAAAATCTCCCAAACACCGGTGTGACCCCGGCTGCGCATGGGATTGCGTCGCCCGTCCCAGGCATTGAAATCGCCCACGACCGAGACACGCTGCGCATTGGGAGCCCAGACGGCAAAGTGGACGCCCTCTGCGCCCTCGTGGGTCATGGGGTGAGCGCCCAAAACCTGCCAAAGGCGGCGGTGCGCGCCTTCGCTGATCAAGTGCTCGTCAAGTTCGCCCAGCACGGGGCCGAAGCGATAGGCATCGTCGAAATCCCAGGAGCCATGGCCGGCATGCGCGCGCAAGCGGTAGGTTCGGCTGTCCGCCAGCGCCTGGGGCACCGCGCCTTCGAACAGGCCCGCAAAGCCGGGCTTGGCGGGCAGCTCTAGCGCTGTGCCCTCATCGTCCGGGTCGCGCACAAAAAGGCGCTCGGCTTGGGGCAGGAAGACCCGCAGCAGCGGCCCATCAGGCGTGTCGTGCAAGCCAAGCACAGAAAAAGGGTCATGGTGGCGTCCCTCAATCAGGCGTTGGAGCCCAGCGTCGTGTGGTTCGGACATGCTTCTTCCCTTCTCGGCCACGCGCGTCAGGCGGCTTGATCGCGGCGCAATGCAACGGGCTCCAAGCCCCAGACATCCTTGGCATAGCCGCGAATGGTGCGGTCCGAAGAGAACCAGCCCATGCGGGCAATGTTCAAGATGGCCTTGGCCGTCCAGCCCTGCTGATCGCAATAAGCGGCATCAACCTGGCGCTGCGCCTCATAGTATGCATCAAAATCGCAGCTCACCAGGAAATAATCGTGCTCATAGAGGCGATGGACGATACCAGCGTGCCGATGACGGTCGGCAGGCGAGAAGGCACCATTGGCGATTTGATCCAAGACCCGCACCAAGCGCGGACTGGCTTGGATGGCGTTGCGCGAGAAATCGGGCTGCTGGCGGCGCTCAACCACTTGCTCGGCGGTGAGGCCAAACAAGAAGAAGTTGTCGGCGCCCACATGCTCGCGGATCTCCACGTTGGCACCGTCCAGCGTACCGATGGTCAGCGCGCCGTTGAGTGCAAACTTCATATTGCCGGTGCCCGAGGCCTCCTTGCCAGCGGTTGAGATTTGCTCGGACAGGTCGGCGGCGGGCATGACCTGCTCGGCCATGGTCACGTTGTAGTTGGGCGGGAAGGCCACCTGCAAGCGGTCGCGCGTGGCCGGGTCGGCGTTCAACGTCTTGGCCACATCGTTGATCAAGTGAATGATCTCCTTGGCAACGTGATAGCCGGGCGCAGCCTTGCCGCCAAAGACCTTGACGCGCGCTGGGGCCTCCAGGCTGGGCCTGTCCTTCAGATCATTCCAAAAGGCGATGGTCTCTAGGATGTTGAGCAACTGACGTTTGTATTCATGGATGCGCTTGACTTGAACGTCGAACAGCGCGTCGGGGTTCAACGCGATGCCGTCGCGGCTCTTGATCCAGGCCGCCAGCCGGGCCTTGTTCTGGGCCTTGGCCGCGCGCACCTGATCTTGAAATCCGCTGTCTTGCGCCAAGGGAGCCAGTCCCTCAAGGCGCTCCAAATGGCCGGGCCAGTCGCCACCCAAGGCGCCGTCGATGGCTGCGCGCAGCGGTGGATTGCAGGCATAGAGCCAGCGGCGCGGGGTCACTCCGTTGGTCTGATTGATGATGCGATCCGGGTAGACCTTGTGCAGGTTGGCAAAGACCGTCTTCTTGACCAGCTCGCTGTGCAGGGCCGAAACGCCATTGACCTTGTGGGCCATGATGAAGGCCAGTTCGCCCATCTTCACCGAACCGTGCTCGATGATGCACTCAAAGCTGCCGGTGGTTTGGAAGTGCAGGTTCTGGATCGCCTGGATGATCTCCAAGTGGCGCGGCAGGATGCGCGCGAACAGATCGACGGGCCAGCGCTCCAGCGCCTCGGGCAGCAGGGTGTGGTTGGTATAGCCCAGGGTCTTACGCGCCAGCTCGGCGGCTTGCTCGAAGGGCAAGCCGTGCTCGTCTTCCAGCAGGCGGATCAGCTCGGGCCCCGCAATGGCCGGGTGCGTATCGTTGAGCTGCATGGCTGCAAACTGATCCAGATCTTCGATGCGGTGACCTTCGCGCAGCAAGCGGCGGATGGCGTCTTGGATCGAAGCAGCAGTAAAGAAGTATTCCTGGCGCAAACGCAGTTCTTTGCCCGCATCCGTGCTGTCGTCGGGATAGAGCACGCGTGAGATGGCGCGCGCCAGGGCCTCTGAATGGCTGGCGCCCAAATAGTCGCCGCGGTTGAAGGTGTGCAGATCGAACAAGGTCTCGGGCTTGGCCGACCAGAGCCGCAGCGTATTGGCCCAGCGCCCTTGCCAGCCGACAATCGGCGTATCATAGGCCACCGCGATCACCCGCTCGCTGGGTTGCCAGACCCGGCCTTGGCCGCTGTCGCTGACGTGACCGCCAAAGCCGATGGCGTAAGAGGCATGGGGCCGCTCAAACTCCCAAGCGTGGCGCTGGTTGAGCCAATCCTCAGCGCTCTCGACCTGGCGGCCGTGCTCGAAGCGCTGCTTGAACAAGCCGTGTTCATAGCGAATGCCATAGCCCATGGCGGGCATGTCCAGCGTTGCCAGAGATTCCATAAAGCAGGCCGCAAGACGGCCCAGGCCGCCGTTGCCCAGCGCTGCGTCGGGCTCGTTGGCCACCAGCGTGTCGTAGTCCTGACCCAGCGCGGTTATGGCCGCTCTGGCCTCCTCTTCCACCTGCATGTTGATGGCCACATCCTCGATCAGGCGGCCAATCAGGAATTCCATCGACAAGTAGTAGACCCGCTTTGACTTGGCCTGCCTCTGCGCCTCCAAGCTTGCGGTCCAGACATCCACCGCATCGTCACGCAACGCCAAGGACAGCGCCGTGCGCCACTCGAACAAACTCGCATCTTTGGGCGTGGTGCCCATGGAATAGGCCAGCTTGTTGAGAATGCGCGCCGTCAGCGCGTCGCGATCCACGGGAACAGCAGCAGCGCTCTGAGGCGCTTGGAGCGTAGGGGACATAGATAGAGGGTCTTTTTCGGTCGGAAGAGGTCAAAAACTGAGGTGTAGCGGCAGCTTAGCGCTTGGGGCAAGGCACGCAAGCGGACGAAAGAGTCGCCCCGCTCCTTAGCCGCCACCAGCTTCCTCGCCTGATGGCGCGACGCGGGCCGCAGTTTAAGCAAATTCGCCGCCAAGTATAGCCCATTGTTTTCGATTTTTTTTCCATCTGAACATTTTTTGACCTTTTGAGCACATCATGGCCGCCTCCAGCAAACTTTGAGGGTCAGGGAGCCGTCAAAGGATGGCGTTCGTCTCACCAACCGCGCAACCATGCTTGCAGCACGACGGCCACCCGCCCTATCTTGGGGGACTGCCATGATGCTGAAAGAGGACGTCGCCGCCGTGCGCCAACCGATATTGATCCCGCTGCTCAAAGACTACAGCCTGGACCATTTGCGCGCAGACCTGCTGGCGGGCTTGTCGGTGGCGCTGGTCGCGCTGCCGCTGAGCATCGCCATCGCCATTGCCTCGGGTGCCAGCCCGCAAACCGGCCTGATCACTGCGATCGTCGCGGGCTTTTTCATCTCGCTGCTGGGCGGCAGTCCCGTGCAGATCGGCGGCCCGACCGGGGCCTTCATCGTGGTGGTCTATGGCGTGATTGCCGAGCATGGCTACGACGGTCTGGTCATGGCGACCTTTATGGCCGGGCTCATTTTGCTGGTGGCGGGCTACTTTAGAGCGGGCCGCCTGATCGCCTTCATCCCCGATGCGGTGGTGCAGGGCTTTACCATCGGCATCGCCATCATCATCGCCACCTCCCAGCTTGGCACGGTTTTGGGGCTGCATGTCACCAACATGCCCGCGGACTTCCTTGAAAAACTGCCGGTTCTGTGGGGCGAGCGCAGCCACATAAGCGTGCTCGCCTTGGGCACTGGCATCGCAACCATCGTCTTGATCGCCGCCTTGAGACGCGCCGCGCCGCGCTGGCCGGGCTTGATCGTCGCGATTGCTTTTGTCTCGCTGGTCGTGCTGCTCGCGGGCTGGCCGTTGGACACCCTGGCCGGGCGCTATGGCGCGCTGCCCAGCACGCCCTTGCCCCAGCCACAGCTGCCGATTTTCACCTGGGATCGCTTGACCGAGCTGCTCCCCTCGGCGCTGGTTATCGCCTTCTTGGCAGGCGTGGAGTCCTTGCTGTCGGCCATGGTCGCGGACCGCATGACCGATGGCAACCACCGCCCCAACGCCGAGCTGACCGCCCAAGGCGTCGCCAATCTGGCCTCCTCCTTGTTTGGTGGCCTGCCCGCCACCGGCGCCATCGCGCGCACCGCGACCAATATCAAAGCCGGAGGCAGAACGCCGATTGCGGGCATCGTCCACGCGCTGGCGGTCTTGATCATCATGCTGGTGGCGGCGCCTTGGGCGGGCTACATGGCCATGCCAGCCCTGGCAGGTCTGCTGCTGATGACCGCTTGGAACATGAGCGAGCCGCACAAGTGGAAGGACTACGCCAAGGCGCGATGGAGCGACAGGGGGCTGTTGTTGTTGACGCTTGTGCTCACGGTCTTGGTGGATTTGACCGTTGCGATTGGGGTTGGCGTCGCTTTGGGGCTCGCTTTGCGCCTACTGCGCCGTTCCGCCAGCAGCGACTGGCGCACGCCCAAGCGCTAACCCTTCTTAGCCTGCTTCTCTAGGGCCTGCATTTCGGCCCGTTTGGCATCGCGCAGCCAGCGGCCAAAGGCCAGCACCACGGCATAGGAGTAGCCCTCGACGCCCGCGGTGTAGTAGCCGCGGATGATATAGTGCTTGAAGAAATAGAAGGGCAGAATAAGGAAGATGCGCGCCAGCACGCCAGCGCGACCTGGCAGCTTGGTGCCCTTGGCCACCATGCTGGAGTTGCCGTTCTGCTTGATCATGCAGTGGCCCAAATCATCAAAGGCGTAGTGATCGAGCGAGCCGTCTAGGGCCTTGATCTTCTTGCTGTCTTTCAGCTTGAACTGGTCCCAAGCCGCGTGGGCGGGCATGCGGTAGACGGTCTTGTTATAGAGCTTCTTGCGCGGCACTCGAAAGCGGCGCGCAAGACGCCGCCCGCTCGGCAAGATGAAATCGAGCGGCAGGGAAAAACAGCGCTCGGGCGGCGGGTTGCTGGCCAGCTCGGCCTTGATTTCGGCGGCCAATTCGGGCGTGACGATCTCGTCGGCGTCCAGGTCGAGCAGCCAATCGTTCTTACACTGCTCTTCAGCAAAGCGCTTTTGATAGCCAAAGCCCGGCCAATCGTTGTGGACCACGCGCGCGCCCGCGGCTTCGGCCAGCGCGATGGTGTCGTCGCTGGAGCCTGAATCCACCACCACAACCTCCTCGGCCACGACCAGCGCCGCTTCGATACAGCGCTGTATGTTGGCGGCTTCGTTCTTGGTGCGGATATAGGCGGACAGCATGCGGGGGCTCCGGGCAAGCAGAAAGCAGAGGTCCAGGGTCAAGCGCAGCGCTCAAAGTCCTGGAACAGGGCTGCGAAGGTGCTTAAACAGGCCCCTGAACGCAAGCAGAATGTGACAATAAGGGAGCCCCGCATGGCCGAACCCTCAGACTTGACAATCCTCGTGACCGGCGGCGCGGGCTATATTGGCGCGCATACCGCCCAAGCCTTGCGCGCACGCGGCTATGGCGTGGTGGTGCTGGACCGCCTGAGCAACGGGGCTTGCCCCGCAGCTCTGGTCGAGCCGCTAGTCCGCGCTGACCTCAAGGACGAGGCCGCCTTGAACGCGCTGTTTGAAGCTCACGACATCGCCGCCGTGATCCACTTTGCGGCTTCGATCGAGGTCGGCGAGTCGGTGCATCAGCCCTTGGCCTATTTCGACAACAATGTCGGCGGCAGCCTGGCCCTGCTGCGCGCCATGCAGCGCCACGGCGTTACCGGCCTGGTCTTCTCTTCCACCGCCGCCGTCTATGGCAATCAGGCGTTTGAGACCATCCCCGAGAGCGCGCCCATCGCGCCTTGCAACCCCTATGGCGCTTCTAAAGCCATGGTCGAGGCCATCTTGGCCGAGCAGGCCCGCGCGCAGGGCCTAAGCGCCATCGCGCTGCGCTATTTCAATGCCAGCGGCGCGGCTCCAGACCTGGGTCTGGGCGAGCGCCACCAACCCGAGACCCACCTGATCCCGCTGGTGATCCAGGCGGCGCTGGGCCAGCGCGAGCAAGTGGCGATCTATGGCAACGACTATCCGACGCCTGACGGCACTTGCCTGCGCGATTACATCCATGTGCTCGATTTGGCGGAAGCCCACATTCTGGCGCTGGAGGCCATCTTGTCCCGTCGCCATCAGGGCTTTGCCGCCTATAACCTGGGCACGGGCCAGGGCTACAGCGTGCGCCAAATCATCGAGGCGGTGCGCCAGGCCTCGGGCCGAGCGTTCCGCGTCATCGAAGCCGAGCGCCGCGCGGGCGACCCGGCGCGCCTGGTCGCCAACCCCAGCGCTGCTCATGCGGCCCTGGGCTGGCAGGCGCAACATTCGGCGCTGGAGCGGATTGCGGGCGATGCCTATCGCTTTTTTGCCGATCTGCAAGACGAAGCAAGCTAGAGCGTCGGGCGTTGGTCTTGCAACAGCCCTTCCGCTCTAGCTGACTGATTCTTAACGCAAGTCCATGCTCTCTCGTGT
>CAZHYF010000125.1:2516-8353 GCA_964536635.1 uncultured Rhodospirillaceae bacterium | reverse complement strand
AGCGCTTCAATGGCATTGAAGAGGTCAGCGGTTCGATCCCGCTTAGCTCCACCAATTCCCCCGAGATATGGGTTTTTCAAAACCATGGTCGCTTGAAGCGCGGGTTTTGCTGCGCGCGCCTCCTGGGGCCAGCGCATTGGCCTGGAACTAGAAAATACCCGCACAGATGGCCTCAACCTAAGGGGCGTTCTCAGCTTTCATATGCTGTAAACAGGTCGAGAGTACAGCGCCACCAGCCCAAGCAAGCGGCGCCTACCTTATTGATTTAACGATAAAATAACCTGCTCTCTTGTCTCCAAGAGCTTGGGCTTTGTGCTAGCCTTTTAGGTCGGTATTGCCCTTGGCCAGGAAATAGACCCCCACCAACAACAACATGAACTGGTAAGAAAAGCCGCCGATCGGGGTGCCGTCCATCGGCATGAAGTGAAAGCCCTTGGGCAGGTGAACCATAAAGATGGCGCCCAGCATGACCGGGATGATGGCCAAGCCAGCGAGGCGGGTGACCAGATCGCCCAAGCCCGCGCGTCCCATCATCAGCAGGCCAAAGCCAAACAGCATGCCGAGCCCGCCCGCCAGCTCGGCCACGGTGACCAGCGATGCCAAGAAGACGTTGCCGCCCAGCATCATGTTGGCAAAGCCCGCCAATCCGGTCAGCTTCTGCCAGCCATAATAGACGAAGGTGACGCCAAATCCGACCCGCAGAGACAGCGGCCCCAAGGCAGCCAGGGGAGATACCAGGCTGGCCAGTGGGTTGCTGGCGGACGTGCCGACGGAGTGTGTGTTCGCGATACTCATGGTTTATGCCTCGTGTTGATATCGTTGACGCCGCCACCCTGACTCAAAAGGCGACAGACCGCACACCACATGTTTTCACATTGACCTGAGAGCGACGTGAAGCTGCCGCAGCACAAAAAAAAGACCGGAGCCGCGGGCCAAGGCAGGCCGCTGCTCCGGTTCATCAAGCGCCGCCGCTGCAGCGCGATAGGTGACAGCGGCGGCTTGGGTTGCTCGCTGGGGGCGAGCGGGGGATCAAAAGAACGGTCCAAGCGGACCCTAGAACCTAGGCTTTGGGTGCTTCAGGAGCGTCGGGCAAGAACTGCTGGAAGCCACCCTTACGCAGCATCTGCGCCTGCTCTTTGCTCAGCGAGTGGCGGAAGTCCATCATCAGGCCGCGCAGCGCGTGACGGGCCTTCTGCTTGGCTTCAGCAGCGGTCTTCAGCTTCTCAAAGATGCCTTCAAGCGCGGCGCGATCTTCGTCAGACAGCGCCGGGTTGTTCAACAGACGCTCCAGGCCCATGGGACCAGCAGCACCGTTGGGGCCACCCGGACCTTTGGGACCGCGCTGGGCATGCTCACCCCAACCGCCGGGCTTACCCTGATGGCCGTGTTGACCATAGCCAGGCTGCCCGGGCATGTTGGGGCGCTGCATGTGGGCTTGCTCGTCGCCCTCAGCGTGCTCGTCGCCTTCTTCATGCATGTGGCCCTGCATATGACCTTGCATGTGGCCGCCGTGCTGGCCCCAGCCCATGCGGCCTTCACCGCGCTGTCCCTGGCCAGGTTGACCATGACCGTGACGGCCCCAACCGCGTTCGTCATCACCGCGCTCGGCCATACGGTCCAGACGTTCACACATGCGGGCAACTTGATCCTCGTCAGCGGTCACCGCTGCGATGATCTGAGCGACCAAATCTTGCTGCTCAGCGGTCAGGTTCAGACCTTCGGCTAGCTTGGCTTGGAAGGCGGCGGTTTTGGCAGCAGCGTCATCGCCGCAAACCAGGTGCGCGACCGGGATCATACCCCGGCGGCCTTCGCCGCGCAGATGAACTTGTTGCATGAGGGCCTGGCCAGCGCCGGGGCCAAAGCCGGGGCCCTGACCATAAGGCGTGGCGTTCTGAGCCAAGCTGGGGCTGGCCAAGGCCAGAACCAAAAATGAGCTGCCGATCAAAGCGGAACGCGATGCAAAACCTGACATGGGGAACTCTCCTGTTTTCTTTACTGGGTTGGGTTTGCGTTTGTGATGAGCCTAATCTGGCCCCGCCATGTAACGCCCGCATGTCAGGCCAAGCGGTTTTTTGTATCGTTTGTAACGCAAATAAGGCGAAGTGTTTCGCTTTGGTAAAGTCGATTGCAGCCCCGCGCTGAGCCTATACATTAAGGACAAGGGCGCTGCATCTGAGTGGCGCCGCTCTTCTTCTCCAGCCAGCAAGGCCCAGCTTATGTCGCTCGACAGCGCCCCCACCATCCTCGCCGTGGACGACGAGACCGACATCGCCGAATTGATCGCCGACTACCTGGGCAAGCAAGGCTTTCGGGTCATGACGGCGGACGGCGGCACTGCGATGTTCGAGATCTTGGAGCGAGAGACCGTCGATCTGGTCCTGTTGGACCTGATGATGCCGGGCGAGGATGGCCTATCGGTCTGCCGCCGGCTGCGCGCCCAGCCGCAGTATGCCAACTTACCCGTGATCATGGTCACCGCCATGAGCGAGGATATCGACCGCATTATCGGCCTGGAGCTGGGCGCGGACGACTATATCGCCAAGCCCTTTAACCCGCGCGAATTGGCAGCACGGGTCAAAGCGGTGCTGCGCCGCTCGGCCCGCCCCGAGCCGCAGGCCCAGCCCCACAGCCAAAACGGCGAGCGGCTGTTTGGTTTTGCCGACTGGCGCCTGGACCTGGACGCTGCGCGGCTGCACAATCCCGACGGCCAAGAGGTCGAGCTCACTGCGGGCGAGTTCAACTTGCTGACCGCCCTGGTCGAGGCCGCCCCGCGCGTGCTGTCGCGCGACTACTTGCTGGACCTGACCGCCGGGCGCGAGGCCACTCCTTTTGATCGCGCCATCGACATTCAGATCAGCCGCCTGCGGCAAAAGCTGGAGCCCAACCCCAAGGCGCCGACCTTCATTCGCACCGTGCGCGGGCAGGGCTATGCCTTCTCTGAAACCGTGCTCAAGCTGAAGGCCTGAGGCGCGCATGACCCAACCCGCCGCTTCCCCGCGCCGCCGCTTGGCCCTCAGCCCCACATTGGGCTTGGGCACGCGCGGCATCCTGATCTTGCTGGGCGCTGCTCTGCTGGTGCAGGGCCTGGCGGTGGCGGTCTTCGTCTGGGACCGCAGCCAGCGCGTCAACCCCGCCTTTCAGCGCCTGATCGCTGGCCAGGTTAGCGCCGCCATCGAGCGGCTGGACGAGGCCGAGGGCCCGGCGCGCTTGCGCCTGGCACGGCGGCTTGCTCCGCGCGGCCTGGTCATGCTGCCCGAAGAGCTGCTGCCGGTTGGCGCGGTGCAACCTGCAAGCGGCGCGCTGAACCGTCACGATTTTGCGGCTCTCGCGCGCCTGGTCGAGCAGCGCCTCGCCGCCCAAGGCCAAGACGCGATCCAGCTTGACGTGGTGTTCTTGGCATCATCTGACCTACCCCAGCGCTATTTCGAGGCCTTGTTGGACCGACCGCCGGGTTTTCGCCCAAACTCTGCGCCCCTAGCGCCGTTTGGCCAGACGCCGCAAGGCCCCTTTCCTTCGGGCCAGCGGCCGTTTGATCAGGCCCAGCAAGGCCTAAGACCAGACCCGAGCCTGAGACCAGATCCGAACCTGCAGGCCGCGCCCCGCCAGGACTTTGTTCAGCGCATGATCCAGCGCCACAACCGCGCGCACGAAAACGACCTGGACCACCCACCCCTGCCGCACTGGCTGGAAGCGCTGATCGAACAGCAACAGCCGGTCTCGGCGCTGGCCGTGCGCCTGAGCGACACCAGCCAGGTCTACCTGCTGCTGCACTTTGAAAACTCCGCGCCGGGCCTGGCGCTGGCGCCCTTGCTGCTGATCGGACTGTTTGCCTTCTTGCCGCTGCTCTTGGCCTTTTTGGCGCTGATGAAGCTGCGTCAATCAACGCTGGGCCTGGGGGCTGCCGCGCGCCGCTTTGGCGAAGACCTGGACGCACCTGAGGTTCAAATCTCTGGCCCCAAGGAGGTGACCCAGACCGTCGAGGCCTTCAACGCCATGCAAGAGCGCATCCGCGGCCTGGTCGGCCAGCGCACGCGCATGTTGGCCGCTATCTCGCACGACCTGCGCACCCAGTTGACCAAGCTGCGCCTGCGCGCCGAGTTCATCGAGCCCGAGAGCCAGCGCGACAAGGCGGTGCGCGATATCGAGCGCTTGGACAGCTTGCTGGGCCAAGTGGTGCAGTTCGCGCGCATGGACGCTGGCCTGGCCACGCCCGAGCCCGCCAGCCGCTTTGACCTGACGCCCCTGCTGCGCGGCTTGCACGAGGATATGGACTGGGGCGCGCGCCTGGAGCTGTCTTTGCCGGACAGCCTGGCGCTGCACCAACAGCGCTCCAACCTGGAGCGGGTGATCCTAAACCTGGTGGAAAATGCCCTGCGCTATGGCGAGCGGGCCAGCCTGACGGTTGCGCCGCTGGGCGACCAGCGCCTGCGCCTGATCCTGGACGACCAGGGCCCCGGCATCCCCGAGGCCGAGCTGACCAAGGTGTTCGAACCCTTTTATCGCCTGGAATCCTCGCGCAACTTGGCGACCGGCGGCTCGGGCTTGGGCCTGGCCATCGTCAAAGGCCTGGTCGAGCTGATGGGCGGATCACTGGCGCTGAGCAACCGCGAGCAAGGCGGTCTGCGCGTCACGCTGGACCTGCCACTGGAAAGCCCGGCCTGGGATGCCGACGGCTCGACCGCAGCCTAGAGCAAGCCGCGAATGAGTGGCCACACGAGAGAGCATGGACTTGCGTTAGAAATCAGTCAGCGAGAGCGGAAGGGCTGTTGCAAGCCCGACGCTCTAGGCCAGCGAGGCGAACATAATGGCGATCCAGACCAGCCCGCCGAACTGCACATTGGATTTGAAGATCTTCAAACACTGGGCCTGATCGTCGATGTTGGAGGCCCGCACCTGCCAGATCAGGTGCCCGCCCGCTGCCAGCATGAGCAGCAAGAAGACCGCGCCAGCGCCCGCGCTGAGGCCCGCCGCCACCAGCAAGACCCAGGTCAGCGCATAAAAGCCGCTGACCCAAACCAGCGTTTTGTCGCCGAACAAGAGCGCGGTGGATTTGACCCCAACAATGGCGTCATCGCTCTTGTCCTGGTGGGCATAGATGGTGTCATAGCCCAGCGTCCAGGCGATGCCCGCCAGATAGAGCAGCACAGCCGGCAAAGCGATCTGGCCGTACCAGGCCGACCAACCGACCAGCGCGCCCCAGTTGAAGGCCAGCCCCAGCACCAATTGCGGCCAGTTTGTCACCCGCTTGGCAAAGGGGTAGAGCGCCACAATCACCAGCGCAGCAAAGCTGAGCGCGATGGTGGGCAGGTTGAATTGCAGCACCACGACCAGCCCGCCCAGCGCCTGCAACACCATGAAGACCGCCGCTTGCTTGCGGGTCACGCGGCCCGAGGGCAAAGGGCGGCCAGCGGTGCGCTCGACCGCGGCATCGAACTTCACGTCGGCCATATCGTTGAGCGTGCAGCCCGCGCCGCGCATGAAAAAGGCGCCCAACCAGAAGGCCGCAATCATGGCTAGCGGCACCGGGTCGAACTGATGCTCTTGCATTTGGCTCGCCAGGCTGACCGACCAGGCGCAGGGCCAAAACAGCAGCCAGGTGCCCACGGGCCGATCCCAACGCGCCAGCTGGGCATAGGGGTGGGTCCAAGCGGGCAAAAAGCGCAGGAAGGAGCGGCTGGGAATATCGGTATAGGCAGTCATGGGGGCGCGGACTTGTTCAAGCTTGCAAGAAGCCGGAAGGTTAGGTGGCTTAGAAACCCTTCACAAGTGCCATGGAGCCGCTGTGCGCGAAATCCCTGGCGCAAAGCCCAGGCGAAAAGCCCAGGCGAAAAGCCCAG
>CAZHYF010000125.1:0-2416 GCA_964536635.1 uncultured Rhodospirillaceae bacterium | reverse complement strand
CAGTCGAAAAGCTCATATTTAAACCACCCACCACACCCATCGGCAGCATTCCTTGACTGAACAACAGAGTGTCATGGAGTTCAAGCGTTGCATTGCCAGGCCCGAGCGGTGATGATGCGCCAACCAACCCATTGAGCAACCTGGAGCCCCATGCCCAAAACCGCCACTGCGCAACCCAAGCTGCGCGCGCGCCTGTTCGTCGAAGAGCCTCTGCAAGCGGGCGCCTGTGTGACGCTGGACAAAGACCAGAGCCACTACCTGCGCAGCGTCCTGCGCGCCCAAGAGGGCCAGGCGGTGGGCCTGTTCAACGGCCGCGACGGCGAGTGGTGGGCTGACATAGAGGCCATCTCCAAGCAGGCGGTCAGCCTGCGCCTGCGCCAGCAAACCCGCGCGCAGGAGCCGCCCGCCTCGATCTGGCTCTGCTTTGCGCCGCTGAAGAAGGACACCACCAACTTTGCGGTGGAAAAGGCCTGCGAGGCCGGCGCCAGCCGCATCTGGCCCGTGCTGACCCGCTTCACCAACTCGGAGCGGGTCAAGCTGGAGCGCCTGCAAGCCGTCGCCATGGAGGCCGCCGAGCAGTGCGAGCGCCTGAGCGTGCCGCAAATCGAGGCTCCGCAGCGCCTGGAGCAAATGTTGCAGGATTGGCCGCAAGATCGCCCGCTTCTCGCCTGCGCCGAGACCGGCGACCAACGTCTGCCCTTGCTCCACGCCTTGGCAGAGTTGGCACCGGCTGGCCTACCCGCCTCGGGCCTCGGCCTCTTGGTCGGTCCCGAAGGCGGCTTCCACCCTGAAGAATTGGCGCTGTTGGCTCGCCAGCCTTTCGTGACCTGCATCAGCCTGGGCCAGCGCATTTTGCGCGCCGAAACTGCGGTGGCTGTGGCGCTGGGCGGGCTGCAACTCTATCTGGAAGCCAGGCAGCAAGACGGCCCGGCGAAATAGTGCAAGGCTTTTCCACGTTCAGACCTTGTTCCAAGCGCGACCAAGGTCTATGTGCAGCCCCATATGCGAGGCTTGGCCTCACCGTTTCATCGTTAGGAACTTACCTATGTCCGGTCCTTCGGCCCCCGACCTGCGCCCCGTCGAAACCAAAGACGATTTGATCTCTTATTTCCAAGGCGGCTGCAAACCCAAGAGCGACTGGCGGATCGGGACCGAGCACGAGAAGTTCAGCTTCAACACCGCGACCCTGGAAGCCGTGCCCTACGAAGGCCCCAACGGCATCGAGGCCCTGTTGACCGGCCTGCAAGAGCGCTTTGATTGGGAGCCGCTGACCGACAACGGCAAAACCATCGGCCTGAAAAAGAGCGGCTATGGCTCGATCAGCCTGGAGCCAGGCGGCCAATTCGAGCTGTCCGGCGCGCCGCTGGAGAACCTGCACCAGACCTGCTCTGAAGTGCACAGCCACCTGGACGAGGTGCGCAGCATCGGCGCTCAATTGGGCATCGGCATGCTGGGCCTGGGCTTCACCCCGCAAGGCACCCGTGACGAGACACCCTGGATGCCCAAGTCACGCTATAAGATCATGCGCTCTTACATGCCCAAGGTGGGCAAGCTGGGCCTGGACATGATGCTGCGGTCTTGCACCATTCAGGTCAATTTGGACTTCTCCAGCGAGGCCGACTTTGTTGACAAGCTGCAAGTGGGCCTGGCGCTGCAACCCGTGGCCACGGCGCTGTTTGCCTCCTCGCCCTTCACCGAGGGCAAGCTGAACGGCTACAAGTCCTACCGCGCGAGCATCTGGCAGGATACCGACCCCGACCGCACCGGCAACCTGCCCTTCGCCTTCGAGCCGGGCATGAGCTTCGAGCGCTACGTCGATTACGCCCTGGACGTGCCCATGTATTTCGTCATGCGCGATGGCCAGTACATCGACGTCTCGGGCCAGTCTTTCCGCGACTTCCTCAAGGGCGAACTGCCGGGCCTACCGGGCGAAAAGCCCAACATGGGCGATTGGGCCGACCACATCTCGACCTGTTTCCCCGAGGTGCGCGCCAAGACCTTCTTGGAGATGCGCGGCGCTGATGGCGGGCCTTGGGCCTCGATCTGTGCGCTGCCCGCACTCTGGGTGGGGCTGCTCTACGACGAAGAGGCGCTGAGCCAAGCCAAAGACCTGATTGCCGATTGGAGCGCCGAAGAGCGCCACACCCTCATGCTTGAGGTGCCCAAGTTCGGCCAGCAGACGCCCTGGCGCGGCGGCAGCCTGCAAGACCTGGCCCGCCAAGTGGTGGAGATCGCCTCGGGCGGCCTAGAGCGTCGTGGCTACCTGGATCGCAACGGCGAAGACGAGCGCCGCTTGCTGCGCACCCTGGTCGAGCGGGTCGAGACCGGCCGCAGCCCAGCCGACGATCTGATCGCGCTCTATGAGGGCGATTGGCAGGGCGACATGAGCCGCGTCTTCCAAGACTACGCCTACTAG
>CAZHYF010000124.1:0-8396 GCA_964536635.1 uncultured Rhodospirillaceae bacterium | reverse complement strand
GTAGATGCCCCTAATGGTGGGCGGGTGCCTCTTGTTTGGGTGCCTCTTGTTTGGGGGGCTGGCCAGCGCTGCGATCGACCAAGGCGACTTCCTTCAAGAACCAAGCGGCTCCAAAACCGACCGCCCCCAGCGCCGCCATGATCCAATAGATGGGATGGATGGCCTCTGCGATCAAACCCGCCAGAGGCTGTTGCAGCTCCAAGGGCAGGTTTGCGACCATGGCCGGGCTAATGGAAACACCTTCGCCGTGACCGCCAAGGTCAAGCCCCAAGGTGTCGAAGTCGCTGGCGACCCTGGCAGCGAAGATCGCCCCGAACGCGGCAACGCCCAATGAACCGCCGACTTGCCGAAACATGACACCTGAGGCAGTTGCTGTCCCCATTTGCGCGAGTGGGGCAGCGTTTTGCACAGCGGTGGTCACCACTGGGAAAATGCAACCCGTACCCAGGCCAACGAAGGCAAGCTGGAGCGATACCATCCAGATCGGCGTGTCAGGCTGCAAGAAGGCTAGCGACGCCATGCCCAAAGCCATGCCTGCCATGCCCAGAATAGGCAGGATCTTATAGCGCCCAGTCTGGCCCATATAGCGCCCACTCAGCGTCGAGGAGGTCAAGATTCCCACGGTCAAAGGCACCATAGCTAAGCCCGAAAAGGTCGGGCTCATGACCTTGGATATTTGCAGGTACATGGGCAAGAAGGTCACCGCGCCAAACATGCCGGCACCTGTTATGAAGCCCAGAATGCTGGTTACGACAAAGACGTTCATCTTGAACAGACTGAGCGGCAAGATGGGCTCGGGCGCCCAGGTTTCGCACCACAAGAAAGCAGCAAGACCAAGCACCGCGAGCGCGATCAGTACCAAAGCCGTGCTCGAGTCCCAGGCAAGGCTACGCCCGCCCAGACTGGTGACCAACGTTAGGCTTCCTAGTCCCAAAATCAGGGTCAAGGCTCCCCAAACGTCGATCTGTCGTTGCTTGCGCTGCCCCGTCGGCTGGAAGCTCAGGGTGAAGGTGATGACCGACGCCAGGCCAACTGGGATGTTTATGTAGAAAATCCAGTGCCAGGAAAAGGCATCGACAAACCAACCGCCGATCAGCGGACCCATGACGCTTGAAACCGAAAAGACCACGGCAAACATGGCCTGCAACTTGACGCGATCACGCGGCGGTATGACGTCACCGATGACCGAAAGCGCCAGCACGAACAGGCCGCCGCCGCCCAACCCTTGCAGAGCGCGCGCGGCAATCAAGAAGTTCATGGAGGTGGCAAGTCCGCACAAGGCCGAGCCGATCAAGAAGATGGTGACCGAGGCGACCACCGTGTTGCGGCGTCCATAGAGGTCGCCCAGCTTGCCGTAGATGGGCGCTGAAACGGTCGAAGAAAGGATGTAGGCCGTAACCACCCAAGACAAATGGTTCAGTCCGCCCAGATCCGCAACAATGGTCGGCAGCGCGGTCGAAACGATGGTTTGATCCAATGAAGCCAACAACAACAAGAAGGCGATGGACAGAATGACCAATGGAACAGACTTGGCACCGCTGGGTGCCGCGCTGGCGTCGTGAGACATGATAACCCCTGACAGGAAGAGCCCTCGAACAGGGCCCAAATAAACTGGCGAGCAGTACTGTCCGGGCTCTTGGTCGGGCGATTGGCCAAAGCAGGGGCAGGTGTGCCGCAAAAAATGCTGCCGCAGCCAACAGACGCGACAGAATGGCCGTCCAGGCTAAGCACCAATCGCTTGGCCTGCCAACCAAAAACGCACTGCGGTGCCCGGCGCTAGTGCGCTTCTTTCCAAGTCTGCCCCACGCCCGCATCTGCCACCAGAGGCACCCGTAACTCAAGCAGAGGCTCGCAGGCGCGCTCCATGACATCGCGGCCAAGCGCAATCAGCGTCTCGACCTCTGCTTCAGGCACCTCGAACACCAATTCGTCATGGACCTGCAGCAGCATGCGCGACTTGAGACCCGCCGTCTCTAGCGCGCCTGGCAAACGCAGCATAGCGCGCTTGATGATATCAGCCGCGGTGCCCTGGATCGGCGCGTTAATGGCCTGGCGCTCGGCGAAGCCCCGGCGGGCGAAATTCCTGTCCTTGATGGCGGGCAGGGCCATTTTGCGACCGAACAAGGTCGAGACATACCCTTGAGCCGCGCCCAACTTCTTCATGTCTTCCATATAGGCCTTGATGCCTGGGAAGCGCTCGAAATAGGAGGTGATGAAGGCTTTGGCCTCGCCTTGGCCGATGCCAAGGTTGTTGGCCAAACCAAAGGCCGAGATACCGTAGATAACGCCGAAATTGATGGCCTTGGCCTGGCGGCGCACCATGGGGTCCATGCCCTCAAGGGGGACGCCGAACATCTGCGAGGCGGTGGCCGCGTGAATGTCTTCGCCGTTCTGAAAGGCTGCAATCAGAGCCTCTTCGCCCGCCATGTGCGCCACGATCCGCAGCTCGATCTGCGAATAGTCGATCGAGACCAGCTTGTGGCCCGGCTCAGCGATAAAGGCGGCGCGGATTTTGCGACCTTCTTCGGTGCGCACCGGGATGTTTTGCAGGTTGGGATCGGTGGAAGACAGGCGCCCGGTCGAGGCAATGGCCATAGCATAGGAAGTATGCACCCGGCCGGTCTTGGGGTCGATTTGCTCCTGCAAAGCATCGGTATAGGTGGACTTCAACTTAGTCAATTGGCGCCAGGCGACGATCTTGCGCGGCAGCTCGTGCCCTTGAGCCGCCAAGTCATCCAGCACGTCGGCGCTGGTAGCATGGGCGCCGGTCTTGGTCTTCTTGCCACCTTGCAGGCCCATCTTGTCGAACAGGATGTGGCCTAGCTGCTTGGGCGAGCCCAAATTGAACTCTTCGCCCGCCAGAGCATAGCACTCCAGCTCCAGCGCTTGCGCGCCTTCTGCGAACTCGCCAGAGAGCTGTTGCAGGAGGCCGCGGTCAACCTTGATGCCTGCGCGTTCCATGTCACACAAAACCGGTACCAGCGGGCGTTCGATGGTCTGATAAATGGTGGTGGCGTGTTCGCGCGGGATGCGCGAGGACAGGCGCTGCCACATGCGATAGGTGATGTCGGCGTCCTCGGCGGCGTAGTCCAGCGCCTTGTCCAAGGGCGCGTAATCAAAGGTAATCGCCGACTTGCCGGTGCCGCAGATATCTTTGAACTTGATTGTGTTGTGCTCGAACATTTTGACCGCCAGGTCGTCCATGCCGTGACCACCGCCTTTGCCCGCGTCCAGCACATAGGACATGAGCATGGTGTCATCGATCGGCGCAATATCGATGCCCTCGTGCAGGAAGATCAGCCGGTCGTATTTGATATTGTGGCCGATCTTTAGAATGCGTGGATCTTCCAGCAGGGGCTTAAGCTTGGCCAAGGCAGTCTCGACAGGGATTTGCTTCGGCGCGCCGGGGCCCATGAGGTCGTCAGAGCCCTTGTGGCGCAGCGGAATATAGCAGGCCTCGCCGGGGGCGATCGCCAGGGAGATGCCCACCAACTGCGCGCGCATGGCGTCCAAGTTGTCGGTCTCGGTATCCACCGCGAAAACCCGCGCGGCATAGGCCTTGGCGATCCACGCGTCGAGCGCCGCCTCGTCATCCACCAGGCTGTAGCCCGAGCCCATGGGCGGCGGGGCGTCGTCATCGCCGGGCTCCAAGTCGCCGTAGTGGCTGTGGCTGCCCTCGTTGAGCTTGGCAAGTAGCGATTTAAAGCCGTTTTCTTCCAGGAAGGGGCGCAGGGTGTCCGGGTGATGATCCTTGAAGATCAGCTCCTCCAAGGGCGTTTCGACCTCGACATCGCGGCGCAGACGCACCAGCTCACGGCTGACGCGGGCCTGATCGGCGAATTCGATCAAATTCTCGCGGCGCTTGTTCTGTTTGATCTGATCCGCGTTGGCCAGCAAGGCGTCCAGATCGCCGTATTCAGTGATCAGTTGAGCGGCAATCTTGATGCCGATACCGGGCACGCCCGGCACATTGTCGGTGCTGTCACCCGCCAAAGACTGCACGTCCACCACCTTCTCGGGCAGTACTCCGAATTTTTGGAAGCATTCGTCGGGGCCGATGCGCTTGGACTTCATGGGGTCCAGCATGGTCACGCCCGGCTCGATCAACTGCATCAAGTCCTTGTCCGAGCTGACAATCAACACCTCATAGTCCCGTTCGACAGCGTGACGCGCGTAGGTGGCGATCAAGTCGTCGGCCTCAAAGCCTGGCATTTCGATGCAGGGCAGGTCAAAGGCGCGCACGGCCTCGCGGATGATGGAGAACTGCGGGCGCAGGTCTTCGGGAGCCTCCGGGCGATGAGCCTTGTATTCGGGGTAAATGTCGTTGCGGAAGGTGATGCGGCCGGCATCAAAAATCACCGCCAACAGGTCGGCGTTGTGGTCCTCCGTGAAGCGCCACAGCATCTTGGTAAAGCCAAAGACGGCATTGACGGCGGTGCCATCTGGCCTCGTCATGGGCGGCAAGCTATGGTAGGCGCGAAAGATGTATGCAGACCCATCAACAAGTATTGCTCGCTTTTTGTGCGCCATGACTCTTCGCCCACCCTTCGAATCGCTGCCATCACTGCGGCCCGCCAGACGTGGCGCGCGCGCATCGGAGCGCCACACTAGGGGCTCGCGCGGCAAAGGCCAAGGCTTCAAAGCGCTGCTGTTGGCCGCCATGGCGCTTTTGTGGACGAGCGGCGCTTGGGCGGACTGCTCGCAAGGCGCCTTACAGACGGTTGGAACCCTCCACTGGCTGCGCATCGAGCCGCTGACGACACTGCTAGGGCGCGACGGCCAGCGGTGGCGTTTGGCGGGATTGCAGGTTGTCGATGAGCCGGGCGCCGCAGCCTTGATCAAGGCGCTGGGCGAACGCGAGCTGCGGGCCTTCGGCGATCAGCGCTTCTTGGATCGGTATGAAAGGCTTTGGGCCTACCTGTGGGCGGGAGATATCTGGTTGCAAGCCTTGTTGGTTGAGGCGGGGGTTGCGGTCGCCTGGCCGCGCGAGGGGCAGATCGCCTGTCATGACGCCCTGGTGGCGCTGGAGTCTTCGGCGCGCCAAGCCAAACGCGGGGTTTGGCGCGACTGGCCGCGCTCAGTGACGGCACCAAAACAGCTGGGTGAGCTGGCGCGAGGCCAGTTTGTCTTGCTAGAAGGTCGCGTCAAAAGCGTCGGTAAGACCTCTTCACGGGTCTATTTGAACTTCGGCACCGATTACAGCAGCGACACAAGCGCCATTATTGCGCAAAAGCACTTGAAGCGATTCCGTTCTGCGGGTATTGAGCTGGACAAATTGGCGGGCAAAGACCTGCGTCTAAGCGGCTTCTTGGACCAACGCAACGGTCCCAGCCTGACGCTGGCCTTTCCCGAACAGATCGAGCAGCTCGACTGAGCGCCGAGACCTCCTTTCTTCTGGACTTCAAAAGATGACCCAACTCAGCCCGCAAGAGCGCTTGCGCAACCTTGCTATTATTGCGCACGTTGACCACGGCAAAACCACCCTTGTGGACTGCTTGCTGAAGCAGTCCGGCACCTTCCGCGAAAACCAACAGGTTGACGAACGTGCCATGGACAGCAACGACCTGGAACGCGAACGCGGCATTACCATTTTGGCCAAGGTGACCTCGGTCGAGTGGGAAGGCATGCGCCTGAACATCGTTGACACCCCCGGCCACGCCGATTTCGGCGGCGAGGTCGAGCGCATCATGTCGATGGTAGACGGCGTGGCTCTGTTGGTGGACGCCGCAGAAGGCCCCATGCCGCAGACCAAATTCGTTCTGGCGAAGGCTTTGGCGCGCGGCTTGCGCCCCATGCTGGTGATCAACAAGGTAGATAAGCCTGATGCGCGCGTCGATTGGGTTTTGGACGAGACCTTTGACTTGTTCGCCGCCCTGGGCGCCAACGAAGAGCAGCTGGATTTCCCCGTGCTCTATGCATCGGCCAAGCAAGGCTGGTCCAGCGAAGACCCCGAAGCTGGCAGCGGTGACATGAAGCCTCTGTTCGACTTGATGGTGCGCCATGTGCCTGCGCCGACGGTTGAAGCGAAGGGGCCCTTCAAGATGTTGGCGACCACGCTGACCGCAGATCCCTATCTGGGCCGTATCTTGACCGGCAAAGTCTATGGCGGCACCGCCAAGGTCAACGCTCCGGTGCATGTGCTGCGCCAGGATGAAGGCCGCGTCGAGGTTGGCCGCTTGTCCAAGCTGCTGGCCTTCCGTGGCCTGGAGCGCGTTCCGGTCCAGGAAGTACAAGCGGGTGACATTGTTTCAATCGCGGGTTTGGCAGAAGCCACCGTGGCCGACACCATCTGTGTGCCTGAAGTGACAACCTGCATTGACGCGCAGCCAATTGATCCGCCGACCTTGGCGATGACCTTCGGCGTTAACGACAGCCCCCTGGCTGGTCGCGACGGCACGAAAGTCACCTCGCGCTTGATCTGGGATCGCCTGCAAAAAGAAGCAGAAGGCAACATTTCGATCGAAGTTCGCGAGACCGAAAACAAGGACTCCTTCGAAGTTGCGGGCCGCGGCGAGCTCCAGTTGGCAGTTTTGATCGAAAACATGCGCCGCGAAGGCTTCGAGCTGTCGATCTCACGTCCGCGCGTGGTCTATCGCCAGGATCCGCAGGGCAACACTCTGGAGCCCATCGAAGAAATCATCGTCGATGTGGACGAAGAATATTCCGGTGTGGTGGTCGAGAAGCTGGGCCAGCGCCGCTGCGAGCTCAAGGAAATGAAACCGTCGGGTGGTGGAAAGAACCGCCTGGTATTCCACGGCCCTGCGCGCGCCATGATCGGCTATCTGAACGAGTTCCTGACCGATACGCGCGGAACCGGCACGCTGAACCGCTCCTTCTTTGACTACCAGCCCTTCAAGGGCCCGCTGCCGGGCCGTATCAAGGGCACGCTGATCTCGATGGAGAGCGGCAAAGCCGTCGGCTACGCCCTGTTCAACCTGGAAGATCGCGGTCCTTTGATGATCAAGCCGGGCGATGAGGTCTATGAGGGCATGATCATCGGCGAGCACTCCAAGGGCACCGACCTAGAGGTCAACCCGCTGAAATCCAAGCAGTTGACCAACGTCCGTGCGTCGGGCACCGACGAGGCGATCCGCTTGACAACCCCCATGCCCATGCCGCTGGAAAAGGCCCTGTCCTACGTTGCCGACGATGAACTGGTCGAGGTAACTCCAGCGGTGATCCGCCTGCGCAAGCGCTACCTGGACCCGCACGAGCGCAAGCGCATGGCCAAGAAAATGGCGCAGGTGGCCTAACACCTACCCTAGAGGGGCGGCTTCGGCTGCCCCTTTTTGCTTTCACAAGCGCCGATTTGGTCGCTCCGATACAAGCACGGCAGGCATGGCGCAAATTTTCTAAGGCCTGCCATGGCCAAGCCGGGGCAGGGCGTGCTAAGACCCCCTCAGAATTGCGCCCAATAAACACGAAAGGATCGCACATGAACCGTCTCGCCAGGTCTTTGTTTGCCACGACCTTTGCCGCTCTTGGACTGGCCGCCCATGCTGGGAGCCTCAGCGCCCAGGAGGCCGCCACAAACATCAAGCTGAGCGCCGATCAGGTGCTGGCTCGCGTCGATGGCCAGGACATAACCTTCAGCGATCTGGTGGCGGAGATCGGCAATCTGCCCCAGCGTATTCGCCAGTTGCCGATCCAAACGCTGCTCGGCCCACTCTATCCAGACCTGCTGGAGCGCTTGATTGAAAAGAGCTTGATGGTCAAGGCCGCAGAAGAAGCGAAGATCGAAGAAAGCGAAGCCTTCAAAATACAGATGGCGCAGGCGCGCCGCACAATCCTTGAGCAGGCGTACCTGGATCAGCTCTATGCAGAGAAGATCACCGACGACTATTTGAAGGCCAAGTATGAGGCCTACGTTGGTGACACCAGCAATGCCAGCGAAGAGCGCCGCGCGCGCCACATCCTGCTCAAGACCGAAGACGAGGCCAAGGCTGCCATCGTCCGATTGGAAAAAGGCGAGGATTTTGCCGAACTGGCCAAGGAGCTGTCCACCGGCCCCTCCGGTCCCAACGGCGGCGATCTGGGCTATTTCGTGCCAGAGGACATGGTGGCGCCCTTTAGCGAAGCAGCCTTTGCTATGGAGCCTGGCAGCTTCGGCAAGACCCCGGTTCAAACCCAGTTCGGCTGGCACGTGATCAAGGTCGAAGACGCCCGCCCAGTCGCGCCGCTGCCCTTTGAGCAATTGGCCGATCAATTGCGCGGCAGCGAGCAGCAAGCCATCATGGAAGCCACGATCCAGGCCTTGCGCGTGCCCGCTCAGATCGAGCGCTTTGACCTGCAAGGCGCGCCACTCGGGGGCAACTAGGCCACTCGGCTAACAGACAAGAAAAAGGCCTCGCAGTTGTGACTGCGGGGCCTCTTTTTTGAGGTCTATGAAGCGATCA
>CAZHYF010000123.1:5835-8396 GCA_964536635.1 uncultured Rhodospirillaceae bacterium | reverse complement strand
CTAGGGCCCGGGCGCGCTGGGTCAGTCCTTGCGATGGCTCGACGGCATGATCGAGCGGCGGCGATGCGATTTGGGCTCGGGGGGCGGCAGGTCAGAGCTGGGCTCCTCTGAGGGCGCGGACCCCCAGGGTTGCGGGTGGCGGGTGGTGGGCTTGCCTGCGCTCAGCGCGCCGTCGCCCCACTTGGCTTCAAAGTCCTGCTTGCTGATCAAGGAATCCAGGTAGGCGCGATAGTCGGCCTTGAACTCGGCCTCCTGCGGGCTCAGGGGCTTGCGGTGCGGCATGGGCAGGCGCTGGACCTTGCGTGCGCTCTCGGCCTCTTGCCGGCGCACCTTGGTCCAGCGGCGCTGCGTCGGGGTGCGGTGGACAAAATCCAACCAGGCAAACATGGGGTCCAAGGGCACGTTGCGGTACTTGAAGAAGGGGATCAACGCCACGCCGCAAGCAAAGCCGCCCAAGTGCGCCCACCAGGCCACGTTGGAGGCATTGGGTGCAAAGACCCCGAAGACCTGTTGCCCTAGCCAGACCGCGAAAAAGGCAATCGCTGGTAGGGGCACAGGAAAGAAGAAGATCAGCATGATGAAGCGCGCGAAGGGGTGCATCAGCAAGTAGGCTGCGAACAGAGCAGCGATCGAGCCCGACGCCCCGATCATGGGGGTATAGGGATCGCCAGCAAAATAGACCTGCGCCAGCGCCGCCACCACGCCGCCCAGCAGATAAAACAGCAGGTAGCGCAAGTGGCCCATGGCGTCTTCGACGTTATCGCCCACGACCCAGAGCGCCAGCATGTTGCCCAATAGGTGCATGAAATCGCCGTGCAGGAACTGGTAGGAGACCAGGCGGAAGGCCGGAAACAGCTCGCTGCTGGGCAGTGCGGCTTGGTTGGTGAACAAGGCCGGGTAGACCGCAAAGTTGTAGACGTTCGACTGGCTGAAGCTGCCGCCGATCAAAATCTCGATACAGAAGATCGCGATGCAGGCCACCATCAGCGCGTGGGTGACGTAGGGCGACTTGATGTGACGCGTGGGGTTGTGGTCGCCGATTGGCAGCATGTCTCAGCGCTCCAGTCGTGCGATGATGGGGGTGTGGTCCGAGGCTTTTTCACGCCCGCGCGGCTCGCGGTCGATTTGGCAATCAATCAAGCGATCAACGGCCTGCGGGGACAAGAGCAGATGGTCGATGCGGATGCCATTGTCCTTGGCGTAGGCGCCGCCGGTGTAGTCCCAATAGGTATAGATGTGCGGCTGATGGGTCAGGCTGCGCAGGGCGTCGTAATAGCCCAAATTTAGCAGCGCCTGGAACTCCTGCCGACTGGCCAAGGAGAACAGGGCATCGTCGCGCCAGGCCTGCGGGTCGTGGCAGTCGTGGGCCTCGGGGATGATGTTGTAATCGCCCGCGAAGACCGCCGGGCGCTCTTCGCTTAAGACCTCGGCCATGCGCGCGCCCAAGCGGCGCATCCAGGCGTGCTTATAGCTGTATTTCTCGCTGCCCATTGGGTTGCCGTTGGGCAGGTAGAGGCAAGCGATGATGACATCGTCCAAACTGGCCTCGATATAGCGCGCTTGCGGGTCGTCATCGTCGCCGGGCAGCGCGGTCAGGCGGATATCCAGCGGCTCTTTGGAGAGCAGAGCCACGCCGTTGTAGGACTTCTGCCCAAGGATATGGGCCTGATATCCGGCTTGCTCGATGGCTGCAAAGGGGAAGGTTTCCTCGGTGGCCTTGATTTCTTGCAGGCAGACGACATCGGGCGCCGCGCTGGTCAGCCAGTCGGTGATATTGTCCAGGCGCGCGCGGATCGAATTCACGTTCCAAGAGGCGATGCTTAGGGTCGTGGGCGCGTCTGCGCTGGAGGTCATGCCGCTCTAGCCAATCGAAAAAGAGGTGCCGCAGCCGCAAGAAGAGACCGCGTTGGGGTTGGTGATCTGAAACGAGGCGCCGACCAAGCTGACGACATAGTCCACGGTCGAACCGCCCAGCAACGGCAAGGAGACGGGGTCTACCGCCAAGCGCACGCCGTCGGTTTCAAAGATCAGGTCGTCTTGCTCGGGCTGGTCGATCAATGCGTACTTGTATTGAAAGCCCGAACAACCGCCGCCTTCTACCTCAACCCGCAGAACCTCGCTGGCCCGCGCTTCTTGCTTGCAGAGCTTGCGCACCTGCGCGGCTGCGGCGGGGCTCAAGTGGACCTCAAGGCCCGCAAGATCGACATCAAGTGTCAAGTCATCCATGGTCGATACCCAGTTTTGTGCACAAGCGCGCAAATCTTTTGCGGCTGTGCTAGGTCTAGGGGTAGGGCAGGCTCCAGCCCTTGGCAAGCCCTGATCGCGCGGATTTGCGCCCCGGATCGGTGGTGCTGTGCGGGCCTACATAGGACTATAGGTTTTATGAACACGACGAAAATTCAAGCCCCTAGGCTCGCAAACAGCAAGAGGGGGGTACCTGCCGACCAAGCCAGCAGCCCGCACCCGAGCGGCCAACGGCTGGGGCTGGCCGACTACGCTTGCCGACCCAGCCAAGATCCCTTGCGCCGCTTTGCGACCAGCAGCGAGAGCGTGCGCTCGCC
>CAZHYF010000123.1:0-5735 GCA_964536635.1 uncultured Rhodospirillaceae bacterium | reverse complement strand
CCTGGAGGGCATCGCCAAGCACAATGGCCCGCTCAAGGGCGCGCTGCCGGGCTCGATTGCCGCCGAGCAGGCCGCCTGGGACTTGCAGCCGCGCGGCTATGCCAGCGCCGAAGCGCAAGTGGCGGCCCTGTCCGACGACATCGCCTATAACAACCACGATATCGACGACGGCGTGCGGGTCGGCTTGCTGGCGCTGGAGGATTTTTGCCACTTGCCGCTGTTGGGGGAGACCATCGCCCAAGTTCAACGCCTGCACCCGCTTGCCAGCGCCGAGCAGCGCCGCCACGAAGTCTTGCGGCGCACCATCGACGCCATGGTGAAGGACGTGCTGGTGACCAGCCAGGCGCGCTTGGCGGCCCTGCCCGAAGCCAGCGTTGCGGCGGTGCGCGCGGCCTCTGGCCCGGTGATCGGCTTTTCGCCCGAGATGGACGAGGCCATCCGCCAGTTGCGCCGCTTCTTGTTCGACAATCTGTATCGCCATTTCCAGGTCAACCGCATGCGCGTAAAGGCCATGCGGGTCGTGCAGCAGCTCTTCGACTATTACCACCAGCACCCCGAGAGCCTGCCAGATCCTTGGCGCGGCCAAGCTCTGGGCTGCCAGCAGCAAGCCGATCTGACCCGCTTGGTGGTGGATTACATCGCGGGCATGACCGATTCTTTGGCGGTCAAGGAGCACTCGGCGCTGTTTGATACCTACAGCATGTTCAACGTCTAGCCTGCTGCGGTGTTTGGCGGGCAAATCCGCTTGCACCCAGAGGCAAAGCGCCTAGTATGGCGGCCCCAAGCCGGACCCTGCGTACGCGCGCCTGTTCGGCTGGCGAACTCCCCTTATCCTTTCAGCAAGACCTAGCGACCGCCATGAACCACTTTCGCCATTTCCGCGACCAGATCCTGGAGCAGTTGAGCCATATCGAGGCCCTTGAAGGCAGCGCCTTCGAGCGCGTGGTGGTCGAGCTGCCGCGCGATCCCAAGCACGGTGACCTGGCGTGCAATGCGGCCATGGTGCTGGCCAAGGCAGCGGGTCTCAAGCCGCGCGATCTGGCGGAGACCATCAAGAGCCACGTTGAGACCATCCCCGGCATTGCCTCGGTTGAGATTGCGGGCCCTGGCTTTTTGAACCTGCGCCTGGGAAGCGATTTTTGGCTGGGCCAAATCCAGCGCATTTTGGAGCAGGGCACCGAGTTTGGCAGCAGCGATCTGGCGGAGGGCGAAAAGCTGAACGTCGAGTACGTCTCGGCCAACCCTACGGGCCCCTTGCACCTGGCCCACGCGCGCGGCGCTGTCATCGGCGATGTCATGGCGCGCTTGAGCGAAAAGGTCGGCTTTGATGTCACGCGTGAATATTACATCAACGACGCTGGCGGGCAGGTGGATACGCTGGCGCGGTCGGCCTACCTGCGCTACCGCGAGGCCTTCGGCGAGGCCGTCACCATTCCCGAGGGCCTTTACCCCGGCGACTATCTGGTTGCGGTCGGCCAAGGCCTGAAGGCGCGCGATGGCGATACGTGGCTGGCAGCTGAGGAAGCCGACTGGCTGCCCGCCGTGCGCGACTATGCGCTGGCCGAAATGCTGAAGCTGATCAAGACCGACCTCAAGGTCATGGGTATCGAACAGCACTTCACCTCTGAAGCCGCCCTGGTTGCCGCCGACAAGGTTTCTGAGGCGGTGGCAGCGCTGAGCGACATGGGCCTCATGTATCGTGGCGTGCTGGAGCCGCCCAAAGGTCAAAAGCCCGAGGATTGGGAGCCGCGCGAACAGCTTCTGTTCCGCAGCTCAGATTTTGGCGATGATGTGGACCGCCCCATTCAAAAGTCGGACGGCTCTTGGACCTATTTTGCCAACGACATCGCTTACCACTACGACAAATATCAGCGCGGCTTTGCCAAGATGATCAACGTCTTTGGCGTCGATCATGCGGGCTACGTCAAGCGGCTGCGCGCCTCGGTCAAGGCCATGACCCAGGGGGCGGGCGACCTGACGGTTCTGACCTGCAATCTGGTCAAGCTCTACCGCGACGGTGAGTTGGTCAAGATGTCCAAGCGTTCGGGCAATTTCATCACGCTGGGCGATGTCTTGGAGGAAATTGGCTCCAACGTCTTGCGGTTCGTGATCCTGACGCGGCGCTCGGACATGCCCTTAGACATTGATTATGCACGCGTTTTGGAAGCGAGCAAGGATAACCCTGTCTGGGCCATCAACTATGCCTATGCGCGGATCAACTCGGTGTTTCGCAAGGCCGAGGAGATGTTCCCAGGCCAAGATCTGAGCGCATCGGGGCTGATGGAGGCCGCCATCGAGCGGCTGACCAGCGACGAGGAGCTGGCGGTCATGAACCTGCTTAGCCAGTGGCCGCAGACGCTGGAGACCGCCGCCTTCAACGCCGAGCCGCACCGCATCGCCTTTTATCTGCAAGAGCTGGCCTCGGCCTTCAACAGCCTGTGGTCGGCGGGCCATGGCGACGTCACGCTGCGCTTCTTGCAGGACGACGATGCAGAGCTTTCGGTCGCGAGATTGGCGCTTTTGCGTGCCACCTCCAACATCATTTTGTCAGGTTTCGATGTCATGGGAGTAGTGCCGCAAGAGGTGATGTAATGACCGAATTTGACGACACGCATTTGACCAAAGACTTTTCAGACCAACCGATTACCAGCCTGGCAGACCTGGCCAACCGTATGCGCGGACCGCAATATCGCTCCGCTCTGGCCAGTCAGGACCGACCCAGGTATCAGCGCCCAGAGACATATTCAGAACCATATTCTGAGCCATATAGAGCGGGCTATGCTCCCTCGGCTACAACGGGTATAGACGCGCAGGCTGCATCGGCTGACGCCGAGGCCTTTGAGCCCGCGATACAGCGCGCCCAACGCGATCCTTTCGCGGACGCCGCCGAGGCCTGGGAGAGCCAGCAAAGCTGGGAAAATCAACAGGCTTGGCAGGCCGAAGCCAACAGCGATGTTGGCGAGCCAGCCGCCTATGATGCAGGCTATCATGACCCGCAAGAGCAGACCTTTTGGCATCCTCTGGCTGCCTCGCATCCGCCTGTTGCAGACTTTGCACCGCACAGCGATCCGGCACATGCTAGCCAGAGCCTGGATGCACAAGCCATTGACGCCGCACTGTCCGATCTTTCGCCCGACAGCCGCGATTGGCAGCGGGTCGCCTGGAACCAAGAGGGCCCCGTATCGGGCCATCTGGTCAACGGCAACCTGCGCGCCACGCGAAGCGCCGACCTGAAGGCAGCGTTGCAATTCGACTATGCGGCCGACGATCAGGACGACCAGCCTTACGTGCCCGCCTATCGCCCTGAGGCGCGCGTTCCCGGCTTTGCCCGCACGCAGGACGCTGCCGCGAACCAGCAACACTTGGAGCCGCAACCGGCCGTTGGACATGATATGCGCGCGGCGGGCGAGGCCATGGCCCAAGAGCGCCACTCGGTCAAGCAAGCCGAACTTGGCTATCGCTTGCGCCAGGCGGGCAGCGGCGTTTGGCGCTTTTGCCGCGCGGCCTCCTTGCCACAAATGGCACTGATTGCAGCCGGTGTCGCCTCTAGCGTGGTCATGGGGCTGGTGATCTGGAGCCTGGTCAGCGAGCCGAGCTTGCGCGAGCCGCTGTATCTAGCGGCGCGGCCTGGCCCCGAAAAACAAATCCCCGCCGACCCCGGCGGCATGCACATCGCCAACCTGGGCATGAGCGTGCTGAGCAATGGCGAAGAAAGCGGCGCAGTTCAAATCATCGAGGGTAATCGCAGCTCGGTCATGGACCTGAGCCTAGCGGTGCCGCAGATACCGGCTAGCGGTGGCGATCTTGAGTCCATCGACGATCTCATTTTGGCCCAGCGCCCCAGCGGCGCAGATGGCGCAGGCACTGGCGCGTCGGACGCCCCGGCGAGCATTGATCAACTGATCGCCCTGGCCAGCTTGGATGGTAGCGCAGCAGCAAGCGCCCTGCCGGTGCCGCTGCCCGCCAGCTTGGAGCAGAACGGCAATCTTGCCAGCGCTTGGCCTCCCCTGCCACGCCGCAAGGAGGCCGCCCACGGCCAAGACCGCAGTGCGGTTGAGCCTGCGCCGGCTGTTGGCGAGGCTATGGCCCCCGCGTTCAGCAGCCCAATGGGCGACCTGGGAATGGTCTCGGCCGCAGCGCCGCTGTCGAAAAACGACGATCTTGGCGCCCTGGTCGAAGAGGTGGAAGCCGACCCCATTTGGCAGCTTTTGATGAACGACGGCCAGCTTTCAGGCCATGGATCGCCAAGCGAGGTGGCCGCTCCAGGCAGCGATGATCTGGGCGAGGGCGCCATGCCCGAAGGTCGATCAGAACAAGAAAGCCCAGCGGCGCTCATCTTGCGCAACCAGTCCCTTGAGGGCTTGCAAGAGGCGGGCTGGGCCGCAGACCAGCGGAGCGATATGGCGCCGCTGTTTGAGCTGGACGGTGGGCTGCATGGCCAGGCGGGTTTGCTGGGCAACTTTGCCAACTGGATTGTTCCGGGCGCGCAAGCGGTGAGCGAGCAGTTGGCACAGTTGCGCGCTGATGGGCAGGGGGGCTTGGTGGCGGCTCCTGAAGCGCCCGCACCGCAAGCGACCCAGCAACAGGACGCAGACGAGAACGTCGTCGTGCCGGATGGGCCTTGGTCGCCGCCGCTGCTGCCCGCTGAGGCCATCGAGCCCTTTGGTTTGCAGTTGGCCTCCTACCGCTCTTTGAGCAGTGCGCGCCGGTCCTGGGAAAAGCTTCAAGCCAAGCACCCCAGCTTGCTGAAGGACTTGGTTCTGCGGGTCCAGCAAGCGCAGATCGCCGGTCGCGGCACCTACTATCGCTTGCAGGTTGGTCCCTTTCCCAACGAGCTGACCGCGCTGGATGTTTGCCAGCAGTTGCGCCAGCAAGGGCACCGCTCTTGCATCCTGGTTAAAAAGCGCAAGTAGAGCGCGACGCGCGCGAACAAAACCTCTGCGAGCAAGAATCGCCTAAGTTGTGGGAGACTGGCGCTGCAAGCTTGCTTAGGCGGCGGCAAAACGGCATGGCTAGGCCATGTCAGAAGACCTCTTACATCTTGATCCAGATCGCGACCCAGCCGATGTGCTGGTGCTCAATCTAGAGGCCTGGGAAGGGCCTTTGGATGTGCTGCTGCACCTTGCGCGCGAGCAGAAGGTCGATCTGGCCTCTATCTCGATCTTGGCCCTGGTGGATCAGTACATCGCCTTTGTGAAGGCGGCCAAGCGCCTGCGGATCGAGCTGGCGGCAGACTATCTGGTCATGGCTGCCTGGCTGGCCTACCTCAAATCCAAAATCCTGCTGCCCAAGCCCAAGCCCGACGATGAAGGCGATGGCCAGCAAGTGGTGCGTGACCTGACCTTCCACCTGCGCCGCCTGGCGGCAATCCGCGATGCGGGCGAGGCCTTGATGGAGCGCCCGCGCCTGGGGCAGTGGCGCTTTACGCGCGGCTATCAGGAGCCCCAAGCGGTGGTGGAAAAGGTCCGCTGGACCGCCTCGCTGCACGATCTGCTTAGCGCCTACGGGCGGATCAAGACCGCACAGATCAAGCCCGAGTTCAATTTCAGGCGCCCGCACATCATCAGCATCGAAGCCTGTTTGGAGCGCCTTCGGGGCATCATCTCTCGCCCCATTCCTTTGTGGACCGAGTTGGCGACCTTCTTGCCGCCCGACTTGCAGGAGCCCGAAGCGCGGCGTTCGGGTATGGCCTCGACGCTGGTGGCAGCGCTGGAGCTGGCGCGCTCGGGACGTTT
>CAZHYF010000122.1:1894-8413 GCA_964536635.1 uncultured Rhodospirillaceae bacterium | reverse complement strand
ATAAAATATTGAACACTGGATCTTCAAATGAAACGACTTTGGGTGCTGCCTCTGGCAGCGACCGCTTGGACCAGTGCTGCGGTCGCCCAGGACCTAACTGTTAGCGGCTTCGTCGCCTTTGAAGCAGCTTATGGCGAAAATTATGATTTGGAGCGCATGTTCAACCCGGCCTTTGGGCAACCTGGCCAGCCCCCATTTATAGAAGAGACATCTCAAGTCCCTGATTTGGATTTTGGCGTCGATGCGCGTCTGAATTTCGACTACGCCAATGCCACCAAGTCGGGCCTGGAGTACGGTGCGCATTTTGAGCTGGATTTCTACAAATCGGATCGCAGCTACACCTTGCCGACCACCTTGCCGACGGCGCTGATCTTGTCTGATCCCCGTCAAACCGCCTTTGTTTTGAGCTACCAGACTACTGATCGCTTGGGGCCTGACGCGGTCGCCTTCAACGATGGCTATGTTTTCATTAACTCTTCTCTGGGTCATGTGAAGCTGGGCGATACGGGCACTGCGGGCGAGGCGAGCAATCAGCTTAACGTTCCCTTCCTGGCGCCAGGAGCGCTGGAAATTGATAACTACGCACCGCTGGAGCTGGAGCAAGTCTTCTATGCCAACTCCTTCCTGGGCGTGGATTTCGAAGCCTCTGTTGACGATGATGCCAACTGGGCCCTGGGCCTGGGCTACGGCGCTGATGTAGGCGGGGTCGCTGTGGCGCTCGGTCTGTCGGCGGCAGACGAGACCCTGGCCGGATCGATCTCAGCCTCCGCGGGCGGCCTGACCGCGGGCATGAATTACGCCATGGAAGAGATCGGCCATACCAAGGAATATGTTGCTGCTGGCCTTAGCTATGCGGCTGGACCACTGGCTGTGGGCCTTGGTGTTGAAACGGAGATCACTCATGAGGCGCTTGAGTCGAATGTTGTCGGCGGCATCGCCATCTTTGATACCAGCGACCTTGAGCTCTATGAAACCAATGTTTTCTTCGGCGCGACCTATGAGGTTGCAGATGGTCTGACCTTTGGGCTTGGCGTCGCCAACTTGGATAGCGACTCTCTTGCAAATCGCTCTTTGACGGTTTCAGGTGTGGGGGGATCCGTGGCTGGGATTAGCGGGCGCTATATAGACGACAGCGGAGCCACCTTCAGTGAAGGCCGAACTTGGGTCGCAGGCGCTTCGGTCAAGGTGTCCTTCTAGGCGTCGCATCGCAGTGATGAGAGGGCCAAGTGTTCGGCGCTGGTCCTTTGGGAAAAGAGCGTTAGCCTGCGGGCTAGCGCTCTTTGTGTTTCAAGACGTGGGACGGGCGCGCTTGTCTTCGACTTCGGGCTGGCCCTGGGGGCGCGGCGGGATAAACTGGGGCCGTAGACATTCCGACCTCAAGCCCAAGGTATAGCCTGTGACCCTCAATCCTGACCGCTTTCTAGCGGACCTGCACACCCTGAGAACATACGGAGCTGCTGGCGTCGGCAAGGGCGTGCAGCGCGTTGCCTTTTCAGACGCTGACTTGGCTGCTCGCGACTGGCTGGCCGAGCGCATGGCCGAGATCGGCCTCAGGCCGGTGTTCGACGCCATGGGCAACCTGTTCGGCCTGTCCGAAGAGCGCGGCCTCTTGCTTGGCTCGCACTCCGATAGCCAGCCCGAGGGCGGTTGGCTCGACGGTGCGCTGGGCGTCATTTCGGCGCTGGAGGTGGTGCGGGCGGCGCGCGAGGCGGGCAATCGCGACCTATCGCTGGTCTCATTCCAGGACGAAGAGGGGCGCTATGCCAGCTTGGGCGGCTCTGGGGTTTGGGGCGGCCGCTTGGATCTGGCCGAGATCGACGCCAATCGCGCCACCGACGGCCAACTGCTGCGGGAGGCGCGCGCCCGACTGGCGCCGCGCCCGATCGAGCACGTCGATCCCGCCCGCTTCAGCGGCTTTTTGGAAATGCACATCGAGCAAGGCCCGGTGCTGGATCAAAGCGACGACAAAATCGGCGTCGTCACCGCTATCGTCGGCTTTCGCGAGCTGCGCGCTACGCTGACAGGCCAGCAAAACCACGCTGGCACGACGCCCATGGCTTTGCGCCGCGACGCGGTGCAGGGCTTTGTCGCCGTGGCCGCGCGACTGGCTGAGGAGCTGAAGCTACTGATGGACCCGGCCACGGTCTTCACGATTGGCCATGTGGCGGTCTCGCCCAATGCGGCGTCGATCGTGCCGGGCCGGGTGACCTTCTCGCTGCAATGGCGCGATGCGGACGAGGCGCGCTTGGCCAAGATGGAGGCTTGCATCCGCACAACCCTGGCTGAGACCGCCGAGGCGCGCCAACTGGGCCTGGAGTTGGGCCCGCTGGAGGGACTGCCGCCGGTGCCCATGGATGACGGCCTGCACGCGCTTTTGAAGACCGCGGCCGAGGCGGTGGTGCCGGGGCGCTGGCGCGCCATGCCCTCGGGCGCGATCCACGACGCCTCGAACGTGGCGCGGCGCATGCCGGTGGCCATGCTGTTCGTGCCGTCGATTGGCGGTATCAGCCACGACTTTGCCGAGGACACAAACGAAGCGGATTTGGTCTTGGGGCTCAAGGTGCTAGCCAAAGCGGTGGCGTTGAAGAATTAGAGCAAGGCCCAAGCTCTTGGGATCAAGAGCGCCAAGGCTGCTTCCTGTTGCTGGCAGAGTGCGATCTTAAACAAGGAGGAGCCAGAGATGAGCGAGATGGAAGCGATGGTTGCCAGCCACTACGCGACGGGAAGCCTGGGCACGCAAATTCGGGCGGGTTGGGCGCAACTCAAATCTCAATCGCAGGCCCGACCGGTTGACCAACTGGCGGGTGTGGATGAATTCCACATCGGCGGCCGCAGTGCGACTGAGATGGTGTGCGATCAGCTTGGCTTGGCGCCAGGCATGCGGGTGCTGGATGTCGGCTGCGGCCTCGGCGGAGCAGCCCGCTATATGGCGACACGCTACGACGTCGATGTCGAGGGCGTTGATATCACAGCCGAATACGTCGCGGTTGGCAACGCGCTGACCGACGAAGTTGGACTGAGCGATCGCGTTCGGCTGACGGTGGCAAGCGCGCTCGATTTGCCGAGCCCCGACGCGGCGTTTGACGGTATCACTATGTTCCATGTGGGCATGAATATTCAGGACAAGGCGCGGCTCTTTGGGGAACTCGCGCGGGTTCTCAAGCCCGGCGGACAGGTTGCTGTCTACGATGTCATGCAGGTCGGCGAAGCGCCGCTGGCTTACCCCGTGCCCTGGGCCTTCGACCAGTCCACCTCATTTCTGGCACAGCCGGACGACTACCACGCCTTGCTGGAGAGCCAAGGCTTGGCGGTGACCTTAGAGGCGGTAAAGAAGGACTTTGCCTTGGCGTTTTTTGCAAAGATGAAGGCCCGCATGGCCGAGTCTGGCCCGCCACCACTTGGGCTGCATCTGGTCATGGGCCCCGACGCGGCGGTCAAGGTTGCCAATATTGTTGCGGGCATCCAAGCGGGCGCCGTTGCGCCGGTTGTCATGCTGGCAACAAAGCGGAGCTGATCTGTAGGCCAAAGCGAGGCCCAAGCTCCTGAAGCCAAGAGCGTCGGTGATTGTGCTTTAAAGATAGCGAGATAGCGCTTGTTGCTTGCGGGTGGCCGATCGCAACAAGCGCCAAGCACAGGCCTTACTTTATGCGCGGCGATCTTCCAGGATCAGGTCGCTGGCCTTTTCGCCAATCATGATGGTCGGCGCATTGGTGTTGCCCGATACCAGGGTCGGCATGATCGAGGCATCGGCCACCCGCAGCCCTGCGATGCCGTGGACCCTAAGGCGGTCATCGACCACGGCCATAGGGTCCGCGCCCATCTTGCAAGTCCCCACGGGGTGGTAAATAGATTGGGCCAAGGCGCGCGCGACGTCCAAATGGTCGTCATCACTTTCTGGCGGTTTTTCTGGCATGTGTTCGCGCACGATGAAGGGGGCCAGCGCCCTGGTCTGAGCCATGGCACGGGCGAATTTGACCGCGCGGATCGCGCAGAGCTGATCGGCTGGGGCCGAGAGGTAGTTGGCCTCAATCGAGGGCGCCGCCAGGATGTCGGGCGATTGGATGTGGATGCTGCCACGGCTTTCAGGCCGCAGTTGGCAGACCGATGAGGTGATGCCCGGGAAGGGATGCATGGCGATGCCCGGCTTGTCAGCGCTGAGCGGCTGAAAGTGGAACTGGATATCGGGGGTGTCCAGCTCTGGCATACTGCGAGCAAAGATGCAGACTTGGCTGGCTCCCACCGCCATGGGGCCCTGACGGCGCAGCAGGTAGTTGAGGCCGATCAAACCTCGCCGCAGGATGTTGTTGATCTCCTGGTTGAGGCTTGGCGCGTTGACCTCATAGACCAAGCGGATCTGCAGGTGGTCTTGCAGGTTCTCGCCCACACCGGGCAGCGCGTGACGCAGCGCCAAGCCCGAGGCGGCCAGCACCTCTGGGCGCCCTAGGCCCGACAGCTCCAGGATCTGCGGTGAGCCGATGGCGCCAGCGCTCAAAATGACCTCGCCGCTGGGACGCAAGCGGACTTCGTGCTCCTGCCCGCCCTTGAGGTAGGCCAGGCCGATGCAGCGACGCGTGTCGGCTGGGTCGAACAGCAAGTGCTTGGTCTGAGCCTTGGTCAGGATGTCCAGGTTCTTGCGCCCCTTGATTGGGTTCAAGAAGGCCACCGCCGCCGAGCAGCGCAGCCCCTTGCGCGCCGTTAGCTGAAAGTAGCCGACGCCCTCTTGTTCGGCGCCGTTAAAGTCGTCGTTGCGCGGCACGCCCATCTCTACCGCCGCTGCGATATAGGCCTCCGAGATTGTGCGCGAGGCGCGGATGTTGGAGACCGAAAGCTCACCATCTGCGCCGTGGTAGGCATCGCCGCCGCGCTCCTGGCGCTCGCTGCGCTTGAAGAGCGGCAGCACATCGTCGTAGCTCCAGCCGACGTTGCCTAGTTGCCGCCATTGGTCGTAGTCCTGGCGCTGACCGCGAATGTAGAGCAGGCCATTGATCGAGCTGGAGCCGCCCAGCGTCTTGCCGCGGGGCCAGTCCAGCGCGCGTCCGCCAAGGCCCGGATCGGGATTGGCCTTATAGCACCAGTCGGTCTGTGGATTGTGCATGGTCTGGAAGTAGCCGACCGGAATGTGGATCCAGGGATTGAGGTCTTGACCACCAGCTTCGAGCAACAGCACCCGGATGCCAGGATCTTTGCTCAGCCGGTTGGCCAACACGCAGCCGGCCGAGCCAGCGCCGGCAATGATATAGTCGTAGTGGTCTGCCTGGTCGGTTTGTCCCGGATAAGCGCGCATGTTCTTAAGCCTATGTGTGGGGGCTGGCATGCGAGACTTAGCGTGAATAGTCGCTACAGCCAAGAAGAATCTGCCAATTTTGGGAATATAAGTCTCAATAACGCTTGAATTGTTTGTCTCGACTGACGGGCTTGACGATGGCTCTTGGCTGTCGGCTGGCCGAGGCCAAGCGGCGCAAAGCATGGACAGCGGGCCCGCTGATCGCTACCAAGAGGGAGAGCAGCGCGCGCCGGGGCAGTCCCGAGCGCGCCCAACCTTTCGACCAAGGGTGAGCGCAGCGTGAGCGAACTGAACCAGCCTCCCGTTCCATCAGATCGGCGGCCAACAGACCCAGGGCAGCGAGACCTAGAGGCTGCGCCCAAGGCCATCCCCACCAACCTGCGTCTTTTGCAGGTCTTGGAGGTGGTGACCCGGCTGGGAGTGCCTGTTACGCCCAGCGAGGTCAACCAGCAGCTCGGTCTGCCCAAGCCAACAATCCACCGCCTGTTTGCGACGCTGGAGGAGGAGCGCTTGCTGCAACGCGACCTTGATGGCCGCAGTTATGCTCCAGGGCCACGCTTGCGCACTTTGGCTTTGAACACCCTGTCGTCGGTCCGAGTGCGCAACGCGCGCTTGGCAGTGCTGCAAGCGCTGTCCGAAGAAGTGGGGGAGACCTGCAATATCACCATCCCCGACCGAAGCGAGATGCTCTATCTGGACCGCGTGGAGACCCAGTGGCCCTTGCGCATCCAGCTTCCGACCGGCACGCGGGTGCCGCTCTATTGCACCGCCAGCGGCAAGCTCTACCTCTCGACGCTGGGCGGCCAGCAGGTGGATCGCTATCTGCGCTCGCTGATGCTGGAGCGACGCGCAGCGGGCACGTTGACCGATCCTTTGGCCATAAAACAGGAGGTGGCGCAGATCCGCCGCCAAGGCTATTCGCTCGACCGTGAGGAGTTCATCGACGGCATGATTGCAGTGGCGGTTGGCGTCTTTGATCGTCAGAAACGCCTGGCGGCCACCCTGGCCTTTCACGCGCCGGTGCAGCGGCTCAATCTGGAGCAGGCCGTAACCCACCTGGATGCGATGCGCCGTGCCGCTGAGGAGCTGACCCAGATCTTGGGCGAGGGGGCCTCTGACGCCTAGGGGCGCGGGGACGAAGCGAGCGCCAAAGGAGCTGAAATGACCATAGATTGGAGCGCCCGCAGGGGCTTCTTGCAGGCCGACGGCAAGGCTCTGGAGTGGGCCAGCTTTGG
>CAZHYF010000122.1:0-1794 GCA_964536635.1 uncultured Rhodospirillaceae bacterium | reverse complement strand
ACCCTGGTGCTGCTGCACGAGGGCTTGGGCTGCCTTGCTCTGTGGCGCGAGTTCCCGCAAGCCTTGAGCGATGCAACGGGGCTGCCGGTCTTTGCCTATTCGCGCGCCGGCTATGGTCAGTCGGATGCCGCTGTCATGCCGCGCCCTTTGGACTATCTGACCCGCGAGGCTCTGGAAGTGCTGCCCGAGGTTTTGGAGCAGTTGGGCGCCGGTTCACTGGTCTTGGTGGGCCACTCGGACGGCGCGACCATCGCAGCGGAATACGCTGGACGCCTGGGCGACCCGCGACTGCGCGGGCTGGTGCTGATGGCTCCCCACTTCTTCACCGAGCCCATGTGCCTTGCAGAGGTGGCGGTCGCCAAACAGGTCTTCGAAAGCCAAGATCTGAAGCGCCGCATGGCCAAGTACCACCGCGATCCAGAGGCCACCTTTCGTGGCTGGAACGACACTTGGCTCAACCCCGGCTTTGAGGCTTGGAATGTCGAGGCGGTGATCGACCGTTTCCAGGTTCCGGCGCTGGCGCTACAGGGCCGCCAAGACCAGTACGGCACAGAGGCCCAAGTGCAGGTGGCGGCGGCGCGCAGTCCCTGCCCAGTGGAAGTGGCGCTGTTGGACGATTGCCGCCATGTGCCATTCTTGGAACAGCCCGAGGCGACCTTGGGGCGCATTGCCCAGTTTCTTGCGCGGCTCGCAACAGATGCAGAGCCGGGCCCAAACAGCGACGAGCAAAAGGAGCCGCACCATGGCGCTTGACCCTGAAACCCTTGCGCAGTTGCTGGACAGCCTACGCCAATTTGTTGAGCGTCGCTTGCTGCCTGCTGAAGCCCTGGTGGCCGAGACCGATGAAATCCCTGCTGATATCATCCAAGATATGCGCGATATGGGCCTATTTGGGCTCACCATTCCCCAGGATTACGGCGGCTTGGGCCTGTCGATGGCCGAAGAAGTGGCACTGATCTTTGAAATTGGTCGCGCTGCCGCCGCCTTTCGCTCCGTGTTTGGCACCAATATTGGTATTGGCTCGCAGGGCATTGTTGTGGACGGTACGCCCGAGCAGAAGGCCGCCTATCTGCCACGCCTGGCCAGTGGTGCGCTGATCGGCTCCTTCGCCCTGACTGAGCCCGAGGTGGGCTCGGACGCAGGCGCGGTGCGCACCAGCGCGCGGCGCGACGGCGACGCCTACGTCCTGAACGGCACCAAGCGCTTCATCACCAACGCCCCCTCGGCTGGCGTCTTTACGGTTATGGCGCGCACCGACCCCAACAGCAAAGGCGCTGCGGGCGTTTCGGCCTTCATCGTCGAGGCCGGCACGCCTGGGCTCAGCATTGGCAAGCCCGAAAAGAAGATGGGCCAGCAGGGCGCGCATGTTGCCGACGTGATCTTTGAAGAGTGCCGCGTGCCGGCGAGCGCGCTGATCGGCGGGCGCGAAGGGCAGGGCTTCAAGACCGCCATGAAGGTTTTGGACAAGGGCCGCTTGAACATCGCAGCCTCCTGCGTTGGGCTGGCCGAACGCATCATCGACGACATGATGGACTACGCGGTCCAACGCCAGCAGTTCGGCAAGGCCATCGCCGAGTTTCAGATGCTGCAAGCCATGTTCGCGGACAGCCGCGCCGAGGCCTATGCCGCGCGCTGCATGGTCGAGGATGCTGCGCGCCGCCGCGATGCTGGCGAGAATGTCAGCGTGGCTGCGTCATGCGCCAAGATGTATGCTTCCGAGATGGTGGGGCGCGTGGCGGACCGCAATGTCCAGGTCCACGGCGGCGCGGGCTATATCCGCGCCTATCGCGCCGA
>CAZHYF010000121.1:4511-8431 GCA_964536635.1 uncultured Rhodospirillaceae bacterium | reverse complement strand
AATGATCCGCACGATATGGTGCGAGGAGACGAAGACCGGCTCGACTTGCAAGGAGACGGCTAGCAGGCTCATTTCGGCCAAGCCGCCCGGCGCGAAGGCCAGAAACAAAACCGCCCAGGGCTGGTGCGAGGCCACGCCCACCACTAAGGCCATGGCCACCGCAAGCGCGACGGTCAGGGCCGACAAGGCCATCGAGCGCCAGAAATTGGCCGCCAACTGCCCCAGAGTAGAGCGATCAAAGCGCTGCCCTAAGCCTGCGCCCAGCACCACCTGCGTTATCACCAGGATCCAGAGCGGCGGTGCGGTCGTGACCCACCCCAAGGCAAAGACCAAACAGGCCAGGATCATCGGCCCCAAGAAGCCGCCGGCAGGCAGGCGCAGGCGTTGGCCGACGGCGGGCGCAACAAAGACGAGGGCGGCATACCAGAGCCAATCGCTCCAAATCGGCGTCGTCGGCAAACGTCCCAAGCCCGGCCCGCGCTCACCCAGCTCGACGAACATACCGAAGGCCAAGGGGATGGTGACGATCATCGAGATGACGCGCATCAAATGAATGAGCGAAATGGCTGCTGGATCGCCGCCTTCCTGCTCGCCGAAAATCGACATCTCCATGAGGCCCCCTGGGATCGCACCATACCAGGCGGTCGCCAGATCCAAGCGAAAGCCTAGGTAGAGCAACAAGAAACCGGCCAGCGCCATAAGGGGCACCAAGGCCAGCATACCCAGCACCGATGGCCACCAGTGGGGCAGGGTCTGAACAAGGGCGGGCGTGAAGCCGGCCCCCAAAAACACCGCCAGCACTGCGACAAAGCGACGGCGCAGTGTCTGGATCGGCAAGGTTTTACCACCAAGCATTTGAAATATTGCAACAAATACCAATGGCCCTAGCACATTCGCCAGCGGCCAGCGCATCAAGCTGGCCAACCAAGCGCCACAAGCAGCGACCAGAATCAAGGCCAAGCCAGCGCGCAAGCGACTCGGACCCAGCGTACGCAACGCTATCTCAAGCAGTGTCAAACCAGACATCCCTCACTTCAAATTGCGAAAATTTTCCACAGATTGCCCCAAATTGCGCGCAACCACTGGTTGATAAACGCAAAACGGCAGGCAGACAGTGAAAGGCTTGAGGCAACGGCCACAATGATGTCCATGTTTACCATATTTCGATTGAATGGCTGGCATGTCAGCCCCGTCAGACAGCTTATCGACCCAAGCGCCGTTTGCCTAGCAGCAGACGCCCGCTTTGCGGCCTAAGGCTGTTGGTTCGGCCATTTGCATACTAAGGACGTTTCTTATGCCCTCGGCAAAGCATTTCAAAATCGCTCTCCTGGCCAGCGCGCTGGCGCTGCCACTGCTCGCAGCAGGAGCCTATGCGCCACAGGCCGATTCCCTGTCCTGGGCGCAAGGTCAAGCGGCCGAGCAAACCGCTCAGACCGCCCCCAGCGAGCTGCGCGGTCTGTCAACCTTTCTGCTGCCTCAGGCCGATCAGCGCGCCTATTCGGACGTTGAGCTCTACAACATCGCCGCCAACAACCCGGCACTGGGGCCGCTGGACGTGGTGCTGCGCCTCATGCGTGCCGAGATCTATGCCCGCAAAGGCCAGCGCTTCAATGACGCCAAGCTGGCCAACTACTTCGGAAACCAAGGCTGGTATACGGCCAAATCTGGCAGCGTTTCCTTGAGCGCGACCGAACTGGCCAACGTCACCTCTATCCAAAAGATGGAAGGCCAGTTGGCGCAAGAAGGCGCCATCACCTTGAGCCCCGACCAGGTGGATCAGGTCGTGGCCTCCGCCGCCCAGGTGCCGCCTTTGCCGCCCGAGGCGGGCAGTCCGGTCGCCAGCCTGCCTCCGGTCGCCGCCAGCCCGGATGCCCTGGCCGCAGTCCCAGCCGCCTCAATCCCGCCGTCGCGCCTAGCCCAGGCCAACGCCGCGCTTGAGCAACAGATCGCGGCTGGTCGCAAGGTGATCGAGCTGCCGCGCGGTCCTATGCCGGTCATCCCAACTGCCGAAGAACTGGCGGAGAGCCAAAAAGAGTCCGAGTCGGTCGTCCAAGATCCCAACAACCTGCAAGCGGTCTTGCTGCCCGACGGCCCCTTGGTCCAGCCTGCTGGCACCGTGGTCTCAGGTCCGCATATTGCGCCCGCGCCGGGTATCGTTGACCAGGCACAATTGGCCCAGCACATCCCCGCTGGTCCAGCCCAGGACACAGCGCGCTTGGACCCCGACAACCAGACCCACCCCAGCGCCCCGGTTTTTACAGCCGCTGACGTGCATAAGAACATCGCCATGTCCGCCCTGGGCTACACCCTGCCTTCGACGGCTGCGCTGCAAACTGCTGCGGCCAGCGGAACCAGCCAGCAAACGCCCAACGCCACCGCTGCGCCCAGCGCTGTCTTTGGTCCGGCGGCCACCGGCTATGCAACGCCTCAGTTGATGGCGCCCTGGATGCTGCCCCCGGGCGTGATGCCCGCCATGTTGCCGGGCCTCATGCCGGGCATGGTCCCCGTGCAAGCCATGCCTGGCCTCAGCGCAGGCGCCTACTATGCCCAACAGTCCATGCCGGGCTACAACCCCTATGGCACCGTCGCCTTGGGCAACACCCTGATCATTCCCGAGAAGACCGGAGTGGCTCCAACGGCTGGCGTTGCAAGTGGCGGTGAGCGCGCGCCTATGGCCTCTCAGGCCAGCGCCAGCAGCGGTTCTACGACGCAAGTTACCTCGCAGGTTACCACCACCCAAGTGATGGGCGGCGGCGCGACCATGATTCTGCCCGCCTCAAGCCAGCGCGTGTTGAGCGATGATGAGATCATGGCCGTTGTCACGCGCCGCGCCGACCTGGGCAACCCCTTGGCGGTATTGCGTCTGGCACGCAACGAGATCTTCGCGCGCAAGGGGCGTCCCTTCCGCTCGCCCCAACTTCAGGACTATTTCCACCGCCAAGGCTGGTATCGCGCCAGCCAAGGTCACCTGCACCTGTCCAGCATCGAAGAGCAGAACGTCGCTGCGATCTTGCGCCTGGAGCGCCAGCGCCTGGGTGAGCGCGTCTATCGCGATCCCGGTCAAATCGCAGTGACCACCACCACGACCCGCAGTGTGCAAACCGGCGGTCAAACAAGCAGCCCTAGCTTGTATGGCCAATCCGGCGACCTCAGCGCCATTCCGAGCGGCAGCGCGCCTGTCCAGGCCTCCGGACAGCCCGACGCCAGCACGATTGCGAACACCTATATCGGCACCATCAACGCCACCCCCAGCGGGGCAAGCGCAGGCTCCTTAAACCCGGCCCAGTATTCGCGCTTGGATCAGCCGACCTTGGCGCCGATCTTCACCCCGGGGCTGCCCAATGCCAGCTACACGCCGTTGGTGGCTCCTTCGGCGGACGGCGCGCTGCCCGGCACCTCCTACCAGGTGAGCGATGCCGCCGACAGCCAAGCCCCGCGCATGTTCCGAAAGGCTGGTGGCGCGGCTGCCCTGATGACTGAAAGCCCCCTGTTGGGCGAAACCGGAAGTTCAGCCTTCTTGCTGGATGACGCCGATCACCGCCGCCTGTCGGAAGCCGAGATCATGGCACGCGTGAACGCCCTCGGCGCTCTGGGCTCACCGCAAGCGGTGCTGCGCCTCATGCGCAACGAGGTCTTTGCCCGCACCGGTTACACCTTTGGCCAGCCCGATCTGAAAGCCTACTTTGGCCAGCAGAGCTGGTATGTGCCGCGGCACCACTCGCTGAAGCTGTCACCGGTGGCTGAGGCCAACGTGGCGTTGATCCACGCCTTGGAGAAGGCAGCAAAGACCCAAGTGTCGGCCAGTGTCCATACCAAGCCGGGCCTGATGGCGGCGCAAGGTGGCCAGGATCTATCACCGGATCTGCCTCAAACTGCGCAGGTCATTATGGGGCCTGTGCCCGGAATGGCACCAGGTATGG
>CAZHYF010000121.1:0-4411 GCA_964536635.1 uncultured Rhodospirillaceae bacterium | reverse complement strand
ATGGCACCAGGTATGGTACCGGGTATGATGCCCGGAGTTGTACCCGGAGTTATGCCTGGCATGATGCCCATAATGCCCCAACCCATGATGGCGCCAGTGATGCCCGGATATGCCAACCCCGCCTATGGTATGCAGCCGTCAGTGGGTCAAGTCCCCGGTCATGTCCCTGGTCAAGTCCAGCCCCAAATCGGCGCCTATCGCTATAGCCTGCCGCAGCCGCTGGACATCAACCCCAACGCGCTCTACCCCCTGACCCAGCCGATCCCGCAGGGCAACGACCCCCGAGTCGCGGTCGCAGGCAAGGCTGGAACCGCTGCTTTGTACCGCGCAGCGGCGCCGCAGAACGGCAACACGGGCTTTTTCCTGATGCCCGAGACCCAAAGCCGTTTGGTGTCAGCGCCGGAGGTGCTGGCGGTGGCCGAGAGCTTCTCGCATCTTGGCAGCGCAGGAGAGGTAATACGCCTTATTCGCGCGGAAATTTATGCGCGCTATGGCTTCACCTTCCAGCAAGGTGACCTGGCCGCCTACTTCGCTCAGCAGCCCTGGTATCGCTCTCAAAACACGATTTTCAGTCTCACCCCGGTCGAAGAGCACAATTATAATTTGATCGAAGCACTTGAAAGACGTGTCGGAATCTAGGAGTATAGGTGGCACCGGCAGTATAAGACCGGATTTTGGAGAGCCGCCCATCAGAAGGATAAGCGCTCTCTCGGCTTTGTAGAGTGAGCCTGTAAGCAATCATTGCGCCCTGCCCGCCCTTTGGCGGGTGGGGCTTTTCTTTGCCACAAGGCGCCTCCAAGCCCACCCAATTTGCGTTTTGAGACCAGGCGGCGAAACCCAGCGCACCGCAAAGCCCCGCGAACAGCAAAGTCCGGCAGGCCAAGCCAGTCAGGGAACAACAGCCCGTCGAATGAGCCAACCCTAAGCCATTGCGGTATCGACACCCAGCCCCAAGCTGGCCATGTCCCGCCAGTAGTGCGGGTAGGTTTTGGCCACGCAGCCGGGGTCCAAAATGGTCAAGCCCGGCATGAAAATTCCCGCCAAAGCAAAGGCCATGGCGATGCGATGATCGGCATAGGTGAAGATCTGGGCGCTGCGCGCCTGACCCTTCAAGCTGGGATCGCCGTAGACCAGCAGATCGTCGCCCTGCTCTGCGGCCAAGCCGGGTTTGATTTTGTTCAGCTCAGCGCGGCAGGCAGCGGTACGGTCGCACTCTTTGACCCGCAAATTGGCGATGCCGACAAAGCGCACCGGCGTCTTGTTGAAGGCCGCCAACACAGCCAGCGTCGGTATGGCGTCCTGCATCTGGCTGCCGTCGATCACCGCAGGCATGCGCGGCCAGGTCTGGATCACCTGCCAGGCCTTGGCATCGGGTTGGCTCATCGCCAAAGGGTCAACGCCCAGGTCGATCTGGCCGCCACTCATGCGCTCGGCCGCCCACAAGTATGTAGCCGCCGAAGCGTCGGGCTCGATGGCAAAATCGCAGGCCTCATAGCCGCCGCCCAGCAAACGCCAGTGACCCAATTCGGGCACCTCGAAGCGCGCGCCAAAGGCGCGCATGACCGCCAGCGTGATATCAATATAGCCCTTGGCGCCGATGTCTTTGCCGGCCAAGCGCAGATCAAAGGGACGCGGCAGGCAGGCTGCCGCCATCAAAATGGCCGAGACGTATTGACTGGACAGGCCGCCGTCGATCTCAACGCTATCAGCGGCAAAATCGCCAGTGGCGTCAATGGTGACCGGAGGGCAACCGCTGGGCGCCGAGGCCGCCACACCCAAGCGTGCCAATGCGGCTACCAGGGGCTTGATGGGCCGCTTGCGCATGTGCTCATCGCCATCAACGACAAAGCGCCCGTGCTGGGTCGCAACCGCCGCCGTAATGAAGCGCGTCGCAGTGCCTGCATTGCCCAGGAACAAGGGCGCGTCAGCAGGCGTCAAGCGACCGGTTGACTCGACCAAGAACTCGGTCTCGCTGGGCTGCTCGACCCGCACGCCCATGGCGCGCAGGGCCGTGGACATATGGCGGGTATCATCGCTGGTCAAAGCACCGGTCAACCGGCTGGTGCCCCGTGCAAGGGCCGCCAACAGCAGAGCTCTGTTGGTGATCGACTTGGAGCCGGGCAAGCTCAAAGCGCCGGTCATGGGCGCAGGTGGCGGGGTCAAGCGGACGGAATCTGCAGCGGACACGGGGGGAGTTCCTCTGGGTGGGCGGGCAAAGAAGGCGCGCAGAACGCGCTGACCGAGAGCGGTTAGGCCGACAGGCCTGCATAGAAACGCAACAGCTCGGTCTGCAAGAGATCGACATGGGTCATGGGCAAGAAGTGGTCAGCATCTTCGACCCCCAACACGGTCAGATGGCGGAAGAGCCCTTTCAGCTCCTGGACGCGGCCGGGCAGCAAGGTCGAGCCTTGCAGCTTGCCGTAGGCCAAAAAGGTGGGCACGTCGCGAATGCTGCGGCGGCGCTTGACTTGGCCCCAAAGGTCCAACTCCAGCCACTGGAAGTTGGCGGCCTCCAGCGCGGGCGCGCAGGCCAAGGCCACCCCGAATTGGCTCGCCTTGATGCCGGTCGCCAGATAGCCCGCAAAGCTGTCTGGATCGAAGGCAGCAAACAGCTCCTTGTCTTCGTAGGAGGCGAACATCTCGTTCCAGGTCTCCCACGAGGGACGGCGGCGCGCAGCGGACTTGATCAAGGGATTGATGCGCCGCATGAGCTTCGGCATGTAGTGCCCCAAAGCCGCCAGGGCGTAGTAGCTGCGCGATATCAAGGTGGGTTCCAGCAGCATGAGCGAGCCAACGCGCTCCGGCGTCTTGGCGCAAAGATCGCTGGCCTCGCGCAGCGCCAGCAGAGCGCCCATCGAATGCCCCATGAAGTGCAACTGCCCCTCCAGCCCAGCGCAGAACGCCTTGAGGTCGGCGCTATAGCGGCGGTAGTCGCGGATCTTGCCTGGGTCCAAACTGAGCGTCGAGCGACCATGCCCGCGCGTATCCACCAACCAGGGCTGGATATGCGGGTTGGCCTCGGCAAGCGCGCGCGCCAGGTTGGCGTGGGTCGCGCCGGTCATACCGTTGCCGTGGGTGACGATCAGGTGGTGCTTGGCGCCGTCGCGTTCGGGCAGCGTCATGGCGTGCAACCGCTCGGGCAGCGGCTCTTCGCTGGGCGCAGGCGCAGCGCTGTGGCGATCGGTCTGGGAGATGTCGAACCAGCGCCCTTCCCAGCGGCCCAAGATCGCCTCAATACGGGTTTCGATATAGGACTGCGATGTCAGTGTCGTACTCATGGAAAGCTATCAGCAGAGATGGGCGGCGGCGCGCTTCAGGCTAGGACGCCAGCGCATAGAGCGCAATGGCAGCGGCGTTGGACACATTGAGGTGCTCGATCGGTGGTCGGGTCGGCAGGCGTACCAGCCTGGTGCAGGTTTGGCGCGTGCGTTGGCGCATGCCCTCGCCTTCAGCGCCCAGCACCAAGACATTGAGCTCGGCGGGCTCCAGCTCGTTGATCCGGGTCTCGGCTTCACCGGCCAGGCCCAAGATGCGGTAGCCCTTTTCTGCCAGACTCTCCAGACTGTCAGACAGGTTGCGCACCCGGACTGGAGGCACCACCTCCAGGCCGCCGCAAGCGGTCTTGGCCAAAACCCCGGTCTCGTTGGGGGCGTGGCGTTCGGTCAGCAGCAGGCCCGAGGCGCCAAAGGCCGCCGCCGAGCGCCAGATGGCTCCTACGTTGTGCGGATCGGTGACCTGATCCAAAGCAACCAACAGGCGCCGCTGCTCTTGGGGCAGCGCCAGATACTGGCCCAGGCTCAGTTCGGGGCGCGGGTTGCACTCCAGAGCGTAGCCCTGGTGGACGGCGCCTTCGGGCAGCAGGCCGTCAATGTCAGCCTTGCGAGCCTCGCTGATGGCCGGCGGGATCTCCATGGCGTCAAGCTGGGGCATGAGGCCGGGCAGCAAATCAGGATAGACCAGCAAGCGCTTGGATTTGCGCGCCGGATTGGCCAAGGCCGCCGCGACGGCATGATGGCCCCAAATCCAATGTTTGGTGGGGCGGCGTTTTTTCGACAAAGCGCCCTTGGGCAGCTTGAGCGTCGGCTTGGCAGACACGAGCGGTGGTATCCTTTTTGGCAGGGTGCCAGGGTCAAAGGTCAGCGATTTGGACGGCGCAAAAGGCCCGCCGGTGAACCGCTGGACTTGGCCCTTGGGTGGCTTGGCACCAGCTTTAGGCGCAGCAGCCGGACAGCTCAATAAAAAAGGCCGAAAAGCTGGTTGACGACTGCCAGGGCGACTGCTACACCGCGCTCTCCCGCAGCGCAATGCGCAGACGCGGCCTGGACAGGTGCCCGAGTGGCTAAAGGGGGCGGATTGTAAATCCGCTGGCTATGCCTACGTTGGTTCGAATCCAACCCTGTCCACCATTTTT
>CAZHYF010000120.1:7397-8551 GCA_964536635.1 uncultured Rhodospirillaceae bacterium | reverse complement strand
CAAGCCGCGAATGAGTGGCAACACGAGAGAGCATGGACTTGCGTAAGAAAATCAGTCAGCTAGAGCGGAAGGGCTGTTGAAAAACCAACGCCCGACGCTCTAGCCCAGAGACTGGAGCTGGCTCTACGCGACCTTCACCGCTCTAGCGCAAAGCCCAAGCTCTTGGACCCATGAGCCCAGGTTTTGCTCTAGGCGTCTCGGGATACTGACGTCATCCACCCCACAACGCCACCGCCAGGCTGGGCCAAGATCACGATCGTGCCAATGCCTGGCACCTCGAAGGGCGCCTTGATCACGGTAGCGCCAGCGGATTCGGCCTGCTTGGTGCGGGCGATCACGTCGTCCACTTCCAAATAGGGCAACCAGTGGTCGGGCACATGCTCAAAGCGCGGATCGTCGCTGGGCATAGCCATGATGCCTGCCACCATCTGGTCGCCCGACTTGGCGATCCAATAGGTGCCCTCGGACATGGGCATACCTTCGAAGCGCCATCCGACCGCTGTTGTGTAGAAGGCCTTGGTCCCCTCGACATCTCGGGTCATAAACTCGTTCCAAACAAAAACACCGTGCTGCATAGGTCTGTCCTTTCGCTGCCTTGGCTAGTAAGCAGGCCGAGTATAGCACAGCCTCCACCAGAAGCTCTGGCCTTGCTGCGGCATTCTGTTTGACCTGATTGGGGGGCCAGGTCTCGCTTTTTGTGGCATGGCCCTGCTAGGTTGGAACAGGGGCAGAGCCCCAAGCGCATGCTGCGATCGGTCGTCATCACGCAACATGCGCCATAGAAGTATTTTGAACGCAACGTCGCCTAAGCGCTTGATTTCAAGAGCTTGGGTCTTGCTCTAGCGCCGCTTTGGCCGAAAAAAAAGATGAGCCTCGCCATGTCCCACGTTTGGATGATCACCGCCGCCGCCATGCTTACCGCACTCGCCACAGGATTGGGGGCACTGCCGTTCTACCTGCGCAAAGACTTGAGCAAGGCCCAGCAAGGCTTGGCCAACGCGCTCGCGGCGGGTTTGATGATCGGCGCCTCGGTGCTGTTGATCCAAGAGGGAAACAAGGTCGCGCTTTGGCCAACCCTGGGCGGTCTGATTCTGGGGATTCTTGTAGCCTATGCCATCCACGCAGGCGTGTCGCACAAAGAGCCCAGCGAAATG
>CAZHYF010000120.1:5902-7297 GCA_964536635.1 uncultured Rhodospirillaceae bacterium | reverse complement strand
CGAGCCTGAGGCCATCTATGACGCCTTGGCACTGGCCACCGCTCCCCAGGTGCTCGAACAGCTCTACCTACAAAAACAAGCCACCTTGCAGTCGGGCCTAGACCCGGCGAGCCAGACCTTGCACTCCATTGAGCTGCGTTCGCTCGACTATGCTTGGCTGCCAAACAGCTATAACTTGGTCTTTGACGTGCGCTGGGCGGTGATCGGTTTGGTTGGTCACGGGGTGCATCAACACATCCGCGGCAATGTCTACAGCGCGCGCATCACCATGGCACCCTGGCAAGGCCAGTGGCGCATGGTGGACTTCGCGTTGAAGGACGTGGACCGCAGCGACGCGGGCAGGCCGATCGGACAGGCCCAGGATGCCCAGGAAGTCCTGGAAGTCCAGGACGCCAAAGACCTACAGCCAGCTCAGCCTGCCGCGGGGGAGGTCAAGCCATGACCCAGACCGCAACACCAATGGCATCAGCACCGGACGTCGGCATGATTCAGGTTCACGACCTGGCCTTCGCCTACCCCAAGGCCAACTTCCGTTTGGAGGTGCCGCGCCTTGCGCTGGCCGCAGGCGAAAAAGTGGCGATCGTTGGCCCGTCTGGTACCGGCAAGACGACGCTGCTAAACCTGTTGGCGGGCCTCTTGGTGCCCCAACACGGCAGCATCATCATTGACGGCAGCCCCATGACAGGCATAGGCGATACTGCTCGCCGACGCCTGCGCCGACACAAACTGGGCTTTGTTTTCCAGGACTTTCAACTCATTCCCTACCTGTCGGCCTACGACAATATTCTGCATCCCTACCGCCTGGACCCCGAAGCGCGCTTGACCCCCGATGTACGCGCCCGCGCCCGCGCTCTGGCCGCAGCGGTTGGCGTCAGCGAGCGCCTGGGCCAGCGTCCAAGGGCCCTGTCGCAAGGGGAAAAGCAGCGGGTTGCCATCTGCCGTGCTCTGATCCGCCGCCCACGCCTCTTGCTCGCTGACGAGGCCACCGGCAACCTGGACCCCGAGAACAAGACGTTGATCCTCGACCTGTTGTTCCGCCGCGCTGAAGAGGACGGAGCGGCGCTGCTGGCCGTGACCCACGACCACGGGCTGCTGGATCGTTTCGACCGGGTGATCGACTTCTCGACCTTCCGCTACAGCCTGAACGCCGCTGCGGAGGCTGCCCATGTCTAGCCTCTATCTCGCCCTGGCCTACCTGCGCCACCACTGGATCAAGAGCCTGGTGGTGGTGCTGGCTAGCGGCCTCATCCTGGCGGTTCCCTTGGTGACCCAGAGCCTGTTGGCGCGCAGCCAAGCCCTGATGACCCAGCGCGCCGAGACCACCCCACTGTTGCTGGGACGCCAGGGCTCGGCCTTGGACCTTGCGATCAAGGCGCTCTATTTCCAAGGCCAGGC
>CAZHYF010000120.1:4579-5802 GCA_964536635.1 uncultured Rhodospirillaceae bacterium | reverse complement strand
TAGTCTCTCAGCCTGAAAACCTCTTTGATCTAACCGCCAGCTACCCGCTGCAGCTCGATGTTGTGGGGGTTCTGGAGCCGAGCGGCACGCCCGACGATGGCGCCATCTTCACCGATATCAAGACCTCGTGGATCATCCAGGGCATCGGCCACGGCCACGACGACGTGATCGCGGCTGGCGTGACGCCCGACGGTGTGATCGTCGCCAACGCCGCACAGCGCCAGTTCGCGCGCATCACGGACGACAACCGCTCCAGCTTTCACTTCCACGGCGATCCCGAAGGCTACCCAGTCACAGCGATCATTGCCCTGCCCTATGACCACAAGTCCAAGACAATTTTGCGCGGCCTGTTCCAGAGCCCCGACAGCGCCATTCAGGCCATCCAGCCCGCGCCCCTGATCGCCCAGCTCATGGACAGCCTGTTTCGCTTTAAGGCGCTCCTGGATGCGGTGGTGGCCGTTGTGGCGCTTGCAGCGCTGTTTGCTTTGGGCCTTGCTGTTTTCTTGTCGCTGCAATTGCGCCAGGCCGAGATGCGCACCAACTATCAGTTGGGAGCAGGCCGCTGGTTCAGCCTGCGCCTGGTCAGCTTCGAGCTGCTAATCCTGCTGGCAGCAGGCGCCGGGCTTGCAATCTTGGCTTGGCTGGCCGCCGATGCCTTGGTTGGTGAGTTGGTGGTGCTGTTGATTGCGCCAACTCTCTAAGGGGTGTCTGATACTCGTGTTTCCCTCTAACCACTGGAGCCTGACCATGCGCTTGCCCTCAATTGCCTTTGCCCTGCTCGCATTTGTGTTGGCAGGAGCCGCCACCGCCAAACCGCTGGTCATCGCGGTCAACTCGCCGCTCGCCTATTTTGCCCAGCGCTTGGCCGCGGACGCCGCCACGGTGGTCATGCCTGCGCCCAAGGGCGAAGACCCTGCCTTTTGGCAGCCCACAGGCGATGACATCGCCCAAATGCAGGCCGCTGACCTTGTGCTGTTAAACGGAGCCGGTTTTGCCGGCTGGCTGCCCCAGGTCTCCTTGCGGCGGGCACGTCTGGTTGATACCTCCGCCAAAGCCAAAGACAGTTATCTGCCCGGAGACTCACTGGCCCACACCCACGGTGGAACGAGTCACGAGCACGGCAACTTTGCCTCGGTCACCTGGCTGGATTTCCAGATCGCAAGCCTGCAAGCCGAGGCCATCGCCGCCGCATTCAAGCGAAAACTGAAACTTGACGCCGGGGC